>CAMDBK010000007.1 GCA_945889235.1 Chitinophaga pinensis
CACACTGTTCCTTTTAATACTTCAGGAATGGCTGCAGGTCAGTATTTTTATCTGCTCCAGAAAGATAATAAAATTTACAGGGGTAATCTTGTAATCAGCGGGCAGTAAATTTGATCACCCTGAACTTGTTTCAGGGTCTCATTTATCAGATGCTGAAACATGTTCAGCATGACGACACTGCTAATCCAGCAATTTATCCAGCGGCCTGCGGTCGTTAATACCTTTTGTCTTGTATTCCGAAACGGTGTAGCCCGTTATCTGCCTGAACTGATTGCTTAGATATTGCACACTGCTGTAGCCCATCATGTAAGAGATTTCGCTCAACGTATATTCATTATAACTCAGTAATTCTTTTGCTTTTTCAATCTTCAGGAGAATGATGTATTTCTCTAACGTATGACCTGTTTTTTCTGAAAAAAGTTTGCTCAGTGAAACATAAGGCATTCCCACTTTTTCACTCAGGTAATCCGAATTGCGGATAAGTGAATTGGCATTATTGGCATGATAAACCAATTCAATTGCAGCTACTTTTATTTGCTCAACAGCTTGTTCATCTTTACTTTCAATCAGTTCAAAACCTTCTTCACGCAACGCTCTTACAAATTCTTCTTTCTTGAATTTTCCGGGCTCAAATGAAATAACCGCTTTGCCTAAGGTAGTTTTTTCTTCTTCGTGTGCACCGGCAAGTTTTATCGCATCACCCACTGAGCGGATGCAGCGCGAACTAACCATATTGCGGATATAAAAAACCTGAGTGCTCATAAAATCAGCGCACGAAATTAGCTGAATTTTGATTTACTTTGCGCCCTACTATGCAAGACAGAAAACATACCCCCGTAAAAGAATTATTAGCATCAACAGAAGTTGACAAACAGGTAACCGCCAAAGGCTGGGTGCGCACCAAACGCGGAAATGCGTTTGTGCAATTTATTGCCCTCAACGATGGTTCAACCATCAACAATATTCAGGTGGTTGCCGACATGAAAATTTTCTCGGAAGAAGATTTGAAACAAGTTACAACAGGTGCTGCCGTTGGTGTTACCGGAACATTGGTAAAATCAACAGGTGCAGGACAAACAGTAGAAATTCAGGCAAATGAAGTTTTTGTTTACGGTGTTGCCGACCCTGAAAAATTTCCGCTGCAACCAAAAAAACATTCGCTTGAATTTTTGCGTGAAATTGCTCACCTGCGTTTCCGTACCAATACATTCAGCGCGGTGTTCCGCATCCGTCATGCGCTCACTTTTGCCATTCACAAATTTTTTAACGACAACGGTTTTTATAACATCCACTCTCCAATCATCACAGGTTCAGATGCTGAAGGCGCGGGTGAAATGTTCCGCGTTACGTTACTGAATGCAAAAAATCCTCCGCTTAATGAAGACGGCACAGTAGATTACAGCCAGGATTTTTTTGGCAAAGAGACCAACCTCACTGTTTCCGGACAACTAGAAGCTGAGCTGGGTGCGCTTGCCCTTTCAAAAGTTTACACCTTCGGTCCAACGTTCCGTGCTGAAAATTCAAACACCTCCCGCCACCTTGCCGAGTTCTGGATGATAGAACCCGAAGTTGCTTTTGCCGACATCAACGATAACATGACATTAGCCCAAGACATGCTCGTGTATGTGGTGAAATATATTCTTGAAAATTGCCAGGACGATTTAAAATTTCTGAGCGGAAGATTGCTGGACGAAGAGAAATCAAAACCGGAGGCAGAACGCAGTCCGCTTGAGTTAATTGAGAAGCTGAAGTTTGTTACAGAAAACGATTTTGTGCGACTTACTTACACCGAAGCGATTGAAATTCTCCGCGAATCAAAACCCAACAAAAAGAAACAATTCTCTTACATTATTAATGAGTGGGGAGCGGATTTGCAAAGTGAGCACGAACGTTTTCTGGTAGAAAAACATTTTAAAAAACCGGTTATACTTTATAATTATCCTGCTGCCATCAAGGCATTTTACATGAAGCAGAATGATGACGGTAAAACCGTTGCTGCTATGGATATTTTATTCCCCGGCATTGGTGAAATTGTTGGAGGCTCGCAGCGTGAAGAGGTCTATGAAAAACTTCACCGCAGAATAACTGAAGTAGGAATAGAAGAAAAAAGTTTGTGGTGGTATCTGGAAACACGAAAGTTCGGAACCGTTCCTCATGCAGGATTTGGCCTCGGTTTCGAGCGATTGATGATGTTCGTTACCGGCATGACTAATATCCGTGATGTAATTCCATTTCCGCGTTTCCCGAAAAATGCCGAATTTTGATGTATGCTTAACCAACGCCTCCAACTAAAACTTCAACAAAAACTCAGTCCGCAACAGATTCAACTGATGAAACTGCTGCAAATTCCTACTATGGAATTAGAGCAGCGCATCAAGGAAGAGATGGAAATTAATCCTGCCCTAGAAGAAGGTGAAGAAACCGATGAAGAATTGGAGGAAGCTCCTGAAGATACTGACGAGGAAATAAAGGATGAAGAAGAAACCACCGACAGTGAAGAGGAAAAAGAAGAAGAAAAACAGGAAGAAATAAAAGACGGAGAAGACCATGATATTGATGATTATTTTGATGAAGACGATGATGGAATTCCTGATTACAAACTCTCGGCAAACAATACCAGTCCGGATGACGAGCGCAAAGAAATTCCAATAGTAGGCACAGCAGGTTTTCAGGAGGCACTGACCGAACAATTAGGCATGCGCAAACTGGACGAGCGCCAGCATAACATTGCAACACACATTCTCGGAAACATAGATGACGATGGCTACCTGCGCAGAGAACTTTCTGCAATGGTTGATGATTTAGCATTCGGACAAAACATCACCACCACCGAAAAAGAATTGGATGAACTCCTCCACATCATTCAGCAGTTCGACCCGCCCGGTGTGGGCGCACGCGATTTGCGCGAATGTTTGCTTCTTCAGTTAAAACGGAGGGAACACAGCATTACCAACCACACCGCCATCGTTATTATTGACAAAATGATGGATGCCTTTATTAAAAAGCATTACGACAAAATTGCAGAAGAACTGGAGCTCGAGCAGGAAGATTTAAAAGATGCTGTCAACGAAATTCTGAAACTGAATCCCCGCCCGGGTAATACCATGGCTGACAACGTGAAAAGCGTTTCCAATGTAATTCCTGATTTTATCATCACCAACAACGAAGGGATACTGGAACTCAGCCTCAACCAGCGCAACGCACCCGCACTTAAAGTAAGCAAGGAATACAAAGAGATGCTGAAAGAATACGGTGGTAACAAAAAAAATCATCCAAAAGAAATGAAGGAGGCAACGGTATTCATCCGCCAGAAAATTGATTCGGCAAAATGGTTTATTGATGCCATTCTTCAGCGTCAGCAAACCTTACTGGTTACTATGGATTGCATTATGAATTATCAGACCGAATATTTTCTTTCAGGTGATGAAACCAAATTGAAACCTATGATTCTGAAAGACATTTCAGATATTGTTGGATTGGATATTTCCACCATTTCCCGTGTTTCAAACAGCAAATATGTGCAGACACAGTTCGGCACATTTTTAATAAAATCTTTCTTCTCTGAATCGCTTTCCAATGATGAAGGCGAAGAAGTTTCGTCACGGGAGGTAAAGAAAATCCTTTCCGAAACCATTGCTGCCGAAGACAAACGCAAGCCCGTTGCTGACGACAAACTCGCCAAAATCCTGAAAGAAAAAGGCTACAACATTGCCCGCAGAACCGTTGCCAAATACCGCGAAATGCTCAACATTCCTGTAGCAAGACTAAGAAAAGAGTTGTAGTAAATGTGGGTTTTTATTTCTCAAAGTCCCACAAAAAACTAACCCCCTTTTTGGCATATTTGCATTTGGCCAATAACTCACAAATTATCACAAAGTCAAAAACAAGGAAATAATTTAGCCAATCCGTAATGAAGTTATTTAGATTGTTGCTCTTCTACTTTTCAATAATGTTGCTTAATAGTTGTGTACCGGTAAGAAGTATCTTTCTTGTCAATCCGGACGACAAAGACATTAAACGTTTTAAAAGCTCAGTTATTCATTCGGGCAATGACTGTTTTGAGTTTACAAAGGAGCTAACCCAATCAGGCAAGAAACTTAAAATTGATGACTGGACCAACGACATTCCTTTTTTTATGTCGCTTGATACTTTTGCGCCTACGCATAAAATCAGAAGTCTGCTGGTTATTCAAAACGATACTGTAAAGTATGAATACTACAGCAAAAAAATAAATGAACAGGAAGTTCATTCATCCTATTCAATTGCCAAATCATTTACCTCTGCCCTTATCGGCATTGCTATAGAAGAGGGCTTTATTAAAAGTGAGCAGGAACAGGTAATAAAATATATCCCCGAATTGGCGAATGTGCCTCATGCAGATAACCTTACCATCGAACATTTACTCAACCATACATCAGGCATAAAATATAATATGGCTACTGATGCTACTATTTATTACGGGCGAAATTCACTGAAAGCACTTAAGCAAATTAAGTTTGAATTTTTGCCGGGCATTAAACAGCACTACCTGAATATTAATGTGGAACTACTTGGATTAATTCTGAAAAGAGCCACAGGAATAGCTCCTTCCAAATATCTTGAAGATAAGATCTGGAAACCTATACAAATGTGTTCTGACGGGGTGTGGAGTGTGGATGAAAAGAACCACCAGGAAAAAAGTTTCTGCTGTATTGGCGCAACGGCAAAGGACTATGCCAAATTCGGAAGGTTATATCTGAATAAGGGAATGTGGAATGGAAAAAGAATTATCAGCGAAGCGTGGTATAATAAATCAATAAGCAGAGATACTTATAACGGCAGCAGTTACAATTACAACTATTGCTGGCATATCGGTCTGAAGGAATATGGAGATTTCATGGCTATAGGTTTATACAAGCAGCACATTTATATTAACCCCGAAAAAAACCTGCTGATTATTTTGTTTAACGATAGAGAAAAAACCTTGAAAGCTGAGCGGGTAAACTGGTGGTTTGTTTTCAGACAAATAGCTGATCAACTATAGAAACATTTCAAACATTGGGAAACATTACAATTTAACAGAGGCAAGTTAACCTTGATGTCTTATGCGTATTAATTTCAAAAACTTTAATCTACACTATATCACTCCGGCTACTGGCATTGCAGGTTGTTTAGTTATTGCTTTTGGACTTTTTGCATCGGCATCGCATTACACCCGCTCAATGGCATATTCGCCACAAAACCATTTTATATCAGAACTCGGTTTAGCTGCAGCAAGTGAATACTCTTATGTGTTTAATATCTGTTTGGGCATTGGTGGTGTGCTGTTGATGATGTTCACAAATGGGTTGGGAATATATCTCCGAAAAAATCCGTTAGCATGGTATGCCTCTTATATAGGAATAGGCGCAACCCTTAGCTTTTCGGCTATTGGCTATTTTACTGCCGACAGCTGGACTGCTCACCGGAATGCTGCCCTGGTCTTTTTCTCAGGGGCAATGATTTCAATTGTCCTTTTTAGTTATTGCATTTGGCAAAACAAACAGAGAAAAATGCACCACAGCATTAGTGTGCAGGGATTTATTATTGCGTTGATTTTTTTGATGGCCATAGCCTGGCCCAAAGAAATATTTAACCAATATGTAAACGATTCCGCAAATTTTGTTCGCCCTGAATTGTGGGGACTTACTGTTTTAGAATGGGCTTACTGCCTCATGATTGGTTCCTGGATTTTGACTGTTTCCGGTGACATGATTTATGTATTGAGCAAAAGAGAAACGGAAATAACCACTCGTTAATCAAATCGGATATGAAAGCAATATTACCCTTGTTGTTTATCGCATTTCTCCAACTCACTTTCTTAAATGCCTTAGCACAAACATATCCGAAAGGCAAACTATTGTATGCTAATACTCTCGCGACTAAAGAAGATACAGCAGGTTGGCGAATGGAAGGCGCAGGGCAAGTTGAATTTGCAAACGGATGGATGAAAATGTTTTCTCCCAATGAAAAAGGTCATCATGTGTTTTGGTGTCCGCAGGAATTCCCTGAAAATTTTATTGCAGAATGGGAAGTTCAAAATCTTTATACAGAAGCGGGGTTATGCATTGTGTTTTTTTCTGCCAAAGGATTGAACAGGGAGGACATCTTTGCTTCCTCGTTACCTAAACGAAACGGAACATTCAAAGAATATACAAAAGGGGCTATCAACAATTATCACATTTCTTATTATGCTAACAGCAAAGACCACCCCGGAAGAGAAACTGCCAATTTGCGCAAGAACAAAGGATTCCACAAAGTGCAGTCGCATGAGCCGGGTATACCGCTTTATTCAAAAGCCATTCATAAAATTCAATTGGTAAAGTTTGAAGGAAGAATACTGCTCTATATTGATTCGCGAAAAGTAATTGACTGGCTTGATGACGGAAAGCATTTAGGCAAGATTTTGCAAGGAGGCAAAATTGGTTTCCGGCAAATGAAGTGGACTCAGTTCGCCTATCGAAATTTCAACGTTTTTGAATGTAATTCTGTGGAAGACTTTAAACAATAATTGCACGCAGAACCGTTGCCAAATATTGCGAAATGCTCAATATTCTCTTGGCAAGACTAGGAAAAGAATTATAATGTAATCCTATGAAAATCCGCCTACTCCTTTTTTCAAAGAGTGGCTTGGGTGGTAACTAATTTTTCTACCTTCGCACGCCTTTGCTGACACCCTGTCAGAGTTTCAGCATTGGTTTAATAATTGAGAAAACAGAGAAACAAGAGTATAGAAGCAAGAATCAGGATTGCCGACAACCTGAACACATTAACACTTGGACACCCAAAAACATTAACACCTGAACACATAAAATGATAAACTTCATTAGCGGCTTAGCCGGAAAAATATTCGGAAGCAAAGCCGACCGCGACATCAAAGAAGTGATGCCGTTGGTTGAAAAAATAAAAGAAGAATTTCCAAAACTTGCTTCACTTTCCAACGATCAGCTTCGTGCAAAATCAGATACCTTTCGTCAGCGTATTCAGGATTTTCTGAAAACCGAAAACGATGAAATCACTTCTATCCGCGAAAAGATTGAAAACAATCCTGAATTAGATGCACATGAAAAAGAAAACATGTACGAGCGCATTGACAAGCTGGAAGAAACCATAAAAGAAAAAACAAAAGAAGTTCTGCTTGAAATTCTTCCCGAAGCATTTGCCGTGGTGAAAGAAACTTCAAAACGTTTTTCTGAAAATGAATCGCTGCGGGTTACTGCCAGCCAGATGGACCGCGACCTTTCTGTTCACAAACAACATGTGGTGATAGAAGGCAACAGTGCTGTATGGAACAGCCGATGGATTGCAGGCGGCACCGAAGTAAAATGGGACATGGTGCATTACGATGTGCAGCTTATTGGTGGTATTGCTTTGCATTCAGGCAAAATTGCCGAGATGGGAACAGGTGAAGGAAAAACGCTGGTAGCAACGCTTCCCGTGTATCTGAATGCCTTGTCAAGAAAAGGTGTACACCTTGTTACCGTTAACAATTACCTCAGCCGAAGGGACAGTGAATGGATGGGCCCACTTTTTGAATTTCACGGGATAACAGTAGATTGTATTGATAATCATCAACCCAATTCCGAAGCGCGCAGAAAAGCATACTTAGCTGATATCACTTACGGAACCAACAACGAATTTGGTTTTGATTACCTGCGTGATAATATGGCGCGCAGCCCCGAAGACCTGGTGCAGCGCAAACACAATTATGCCATTGTGGATGAGGTTGACTCAGTATTGATTGACGATGCGCGGACACCGTTGATTATTTCCGGACCAACTCCAAAAGGCGATAAACAGGAGTTCTCGGAAATGAAACCGAAAATTGAGCGACTGATTGCAGCTCAACGCAACTATGTAAACAATGCGCTTTCCGAAGCAAAAAAATTAATCAAAGAAGGAAAAGACGAAGAAGGTGGTTTATTGTTATACCGTTCACAGCGCGGTTTACCTAAAAACAAAGCACATATAAAATACCTGAGTGAGCCCGGTGTAAAAACCATCATGCAGAAAACAGAAAACTTCTACATGCAGGACCAGAACAAGGAAATGCACAAGGTAGATGCAGAACTGTTTTTTGTGATTGACGAGAAAAATAACTCCATTGAGTTGACCGAAAAAGGTATTGACCTCATCACCGGAAACTCAGATGATACGGAGTTCTTTGTGCTTCCCGACATGGGAACCAAAGTGGCGGAAATAGAACACCTGCCTGTTGACGACCACGAAAAAGCAAAGAAAAAAGAGGACCTGATGCGCGACTTCGCCATCAAGTCGGAGCGCATTCACACCATCAATCAATTGCTGAAAGCCTACACACTTTTTGAATTAGATGTGGAGTATGTGGTGATTGAAAACAAAGTAAAAATTGTGGATGAGCAAACCGGCCGTATTATGGAAGGCCGCAGGTATTCCGATGGCTTGCACCAGGCGATTGAAGCAAAAGAAAATGTGAAGGTGGAAGCTGCAACTCAGACGTATGCAACCATCACCCTGCAGAATTATTTCCGTATGTATAATAAGCTTGCAGGTATGACCGGAACTGCCGAAACAGAAGCAGGCGAGTTCTGGGATATTTACAAACTGGATGTGATGGTAATACCTACCAACCGCCCCATTGCGCGTAACGACCGCGAAGATTTGGTTTACAAAACCGCCCGCGAAAAATACGGAGCAGTAATAGAAGAGATTGTTTCATTAACAGAAAAAGGAAGACCTGTGTTGGTGGGAACAACATCCGTAGAAATTTCGGAATTGCTTTCGCGCATGTTGAAAATGAAAGGCATTAAACACAACGTGCTGAATGCAAAACTGCACCAGCGCGAAGCAGAAATTGTTGCCGGAGCAGGACAAACAGGCGCTGTTACCATTGCTACCAACATGGCTGGTCGCGGAACGGATATCAAACTTGGTCCGGGAGTAAAAGAAGCCGGAGGTTTAGCAATTGTAGGAACAGAACGCCACGAGAGCAGACGCGTTGACCGCCAGTTGCGCGGTCGTGCGGGAAGACAGGGTGACCCGGGTTCTTCACAGTTCTTTGTTTCGCTCGAAGATAATCTGATGCGCCTTTTCGGTGGCGACAGAATGACTAAATGGATGGACCGCCTCGGACACAAAGAAGGTGAAGTTATTCAACATTCGGTGATGACAAAATCCATTGAGCGCGCACAGAAAAAAGTAGAAGAAAACAATTTTGGAATCAGGAAGAGATTGCTGGAATACGATGATGTAATGAACTCGCAGCGCGAGGTGATTTACAAACGCAGAAGACATGCGCTGTATGGCGAACGCCTTTCGGTTGACATCTCAAACATGATTTACGATACATGTGAAAACGTGTTGGAGCAGTACCGCGAGACCAAAGATTTTGAAGGATTTAAAATAGAACTCATCCGCACCTTCTCGGTTGAATCACCCATAACTGCTGATGAATTTGCTTCCACCAATGTACAGCAACTGACAGAAAAAGTTTTTCATTTTCTGGAAGATAAATACAGGCAGAAAAAAGAATTCAGTGCTGAACGTGCGTACCCTGTTATAAAACAAGTGTATGAAAATGAAGGAGCAAGTTTTGAGAATATCGTAATCCCTTTCAGTGACGGAATAAAAACACTGAACGTTGTTACAAATCTTAAAAAAGCGTATGAAACACGCGGAAAAGTTCTTGCCGTTTCGTTTGAGAAAAATATTGTACTTGCCATTATTGACGACCTGTGGAAAGAGCATCTGCGCGAAATGGATGAACTGAAATCATCGGTGCAGAATGCGGCTTACGAACAAAAAGACCCGCTGCTGATTTATAAATTCGAGTCATTTGAATTATTTAAAACACTGCTGGGAAAAGTAAATAACGAAATTATTCCTTTCCTTTTCAAAGGCACCTTGCCTGAACAGGCACCCGCAAGTTTTAAACGGAATTATGCCCCGCCAAAACCCGATGCCAATCTTAAAGTGGGAAGAGATGAACCAGGCGCACCCCGCCAGCCCGGAGTTCCCAATGCAGAGCAGGAAAAACCCATGCCTGTAAAAGTGGAAGATAAAATTGGCCGCAACGACCCCTGCCCTTGCGGAAGCGGTAAGAAGTATAAGAATTGCCACGGGTAATAAAATAATAAACCCCGCGCCTTTGGCGCGGGGTTTGTTTATTAGCGCTTTTTAAATTTACATAATCTCTCACGCGGCTAATACTACATTAACTCTTATATCGTATCCAAGATCACGCATAATTTGTTCGCAATCTTCCCACAATAACCCAAACTCTTTAACATCAGCAGCACCCAGCCTGCCAAGCGTGTGCATCAATGTTTTTGCATCGCCCGGTTCTACATTACCTTCCATAACAGCGTTCTCTGCCCAGTTTACCAATTCAGCAAGAGTTATACTATGGTTAAGATATTTTGCCAGTTGCTGTGCAACTTCTTGTTTTGTTATCATGGTGTTATCTTTTTATGTCCTTTATCAACGGGATATTTTTCATGAATATCTGTCAGTTTGCCTTGTGCATTATAAATCTCCTGTACAAATAAAATAGTTTGTTCCTGTTCATCAACCGTTTTTACATAGCGGGCAAATCCGCCTGATTTACCTTTTATATCAAACCAATATTTCCTGCCGCCTCCATCAAGCACTTCCCAATAATCAAATTCGTTTTCGTTCTGTTCGCGCTTTGCGGCACTCATCTTCTTTTTATGCAAAAATAAATAAAACATTCATTATCATAATAAGGGCTATAAAACAATTAACAAAAACAAAAAGGTCCCACGCCAAAGGCGTGTGACCTTTTTATTACGTTAAAGAGATTTAATTCTGCTTCGCAGCCCCGCCCGTCATACTTATTGGTTTGGTAACCAAATCAGTTTCGGTTTGCAGTTGATAAAAATACTGTCCGGCTGCAAGGGTTGAAATATCATACGTTTCGGAATACTCACCGGCTGTGCGGTTACCGGCAAATAAAACTTTGCCTACACTTCCATCAACACTGAATATCATCAGCTTTACGGTTGTGTTTTGGGGCAACTGATACTTAATAGTAATGGTAGATGATGAAGGATTTGGAAATGCAGTTAATTTAAACTGGTCTTCTGAGCCATTGCCCATATTTTGTGATACTGCAAAGTTTGGTGAGATACTTGAAATTACAAAGGCACTAAGTACAGCGGCTATGTAGGTGATTTTTTTAAACATGTTGATTTGGTTTATATTGATTGATTTAAGGTTTCTATTTTAAGTCTGATTAAACAGCGGTATCTTTTACTAATTTTTCTTCAACAGCTTCCACTCCTTCTCCTCCATTCAAATTCTTTATAACGTTTATTTCTACATTGCTCACTTTATATTGTCCTTCATTTAAGGCAGCAATGGCATCCAGTATTTGTTTTTCCGAAGTTTTGGTATCATCAAATTTGAAGCTTGCTGTTTTTTCTTCAAAGTTTACCTTGCTGTAATTAACTCCGGCAAGTCCGGCAACGGTCTTTTCAATGGTTTTAGCACAACCGCTCGGGCAAGTCATCCCTTCAATTGCAACAGTCATTTCAGCCGAAGAAACAAGATTTCCTTTTACTTCACCTGAATGTGATGAACAGGAATAATAAACCTGCATGGCAATAAATGCGAAAACAAAAAACAGAATTTTCTTCATCGTGTCATTTATATAATTCGTTCAGACCTCTTTTTTAAAAATCGCGCAAATCTATAGTATTTTGAAATCGATAAACAAACGATTTCAGCGATTTTTTCAACACGCAAAATAGAGAGAACTAAAACCTTGGCTTATCGGCTAAAATGCAGAGTTCTTCTATTTATAAGGTATCGGAAAGAGTTTCTATTGCCCACCCTAATGATTTAATTACCTTTAGCCGCCTTAAAAAAAGGTGTATATCAACAATCTACAATTTAGTACATGAAACATTTTTACATTTTTTCAGCGCTTGTTTTATCAGCATTCAGCGCATCTTCTCAATCAACTTATCAACGCGTTTACAATCTTTTTCAGGCAAACTGTACTGTTGGTTGCCATACCGGCAGTTCTCCATCAGGGAATTTGGATTTGAATGGTGGCGGAAGCGCAACAACTGTTTACAACAATATTGTTGGTGTTACTCCGGTAAACCCAACTGCTGCAGCAAAAGGTAATAAACGTATTATGCCAGGCTATCCCGACCGCAGTTATCTGCTTCGCAAATGCGCCATAACTACATGGGATGCTGCATACAGTTTAGAAGTTTCGGAGGGTGGTGCAATGCCTAATAATCAGCCTTCATTAGAAAAAGAAGAAATAGAACTTGTTCGCCAATGGATATTAAAAGGAGCACCGCAAAGCGGAAACATTGTTGATACACAAACATTATATGATTACTACCATGTAAATGGAATACCGCGGTTAACTCCACCACCGGCACCCAATCCGAGCGAAGGTTTTCAGGTACATTTCGGGCCAATTTTTCTTGAACCTCTTGAAGAAATTGAATACTACAAAAAAGAAGCTCTTTTTAACACCACCGGTTTTGAGGTAAATAAAATGACCTGTAACATCAATGACGACTCGCACCATATGCTTATTTTTAACTATATACCGGGAGCTGACACCGCAGTGGCAGAAGGGTTAAGAGAAGTAGATCTGTCCAGCGTTTTCCCGGACCAGACAAAATATATTGTAGGCTGGGTAGACACCGACACAACCGACCTTCCATTTGGGACTGCTTATTACTTTACTACTAATTCATTCATTGACATGAATTACCACACCATCAATTATTCTGAAAACTCAATACTTGCTGCGGAAGGATATTCTAATATTTATACTCAGCCCCTGGGAACAGCAATAAAAGAAATGCACTCAGAGTTATTGATTAATCCTTCTATTTTTATTTTAAATAATGGGGAGGAGCAAACGTTTACAGACCCCTACAATGTTCCGGGTTCATCAGACAACATGAATATCTGGTTTTTGTCTTCGCATACCCACAAATACGGCACTTCCTATAACATTTATAAACGTAACAGTGACGGCACCAAAGGAGAAATTCTTTATGACGGAAATTACAATACAGCCTACACCTTCAATCAGGGCTATTATGATTGGGAACACCCTGCCAACAGATATTTTGACCCGTTGGAAACTATTGAAGCATCTAACGGTGTTATTCAGGAAGCAAAATTCCTGATCAGTGATCCTGACGAGCAGGCCTTTGTTATTACTTTTGGATTAACCACCGCAGATGAAATGATGCTGGCTTTCATTCAATACACTATTGGAGATTTAATTAATATTGGTGTTCCCGAAACGCTGCCGATGGCTGAAGTTTCGGCTTACCCTAACCCGGTATCAGATGTTCTTAATTTTTCTTACCAACTGAAAGAACAAGCCAATGTTACGCTTGATGTATACGATATCAGCGGAAAATTAATTGTCAACCTGATTAACAGAAATGAATCAGTTGGAAAACATTTTGCACAAATCAACACCAATGCTCCCGGTTGGATAACCGGAACTTATTTTGTTCGCCTGAGTGTAAATGGCGAAAGTATTTCTAAACAAATTGTAAAAATAGATTAAGCCTTTTATGAAAAAATTAGTAGTTGGCGCTATTGCGCTTATCAGTTTAAATGCAACGGCACAAGACACCTATCAACAGGTTTATTCACTATTTCAGGCAAACTGCACAATAGGCTGCCACGGAAATGGCGGAACATCGGGAAACCTTGACCTTTATGGAGGTGGCGATGCTGCTGTGGTTTACAACAATATTGTAGATGTAAACCCTGTAAATCCAACTGCTTTATCAAAAGGCTATAAACGCATTTATCCCGGTCATCCCGAGAAAAGTTTTTTATTGCGCAAATGCTCTTATAATGCTTGGGATGATTATTACCCGATTGAAGTTACTGAAGGAAATTCAATGCCTGACGGGCAGCCTGTACTTGAAAAGGAAGAAGTAGAACTTATCCGTCAGTGGATACTTTTCGGAGCAAAAGAAACTGGACAAGCTGTTGACCCGCAACTTTTGTATGACTACTATCACGTGAACGGAAAACCTCGTCAGGCAACACCACCTGCACCTGCTGAAGGCGAAGGTTTTCAGCTACGTATGGGACCATTCTTTCTGGCACCACAACAGGAAGTTGAATATTTTAAAAAACAAGACATCTCCTTGTTTGCTGATAGCGTTGATGTTGGAAAACTTGAAACATTTTTTAATGATGAATCGCATCACTTCATAATCTACAAATTTGTTGATGGAGGAGAAGCAGATTACCCTGCAGGATTAAGAAATATAAACGACCCGGAAGGAAGTTCGCTGGGCGTGAATAATATGGTTGCTACCTGGCAGGACGCTTTTGCTTATAACCTTCCCGGAAATACTGCTTTCAGATGGAAAGGAGATCAGGTTCTGGACATGAATTACCATCTTGTAAATTATGACGAAGATTCAATAATAGCAGCAGAATCATACACTAATGTTTACACTGCCGTACCTGATACAAATAAGATTGAAATGTTTTCAGTGCTTATTCCAATTAACGCAGTTGAGTTTATTCTGGGCACAGGTACTTTCGGACAAGACTTAATTATTCCCAATGATGGGCTTGACCATACTTTTACATACCGTTTTGGTTTCCCTTTTTACCCCCAGGCTCCAACCTGGCATATCTGGTCGCTGCAAGGGCATACGCATGCACGCGGAAAAGATTTTGATATATATAAAAGCACAGCCAACGGACAAAAAGGCGAGCAATTTTATGAAGGATTTTATAACAGAGATTATTCATTCAATCAAGGCTTTTATGATTGGGAACATCCTGCAGTCCGCATCTTTGATCCGCTTTATGAAGTTTCTATTCAGACAGGTTTAATCTTTGAAGCAACCTACCAGAATTTTACGGATGATACACTTTGGTGGGGTAACACAACGAATGATGAAATGATGTTGTTCTATGTTCAATATACTGAAGAAGCTCTTCCCGATACTGGCTCTTCTGTTAATGAACATTTTAATCCTGTTTTGTTTACCAGTTACCCAAATCCGTTTAGTGAAACCACACAGCTTTATGTAAATCTGCCATCGTCAGACAAAATACAGTTAGAGGTCTTTAATATTACAGGTGAAAAGGTTTCAACCCTTGCCAACACACAAATGGGTGCAGGACAGCATCGGTTTGAGTTTTCGGCAAAGGCCTTAAGTCTGGCTCCGGGTATTTACCTTGCAAGGCTTAATACTTCGCAGGGAATGCAGAGTATTAGATTGGCCGTAACGAACTAAAAGAAAGTTCTTTTAGCTGAGGCAAATTTTTCATTTGCACCGAATGAATAAATTTCTACCTTTGCAGCCCCTCAAAAGAATTTGAGGTATTTATTAAAACATTAATACAAATAAAATGTACGCAATAGTTGACATAGCCGGACAGCAGTTTAAAGTAGAAAAAGACATGAAGGTGTATGTACACCGCCTGGAAGGTAAAGAAGGCGCAAACGTTGAGTTTGATAACGTGTTGCTGGTTGATAATGACGGAAAAGTAACCGTAGGAACTCCTAAAGTGGAAGGCGTTAAAATCTCTGCTAAAATCCTCAGCCATCTGAAAGATGATAAAGTTATCATTTTCAAGAAAAAACGTAGAAAAGGATACCAGAAATCAAATGGTCACCGTCAATACCTTACTCAGATTCAGATTGAGAGTATAGGCGGAGAAAAAGCAGCTAAGAAAGCAGCCCCTAAAAAAGAAAAAGCTGAGAAAGCAGCAGAATAATTTATTTAAAACGAATCTCTTAAACATTATAAAAACATGGCACACAAGAAAGGAGCCGGTAGTACCAAAAACGGCAGAGAATCACATAGCAAAAGACTTGGCGTTAAAATATTTGGCGGTCAGGCTGTAATTTCAGGAAACATTATTGTTCGTCAGCGCGGAACAAAACACCACCCAGGATTGAATGTAGGTATCGGTAAAGACCATACTTTATTCGCTTTGGTTGATGGAGTAGTTAAGTTCAAGAAAAAAGCGGATGATATTTCTTATGTTTCGGTTTTGCCTGTAACTGCAGAAGCGTAAGCACT
The DNA here is from genome assembly GCA_945889235.1 of Chitinophaga pinensis. Classification (GTDB taxonomy): domain Bacteria; phylum Bacteroidota; class Bacteroidia; order SXHM01; family SXHM01; genus SXHM01. Next base: position 16,071 of record CAMDBK010000007.1, read on the forward strand.
TTTATCATTATTAAAAAGTCCTGTTTCAGAAGAAGCAGGACTTTTTTTATTTATAGCTTATAGCGGTCCCTCAGCACATTCAGATGATGCATTTCGTGTCCTGCTGTAACGTATCCTAAAGCAAGAACAGTAACCGGATTATTGTTTGAAACACCCCTTCGTGAAAGCATTGCATTGTCAAAAGTTCTGAAAAGACAAATGGTATTTTGCCGTACCAGTGAAAACTCCTCAATCACATCAGCCAACGACCTTTTTTCAGGAGCACAATTATCAGCATAAATATTTTCATTAAACCCCGGAAGGGCAACATTGTCTCCCCTTGCAATGCTTAGTGCGCGGTAGTTAAACACACGTTCACAATCAGAAATGTGAATGATTACCTGTTTCACACTCCACTTTCCCGGGGCATAGCTAAAATCAGCTTTTTCATCAGAAATAGATTTCAGAAATGTGATTGTTTCAGTATGATTTTTTTCAAGCGCTGATAAAAAATCATCATCCTTTATCAGAGAAATATAGGTTTCAAAATAAGGAGTGTAATCGCCCGGTTGTGGTCTCATATTTATTTAGGTTGCAAAAATAGAATCATCGTTTTTGAACGCTTTAAACTCCAAAGCATTTCCGCTTGGGTCAAGAAAAAACATAGTGGCCTGTTCACCAACCTGTCCTTTAAAACGGATTTAAGGTTCAATGATAAATTTTATGTTGTTAGCTTTTAAATTTGCTGCCAGTTTTTCCCATTGTTCCATTTCCAGAATTACTCCCCAGTGCAACACCGGAACATTTTTACCATCCACAGCATGCCCTTCAACTCTGCGGGTTTCAGAAGGTTTTAAATGTGCTGAAAGCTGATGCCCGAATAAATCAAAATCAATCCAGTTTACATCGGCTCTGCCTACTTTGCAGCCAAGAATTTCGGTGTAGAATTTTTTTGTTTCCTGTAAATCTTTTACCGGAAAAGCAAGGTGAAATGGGCGAATTGACATGTTTGATTTTTAATTGTTGATGGTTGATGTGTCACCCTGATCGTTCCCGATAGCTATCGGGACGAAGGGTCTTATATTTTTCCACAATAATAGAGAAAAACCTGAAATCAATCCAATGCTTTTTTGTTAAAAAGAATGTAGCCTACATTAAATAAAAACGACCAGTTGTTACTTTGCTTATCATAAAAATTCGCGCTTAAACTTACAGGCGCAACAGGTGAGCTGAACACCAGCGCAAACGAAGCCATAAAGCGCGGCATCTTTATTTTATCGGCATAAGATGCTGTAAAATCATTGTTGCGGGTAATTTCGCGCCAGGGCTGAAAGGCATAACCTTCCACACGCAAATCAAGATTTTTCAGAATTTCAAAAACATTTCGTGCGCCAACTCCTACATACTGGTTTGCGCGGAAGTCAGGATAAAACAACGTGCTGCTTTCCGGAAAAGGTTGAAAGGCCGGAGCAAACTGTACGCTGGAAGAATAGTTGGAAAAAAATGGTTGTGAAGAGTAAACCGCTTCAGCATAAATACCTAGTTTATAAAAACTGTAGCTTTTGAAATAATTATCAAAAACAACTTTTGCCTGAAACCAGCGCTTGAAATCAACGGCACGCACATCACTCATTCCGGTTGAGCCGGGAGTTTCATACACATCAGCCTGCACATAGCGTAAACGCATGTTAAAATATCTACCCTTGTTGGCATATTGTTTACGGTTGTGTGTGTTGGTTTCGTACGAGGCGTATGTTGACAAAAATTTAAAGGTGAGATTGTCGGTTGTATCGGTTTGCAAAAAACTTTTTGTCTGGTAATATTGATTGATGATTTGTCCGCCATTTACGCCCAGCACCACTTTGCCTTTATAAGTTGCGGGCATTCCAACAGAAAGTTCTCCGTCTGTATCGGTTGAAATCAGGAACGAAGGTTTTATGGTTTCAAAAAAAGTAGTGGCACTGTTGAAATAGTTCCACTGATTAATTGTTGCTCCTGCTTCAATATAAAACGGAACTACAGATGGAATATCTATTCTTGCTTTTATCTGCCCCGATGTATAAAATCTGCCGAAATAAGTATTGGCTGAAATGCTTACTGCTGCAAAGCCAAGGTATTTATATTGCAAGCCTATGTAAGCATTGTTGATGGAACGCGAAGAAAAATTTCCACCGAACTGCGCGATAAAATCATTGTCTTTCTGGATGTCGAGATACAAATCATAAAAACCACTTGTGCGATTGAATTTTGCGCGGGGATAAATCTTTTTGATTTTATCATCCGCCACTAATTTGAAATACCGTTTGTGCAAATCTGTAACACTAATATTTTCGTTTTTTTTCTTTTTCAAACTGCGTTCTACATACAGCGCTTCATAGCGGCTAAGCCCGTTGACGTAAATATTATCAAACACAAGGGCTTCTTTTTTATTCAGAAAATCAGTTCTTTTTATTGCTCGCTCTTCAACCGAAACCCTTCTTGCTATTGCTGCTTTTATCTCAGGCATACGTTTAATAGTTTCTTTATACCCTTCATCAATTACGTATTTTGATTGTGTGAAATCAAAAAGGCCGATGTCATTTAATTGCGGCTCAATAATGATTCCGTTTTCGCAAATAACACTGTAGTCGGTTTTCATCATCAGCATATTTTTTATCTGGCTGATAACATTGTCTTCATCAGGCGGGGCGGTATTTCCGGCTACCGAGCAGCCGATAATAATATCGGGATAAAAATCTTCCATCACTACATCCGCGGGAAAGTTGTTATACAAACCACCGTCAAACAAAACTTGTCCGTCAACAGTAATTGGTTTCAGGTAAAACGGATAAGAAATAGTTGAACGGATTGCTTCCGAAAGATTTCCTTTTCTGAAAATCACTTGCTTTTTATTTGCCACATCAGCAGCCACACACCGGAAAGGAATATACAAACTGTCGAAATTATAATTACACGCAGCAGATGCACCGGCAGCCAGTTCCATCAGCGAAAAATCCATTGGAAATGGAGACATAATATTAGTAGGCAGCACAGCCTTGAAAACAGAATCTTTGCTTCGGTTGAAACGCAATGAAATCCAGTCGGATGTTTCTTCTTTAGATTTGAAATAATAAATGAACTGTTCTTCAATAATTCCTTTGCTCATGTTTATGAACTGATGTGAAAGCACAAAAGCTTCCATTTCTGACGGAGTCATTCCGGCTGCATACATTCCGCCAATAAGGCCACCGGCCGAGGTTCCGGCAATGTAATCAACAGGAATATTATTTTCTTCCAGCGCTTTCAGCACACCAATATGCACCATACCACTGCTGCCGCCACCGCTTAATACTACGCCAACTTTTTGGGCGAAAGAAAAAAGTGTACCAGCTGTTAAAAAAAGAAAAAAAAGAAAAATTTTTCTGACAAAAGCAGGAAAAAACATAACAGCAGGAAAGAATGAGAAGAAGAAATATCCGGCTGTAAAATTAAGAAAGATAAATGCGTGGTTACAACAAACTTGAAACATTTTCTGGCGGCCTGCCAATCACTGCTTTATTTCCTTTCACTACAATCGGGCGCTCAATCAGCACAGGATTTTTTACCAAAACTTCAATCCACTTTTCATCGTTGAGTTTTTTGTTTTTGAAACTTTCAATAAATAATGGTTCTTTTTTTCGGATAATATCCTGCACGCTAAGACCAAGTTTTTTCAAAATAGATTTTAGTTCCGTTGCGGTTGGTGGAGTTTTCAGGTATTCCACAATTTCAGGGTTCACTTTCTTTTTCTCAAGCAGCGCAAGTGTTTCCCGGCTTTTGGTGCAGCGCGGATTATGGTAAATAATCACCGTATCAGTTTTTGCCATACTCCATTAAATAGGTTTTTATGAAATCATATAAATCGCCATCCAGCACTGCCTGAGCATTTGATGTTTCATAATCGGTGCGCAAATCTTTCACTAATTTGTAGGGATGCAAAACGTAGTTGCGGATTTGCGAACCCCACTCTATTTTTTTCTTGGAGCCTTCAATAATATCACTCGCCTCCCTGCGTTTTCGCATTTCCATTTCATATAACTGCGATTTTAAAAGTTTAATCGCATTTTCTTTGTTCTGCATCTGCGAGCGGCTTTCCTGATTTTTTATGATAATGCCTGTGGGCTTATGTAACAACCTGACAGCGGTTTCTACTTTGTTTACATTTTGTCCGCCTGCGCCACCCGAACGAAATGTTTCAAATTCCAGATCACCGGGATTTACATCAATCTCAATCGAGTCATCAATAAGCGGATAGGCATACACCGAAGCGAAAGAAGTGTGACGCTTTGCATTAGCATCAAAAGGTGAAATACGCACCAAACGATGAACACCATTTTCCCCTTTCAAATAACCGTAAGCATATTCTCCTTCAACGTGTATAGTTGCAGATTTTATTCCTGCCACATCACCATCCTGCATATCCACATCTGTTACTTTGAAACCATTTTTATCCGCCCACATTCTGTACATGCGTAAGAGCATGGCAGCCCAGTCACAGCTTTCCGTTCCTCCGGCACCTGCATTGATGCTGATAACGGCATCCAGATGATCTTCCTTGCCACTCAACATGTTCCTGAATTCTAAATCTTCAATAACCTGTAAGGTGATTTTATTTTGTTTCTCTAATTCTTCTTCAGTTACTTCTCCTGCTTTGAAGAAATCATACATCACAGCAAGGTCGTCACGCGATGCCTCTGCATTTTTAAATGCATTTGTCCATGCCTTTTTCGAGTTTATTTTTTTGAAAAGTTCTTCGGCTTTTTTCGGGTCATCCCAAAATCCGGAAGTGGTGGTGGTTTCTTCCTCTTCCGCTATTTCACGCAGTTTGCGGTCGATGTCAAAGATGCCTCCTCAGAGCCTCTACGCGCCCGTTAATCTCTTGAATGTTGTCTACTGTTACCATGGCGCGAAAATAGAGTTTAAAGTTGAATGTTTAAAGTCTAAAGTTCGGGCTATTGGTCTTTCATTCTTTTTTTGACAATTTTTCTACTGTTTCTCTTACTAAATCATTTTCAAAACCTTTGCCTACAAGAAAAGTCATCAGTTTATATTTCTTTTTCAGCGGATGTTTTTCTTTTATGAGTTTTGATTTTTTCTCTGCTGATTCCTGTAAAGTTTTGATGTATTCATTTTTATCAATCTCCTGTAAGCCGCTTTTGATGCAGTATTCCGTGATACGGTGTTTTTTCAGTTCGTATTTTATTTTCACGCGCCCCCATTTTTTTATTCTGAATTTCCCGCGGGCAAAAGCTTTAGCAAAACGTTCTTCATTGATAAAACCTTCGGTGATGAGTTGCGCAATTATCTGTTCAACTTCTTTCTGATGTAGTTCCCAATCATATAATTTATCGCGCACCTGTTGCTGGCAACGTTCTTCGTAGGCGCAATATTTTCGGGCTTTTTCTAATTGTTCGTCCATTGTTGTTTCTCGCAAAGTCGCAAAGTTCGCAAAGAAAAAGAATTTAGCTTTGCCACCATCTCAACAGAACCCTCTCCTTTGAAGCGGGCAGGGTGAGGCTCTATGAAAAATAAAAAAGCCCTTGCACTTCTTTTTACTGCAAATGCTATTTCCGGATTTGCGCAGGGCATCAGCATGCTGGCTATTCCCTGGTATTTTACTACAGAGCTGAAAAATCCGGGGGCATTCGGAACCATGTATGCTGTGATTACTTTTCTCACCATTTTCTGGAGTTTGTATTGCGGAACGCTGGTTGACAGATTTCCGAGAAAAAATATTTTTCTTCTTGCCTCACTTTCAGGTGGTATTATCCTTGCGTCAATTTCAGCCATAGGTTATACCACAGGAAGCATTCCTGTTTTGCTTATCATGCTTGCTTTTGCAGCCACCATGTTTAATTACAATATTCATTATCCAACACTGTATGCATTCGGACAGGAACTGACCACCAAAGATAATTACCGTAAAGTAAATTCATATATTGAAATTATGGGGCAAAGCACCAGTGTGCTTGCCGGGGCTATTGCTGCTATACTTTTATCTGGAACGCATAACGGAGTTTTTGATTTGTTGGGCATAAAAATTCAGTTGCCCGTTGACATTCCCAAATGGGATTTGCATGCTATTTTTTTGCTGGATGCTATAACGTATTTCATTGCATTTGCACTCATTCTTTTTATCAAATATACTCCGGTTGAAGAACTGGATGTTGACAAAGAAAGTATTTACAAAAGAGTGGTTGCCGGAATAAAATTCTTGAAAGAACGTCCTATGATTTTCCTATTCGGAAATTGTTCATACAACATTTTTGTAGTGCTGCTGGTTGAGATTCATTTGCTGCTTCCGCTCTATGTTGATCATCATCTGCACAAGAGCGCGGATGTGTATGCATCATCTGAAATTTATTATGCGCTGGGCGCTCTGCTCGCAGGTTTTGGAACCAATTACCTGATGCGGTTTATGAACGAAGTACGAGCAATAATTGCAAAAATGTTACTTACCACTTCTGTTCTTTTTCTTTGTGCATTCACACAAAGCGTGGGAATATTTTTTGCAATTTCTTTTTTGATTGGAATTACAAATGCAGGCACACGGATACTGCGTGTTACTTGGTTGTTTCACCATATTCCCAATAATTTAATCGGAAGAACAGGTGGAGTTTTTCACGTGATTAATATTTTGCTCCGCTCCGGATTAATTGCTTTGTTTTCTATTCCGTTTTTTGCGCAAGGTTCAAATATTACCTGGGCATATTTTATTTGCGGAGTGTTTGTTTTGATAAGCGTATTGCCCCTTATCTTCTACAGAAAACAAATGGAAATGTGATTTAGTGTGGCAGTTTATTTCTCAGCAGGCCATAAACAAATGTTCCGAAAATTGCGCTGAGTAATACAACAATAAAAGCGGTTGTGCCTGTTCCGATAATCATGTAAACAGGTCCGGGGCAGGCGCCTGTTAAAGCCCAGCCGAGTCCGAAAATAATTCCTCCAACCAAATAATTAAAATATCCTTTTCGTTTTTCAAGAGGGTTTATTTTTTCTCCTTCCAGATTTTTCCATCCGAATTTTTTAGCGAGAAAAATCACAATAGCACCAAGTACAACAGCTGAACCGATTACACCGTACATGTGAAATCCCTGGAAACGGAACATTTCCTGAATGCGATACCATGAAATGATTTCGCCTTTGGTTAGTGTGATGCCAAACAAAACTCCGGTTAATATGAATTTGATGTATTTCATTTTTGCATCTCGACTACGCTCGATGTGACAATTCTGCTGTCACCCTGAGCGTAGTCGAAGGGTTTATAATTTTAAAATATAAGGAAATATAATCCAGGTCATAATTAATCCTCCAATAAAAAAACCAATAGTTGCAATCAGTGAAGGCAATTGTAAATTACTCATTCCGCTGATGGAATGTCCGCTTGTACAGCCTGCCGCATAACGCGTTCCGAAGCCAACCAAAAATCCTCCGATAACCATAAAAATAAAACCTTTCAGGGTAAAAAGATTAGCCCAGTTAAAAATGGAAACAGGTAAAAATTCATTGCCATTTTGTACAACACCAAGATTTTGTAAATCCGAAACAGTAGCTTCTGAAATGCCAACAGAGTTTGGGTTTTGCAGAAAGTGTATCGCTAAAAAAGCACCAACAATAGAGCCGCCAAGAAAAAGTAAATTCCAGATTTGACTCTTCCAGTCGTAACGAAAAAACTCAGCGAATTTTCCTGCGCCACCGGCTGCACAAATGGTGCGCATGGAAGAAGATGCGGAAAATGCTTTCCCGAAATAAATCATAAGAAACATCACAACAGTGATGAGCGGACCGCATGCATACCAGGGCCAGGGCTGGCTCAAGAATTCAATCATAACGGGCGCAAAATTAAACTTAGTTTTTAATTCTTTTTATATCTTACTTTTGCTCCGCGTGAAAATAAGAGAGAATATTCCCAATGCCATAACCAGCATGAACCTGCTGTGCGGCTGTTTATCAGTTGCCGCATCATTTGATGGCTATTACAATGCTCCCGCAATTTTTATTCTTGCTGCTGCAGGTTTTGATTTTTTTGACGGACTTGCCGCGCGTGTTTTAAAAGTGCAAAGTGAAATAGGCAAGCAACTCGACTCTCTTGCTGATATTATTTCATTTGGTGTTGCGCCCTCCATTATTCTGGTAATGCTGCTCCGCCAAAAATTAGGTTTAAATCCACATGACGGAGCTTTTCTGGCTGCGGGTGCAAAAACTGTTCAGTATTTCCCACTGGTACTGGTAATTTTTTCTGCCATGCGTTTAGCAAAATTTAATATTGATACTCGGCAACACGATTCATTTATCGGAGTTCCTACTCCCGCAAATGCAATTTTTATTGCTTCACTTCCTTTAATTATTCAATCAAACAACTCTACACTTTTTCCTGGGTTGGTTTTTCCTCCGGGTTATAATCCGGTTGCAGAATTTATTGCAGGGCTTACTGAAATTCCTGCGGTAATTATAGGTTACAGCGTAATTATGAGTTACCTTCTTGTTTCAGAATTACGTTTGTTTGCACTGAAATTTAAAACAGTTTCGTGGGAAGAAAATAAAATAAAATTTATTTTTCTTATTCTTTCACTGTTGCTTTTTTTCATATTAAATGTTGCTGCAATTCCTATCATTATTATTTTATACATAGTTTTGTCCATAATTAATAATCAGTTTGTTGAAAATAAAACATGAAATTTAAAGCAGAAATTGATGTAATGCCTTTGAAAGAATTGCTTGACCCGCAAGGAAAAGCCGTAGGCGCAGGAATGAAAAATTTAGGTCTCACCGACATTCACGATGTGCGAATCGGGAAACACATTTCGTTAGAGTTTGAAGCAGCAACCAAGGAAGTTGCAACTGAAAAAGTAGAACAAGCCTGCAAAAAACTTTTAGCTAATCAGATTATGGAAAGCTATAAGTTTGAAGTAAGCGAATTGAATTAGAATTCTACTCTCCTATACTCCAGATTTTATCAAAACCCATTGCCACTTCTTTTGCCTGAAGGTTGGTAAGTACGTATTCCAAACAGGCAACCATCTGATCAACATTGCAAACTTTTGCAAGACTTTGCGGGTCGGCTTTCACCATCTCTTCGTTAAAAGGAATTCCGTTGCGGAAAGTAATTGTTCCTTCTGCATATGTTCCGTTTCTGTTTCCCTTTGTTTCATCAATTCCGCGAATAGAAAAATTAATACTTGGAATTAAAACAATGTGTTTTTCTTTGTCAGCTGCAATCCGCATATTTATTTCTGCGCTTACCAAACCATCAACACCCAGCTCGCGCATCATTTTGTTGGTAGGTGTTTCTGTTGACTGACTTGAACTTAGTGTTTTGAAAAACTCACCTAATTTTTTAGGACTTGAACGTTTTGTTCCTTTGTAGGTGCGCGCAATTTTTGTGTCGGAATTTATTGCATCATCAACAAATAAAGTAGTGTAACCGCTTGCTGCTTTTACTTTTTCAACATCAATAAAATCAACATTGAATTTATTTTTGAAAACAGGTGTAAGCTTTTGGTAAAAAGCATCCAGCATATTATCCCAGTGTTCATCCGGTAATTGAGGAAATTCAAGAATGGTAGTATACGTTGTTGTTTGTGTGTAGCGTGTGTTTCCAATGTCCCATGAATTGCTGGAAGATGTTGTTTTTTCGTAGTACAAACTTCCGTTCAGCGTAAGTGATACTAAACCGAATTTGCTTGCTCTTGAAAGCGGAATCCCTGTTTGTGCATTGGGTTTATGTACCTCAAATCCAATTTTATCATCACTGTATTTTCCCGAAAAATCAAGTTGTGTAAGAACTCCTTCTTCCTGTCTTCCTTTAACAATTACCGGCCAGGAAGAATAGGATTTTGAAATAATTGTAACAGCAGGTAAATCGCCCGGTTTTTGCTCAGGACCTAATGCTGATTTTTCTGTTTTCTTAACGCGTTCAAGACAAAACCAGTTTGCGCCTTTGTTTACTTGGCCTGCATTCAGGTCACCGGCAATAGTAAGATTACTGAATGCTTCTTTGGGAATGGTAACCTTATTGTTTTTTGCAGGAAAATTGGCAAAGTTGTTAAACGCTCGCGCACCCATTATATCGGTAAGCAATCCTGCATTTACTTCTGTGCCTTCTGTTCCTGCGGGGTTCGTATATTCAAGCGTTAAATCTTCGGCAAGGTCAATGATGGGAAGAATTTTATCGTTGTTCATACTCACGATTTCAATTTCAGGAACCGGACCAACAATAAATTCGGCAACATCACCGCTTTCTGTTTTTATGCTGATGGTTTTTGTTCCGCTCCAGGGTTCTTTAAACACGTAGGAGTATGAACCGATGCCAAGATATTCCATTGGTTTTCCATCGCACAATACTTCACCTTTCAGTTTGTAAAGTCCGATACCCCCATTTTTAAAAAAAGATACCGATACTCCGTTATCTCCTTCTGTTGTGCCTTCAGGATAATATTTTGTTTCAGAAGTTTTAGTGCGCATGTCGTAAACACCATTAACCACATTGATGGTGAGTGCAACATTGTCAAGTGCGTCAGTCTTTGCCACCATCAGGTTTCCGGCAAAGTCACCCAGCTTTTCACCAAAGGTTTTTTTTGTTGTGTTTTCTTCTTTTTCTTTTTTCTCTTTTTGTGCAAAGGCTGAAAAAGAAGCGAGGATAAAAAGCGTGAGTATTATTTTTTTACTCATTGAGTATTTTTTTTTAAGGAATTCGTGAGAGAAGTTCATGGTGAAGAATTTTAAAGGTTGGCGACTCTAAAATAACAAATGAAAAACAAACAGAGATAAATTATCTGTTCAAATCAAAATTCTGTCCTAAGTAAACTCTGCGCACCTGTTCATCGTTGGCAAGTTCCTCGGCTCTTCCTGCTTTCATGATTGAGCCTTCAAAAAGCAAATACGTGTGGTCAGTAATATTCAGTGTTTCATGAACATTATGGTCGGTGATGAGTATGCCGATATTTTTTTTCTTCAGTGCTCTAACAATTGCCTGAATATCTTCAACAGCAATGGGGTCAACGCCTGCAAAAGGTTCGTCCAGCAAAATAAAACTTGGATTTACAGAAAGAGCACGCGCAATTTCAGTTCTTCTTCTTTCACCACCGGAAAGTAATTCGCCACGATTTTTGCGCACATGTTTTAATCCGAATTCGTCAAGCATAGTTTCTAAACGGTGCTTTTGTTCTGCACGTGTAAGTGATGTCATTTCCAATACTGCGCGTATATTATCTTCAACACTTAGTTTGCGAAACACCGATGCTTCCTGTGCCAGATAACCGATTCCGAGTTTTGCTCTTTTATACATCGGCATTTTTGTAATCTCGGTTTCGCCCAAATAAATTTTGCCGGAATTGGGTTTTATCAAACCTACAATCATGTAAAATGTGGTGGTTTTTCCTGCTCCGTTTGGTCCGAGCAAACCCACAATTTCACCGCGCTTTACCTCTACCGAAACATTGTTTACAACGTAACGGCCTTTGTATTGCTTCACTAAATTTTCGGCCCTGAGAATCATGTTTGCAAAAGTATCATTCTAAAAATTAAAACTAAAACTACCCAGCACACCAATTTTACGAATGTTTGGATTATCGCGCTGGGTAAGGCGCCACATAACATCTACGCGAAATATTTTAAAAATATTTTCAATTCCAACACCTGCCTCGGCATAAACACCGTTAAGCGCAAATAAGTCGGTGGGAAATATCATCATGTTCATATTTGCCTGCGAGATGCGACCTGCAACAGCTTTTGCTGAAACTACTTCGCGCCATTTGAGTTTGCGCATCAACGGAATTTTACTGAGGAAGTATCCGTTGAAATGATGCGTAGCAAAAACAGCTACGTATTCATCGGCAACAAATTCAATGAGGTTCATCATGTTGAAGGAGTAGTTGTCGGTTGCGTAGGTTTCATTACCTGGCTGGATGTAGAGCATGGGATACGGCAGGTTTCCCCACGTTTTTCCGGCCTGAATATAATATTCAAACCAGCCGATGGGGTTTGTTTGAATCCAATCGTCAATGGTAAATACTACGCGGTGGTAGTTGAATTGTCCGTTCCACAATCCTTTTATTCCGTAAGCATATTCGAGGGAGAGCTTGGGATATTTTGTGCCAAGACTGAGACGGTTGAGTTCCCCTTCAATAAACTTTTCCTGATAGGAAAAGTGCGTGAAGAAACGAACCTCGGAAGAAACAATGCGATGATCAGGATAAGCATCGGAAGCAAAATTGTAAACCACTTTATCGGTTGCAGACTGCAACTCACGATGCACAAAACTGAAGCGGTTGCTGAAGCCGTGAAACCATTCAACATCATAATTGGCGCGCACATCCTGCACATAGCTGAGCTTGTAAAAAGGTCGCCTGCGGTAGAAGGAGCCGAGGATGTTATCTTCTTTGAATGCATCTGCGCTGAGACCGAGTTGCTCCACATCGTATTCGTATTGCGAACTGAAAATCTGTCGCGGCTTTTTGGAAACAAAGACGCGGAAGCCTCCGCCATATTTCCATTTTTGGTCTCGCAAACCATAGGCAACATGTGCATTGAATTTTAATTTTTTGCTGAACTTGTTATTGGTTTTAAAGCCCAGTCCGAAACGCCAGCCCTCAACACGGTTGAAACTTAAAAGGCTTACATAAGGACCAAGGTCGATAGGACCGATTTTTTTGTAGCCGGTAACAATGGTTGTAAAAACACTGAGCCAGGATTTGAAGGCAGGAAGATTTTTAACCGTGTCGGCAATGGCGTATATGGTTTTTTCTTTTTGAGAAAGTGAGTCGTGGCGATTTTGATTCCAGAACTCTGCGCTTTTTTGATTGGCATCTTTTTCAACGGTTATGTTTTCGGGGTTGGAATAATATTTATCGCTGCGGGGTTCATTGATTTTGAAGTTGCGGTAGCCGGTGGTCTTGGTTCCAAACAAACCCATAGCGCGATCGCTGATGATGAAATCAACAAAGAGGCGGTCGTGGGTGAGCATCCAGGTGGTGTCGTGTACCATGTCAAATTCCTGATTGATGTAAAGCTCGTTGATGTAGTTTACGTTTTCTTTTTCGGAAACATTCATGTCCACTTTCAACAAGGCAAAAGTGCTATCGTGCACAACGAGTTCGCCTTTGAAGGTTAGCTCGTATTTGCGCCTTGGGGTGAACTGCATTTTGTAGGCCCACTTGTTGCCGACAAAAAAACTATCTACTAAATAGTAGCGGTAGTACTGCAAGCCAAAATCGGCAACGGGACTTATAAATCCTTTGCCGAAAACGGACACAAAATTGTCGTACACATTTATGTTCTGATACATTTCGCCCATGAACTGCGAGATGCTCTGGTCTTCGATGCCCGAGACTTTTGTTGCACGGATATTTTCTTTAGTTGTTTTGGGATTTTTGCGAAACGTGTAATCCGAAACCGATTCGGTGATGAAGATGGGGAGGAAGACTTTTCCGTTTACATCGGAGGTATCCACATTATCGAAAATGAAGTCAAACGTTTTGAAAAGTTTGCGCTCTTTAAACTTTTCGTCAAAGTTGTTGATGTCGAACTGCGCTTTGTTATACACTTCATATTCGTAATAATCGAGGCGGTCTTTGTTGTGGTATTTTTTGCGAGCTATTATTTTGCGCAGCAAAATCTCAGCAGGATTTTCACCTGGTAAAATCACCGCCTCTTCCAGACTGATGATGTCTTTCATAATCAGAAAATTTATCTCCTGCCTTTCCTGTTTTATCACCGCTTCATAATCGGTTTGAAAGCCAACAAAAGAAGCCTGCAAGGTATCAGTTGGGAAAGCCGTTT
>CAMDBK010000008.1 GCA_945889235.1 Chitinophaga pinensis
TTTTTCAAAAGTTTTTACAGCATCGCCAAGAATATATTGTGAACTTTCAAAAACCTTTTCAAACGCTTCTTCTATTTCCCGTTTTATTATTTTGTTGGTTTCCGTAAATGATAGAAACGGAATCGTTGTTTTTACTGTCATGTCTTTGCTCACAAATTAAATTCTTTTTTTATTTCGGCAGGATTCCCTGCCACCAGAGCATTAGGCGGGACATCTTTCAGAACCACAGAACCAGCTGCTACAATACTGTTATTACCGATATTCACACCTTTAAGAATAATGGCACCCCAGCCAATCCACACATTATCTCCAATGACAACTTCTTTTTTACCCACTTCATTAAAATCATATTTATAACCAAGCGCCTGCTGTTCTCTTACTTTAGCATTTACTGGGTGAAAATCGGTGTCGGAAATAAAAGTTGAAGAAGCAATCTGGCAATTCTTCCCTATTGAAACTTTTTCATAAGCGGTAACCGAAACTCCGTTTAGCATGGTACCGTCACCGATTTCAATTGTTCCATTAATGCCGCAAACAAGCGTGCAACGGAAGGTTAATGCAGTGTTTGAGTTTTTCATATCAGAATTCAGCACTACTTTATTTCCAAGAATAATTTTGCTGTTTTGTCCCGGCAGCTTGAAGACAGGCATATTCCCTAAAATCCTCATTGCACCAAGGGTCTGCACTTTATTTCCGTATTTCAGTTTAAGCAAAAAGGTTTTAATGCTTTGAAGAAGTGTTATTATATTTTGGTTTTCCAAACGTTTTATAATTAATAAAATTTCAACTCCTTTACGTTTTCAACAAGCACATCGGGTTTGTGCTTAATCAAAATTTCTCTGCTCTGAAAACCTGACAAAACTCCTGCAGTTTTTATTCCCAGTTTTTTTCCGGTGTCTATATCTTCTCCGGTATCGCCAACAATCCAATCATTAGAAGTGTAGTTAACTTCACGTTTCAGCAAATTGTATTTTCTTTCTAGTTGTTTTGTAACTAATACTTTATCAAAAAAATCAGTCCAGCCAAAAGTATCAATTTGCTTTAATACTTTTGCTTCATTCTGCCTTGCAGTAACTAAAAACAAAGTGTTTTGCCGTTGTAAGTCATTTAGAAATACTGTAACACCAGCAAATGGGCTATCAAGCTCAAGCCATTTTTCTTCCTCTATCTGGCACATCCATTCTTTTTCAAAGGCATCAATTTCAGTTAAAGAGTATGAAAATTGTTCTTCCAGAATTTGTTTGTGAACTTTCCTCTGTCGTTTCAACTTCCAGTATTCATCAAAGGTAAACCCCGATTTTTTGACCAAGTATTGGAAAAGGCGATAAAGTCTTTCGCGTGAATCAAGTAAAGTACCATCAAGATCAAAGAAAATATTCATTATGACAGATTAATCATATAATTCCACTCTTCTCTAAGCCCATCATCCAGCGGGGTTTCATTTTGAAATAAATAGTGTTTCATTTTTGAATTATCAAAAATCAGGTCTCTGCCTTTTCGTTGTTCATCTTTTCTTTCAATCTCTACTTTTGTTCCGGAAATCGAAATTATTTTATTGACCAGTTCATTAATGGAAACCACCGCACTACCTACAATATTTAGCGTTCCTATACTTTCATTAAGGTTCAGTGAATTTACAATTGCGTTAGCAACATCTTTGACAAACATGTATGACCGTAACTCATTCCCCGATCCAAAAATTTGAACCGGCTGATTTTCTTTTAGCTTTTTCATGGTAACGGGAATTACTTTTTCAAACTCTTCCTCACCCGGACCATAAACATGCCCAATACGCAGAATTTGTAGAATTTTTTTTTGCTGATTTGCCCATGCGCTCAGCAATTCTTCACATTTTAATTTTGATTGTGCATACACCGAAACCGGCTCAACAAGAGAGGTTTCAGTAATAACCTCACCTTTTCCATACACATCAATAGTACTGATAAAAATAATTTTTTTCAGGTTGGGTAAATTTGCGCTTATTAATTTTTCTGTGCTTAAAACATTGGTATTACAAAGTTGAGAATTATTCAAATTTTCAGCGCTTTTAGGAATAAATGCACCTGCATGAATAATTGTGTCTATTGAATTTGCCAGTCCAGCTTTTTCAAAAAAATTGTTTTCAAAACTGTAATTGTGGTGAAGCAGGTATTTTGTTCCGGAAATTGGTGTTGAAGTAAGTGACAGAATTTCAGAAGTTCCGTATTCTTTGGTAAGGAATTCTAACAAATGTTTGCCAATAAATCCTGAACCCCCGGTAAGTAAAATCAAGACAGATATTTTATTTTTTTAGAGATTTCATCTTCTGTGGTTAACATGGGCTTTTTATCCATGCCCCTCAACCATAATAATCCATCGGGCAATGGGTTAATATTTTTTTTCAACTTCGGGAATTCGTTGTAAAGTGCAATATCTTTAAATATTTCAGGCATGTTTAATCCTGCTTCGGTAAAAAATAATATAGTCGTAAAAAACCTGGAAATATTTATCTCTGTAGGGTTTGGTACACCTTGCCTGTCATAGGTCATATCAACACCAAAAATACCATGCGGTTTTGGTGTAACTGCTTTTATTGTTTCAATGGAAATACGATCAACTTCAGGATTTGAATAGGTTTGCCCTACTTTAGTAACCCCTGTAACCCCTGACACTGCACGATTTCCATGTGTCCACCCTTTCCTTATCCTTGTCTGTGCCACCACCAACTCACCTTCATGCCAAATTGATAACCAGGTAACTGTATCTGAAGTCAGCATCTGAGCAGCAACAAAATCCCCCCATCCGTTATATCGGTCAATCCAGCATTTTGCAAACAGATAATCATTAGTTGGCAATGAGCCTTTTCCACCAGCACCGATGGAAGAAGTACGTAACCAAATAGTACCATTTTCATCTCCTAAATCACTAAAAGCTTTTTTTAGGTCTTCCTCATTATTTATGATATAATTAATGGGAACCTTTATTCCTGCTTCCTTACATTTTTGGTAGGTCTTGTACTTGTAAACACACGTATCTATTACATCATGGTCGGGTAAATACGTTTTTACTTGTAATTGATGAATATTTTCTCTGAGCAGGGAAGCAAAATAAATTTCAGAATCATTCTGAAAGTGAATTAAATCAGGTTTTTCAGATTCTAATATTGCAAGCAGAGCGGTTTTATATTCAGGGCTGTCGGCATAGGGGACATAAAACTTTTCTTTTGCATTTGATAATACCAAATCTGCGGGTTCAGATCCCATTCCAATTATGATTTCTTCTTTCTTACCACTGAGTAATGAATTAATAACTCCCTCAGATGGAGCACCTCCGGCACCTCCAATTAATATCTTCTTCATTTTAACTTATTAAATGCATCATAATCTCTAATGTAGTCGTTTTCACTAAATATTTCTGAAGCCAAACACATCAAAACTGCATTGTGCGAGAACTGCATTTCTCTCCATGTAAAAGGAGGCAGGTATAATCCTTTATCGGGTTGTATTAAATCAACCTCAACAATTGAATTATCAAGACTTTCTACTTTAAATTTAATTGATCCTGAAACAGCTACAATAACTTGTTGTAGTTTTTTATGAGCATGCCCTCCACGAATAACACTTTCCGGAGTATAATATGTCCAATAAACTCTTTTTATTGCAAAAGGAATATTCTTATTTATTTCAGCTACAGATATAAAACCTAAAGAAGAATCTCCAATCTTGTCAAATTTTATTATTTCCGGTTTTAAAATCAACAGAGGTTATTTTTTTTATAAATATGAATAGTAATGTGATTTTAAAAAGTACTTTTTATAAGAGAAAGGCAAAAATACTAAAATGTATTATACCTGACTACATGGCAGATTCTAAGTATTAATAGAAAAAGAAATGAATTCACTGCTACATCATTGTGTTTTGTAATATTGCAAACCACATTTTTAAATTCACAAATAACAAGAAATGTTTAAATCATTATTTAATAAATATTGTTTTACTCTATCCTTGTTTATCCTTCTTGGATCGTTTCTGGTTGCGCGCCTGCCTTATTTTCTGTATTCTTCGGTACCCGAAGTTGCTACGGAAGACACGATGGAATATTATGAAGTTGTTATGAAGATTTTATCAGGGCAAAACAAAGTTGACTTTTCTAATATTTCGGCAGGATATCCGTTATTTTTATTGTTAATAGGACTAATAAGTAACACCATTGCGGGGGTTGTTATTGCTCAAAACCTACTTTCATTATCGGCCGGAGTTTTTTTTCTTTATGCGATAAATAAATTTTATCCGAAACTAACACTATGGGCAGCTATAATTTTTTCGGGCTATTTTGCTTCAGAATATAATATTCACAGAGATACAATTCTTACCCCTGATACAATAAACGCTTCATTATTATTTCTTTTTTCAGGTTTAATTATTTTTTCAATCAAGAAAAAGGATTTATTATCAAGTAGTATAGCTTCACTAGTTGCCTCTTATCTTATTATAGTACGTTCATCAGGCGTGGTCATTATTCCAATTTTAATAGCCTTAGTAATTTTTATGTTGATTAACAGATATAACATAAAAAATCTTGCAGCCTTAGTATTGCCTTTCATTCTGGTGCTGTTTTTTTATTCCTCTTATTGTTATAACAGTTTCGGCACTTTCACTTTTATAACAGTTGGGCGTATGGCTAAAAAAAAGGAAAATACAAATGATAAAACAAAAGAACAAAAAGCTATTAGCATTGAAGACCGGAAGTTTATTAACAGTGTACAAGATTTTCTCCCGCCTGACAATGCCTTCAACCTTATCAGGCATTCGTGGGAAATAAGGAAAGTGAATCAGGCTTATATGGATATCAGATTCGGGAATGAACTATATTTAGACTCTATAAACAGGCTTAACTTAAGTTATCTGTTTATGGGTAGTCTAATAATTGATACTTGTATTGAAAAGAATTCAGTGAGTGCCTTTGAACAATATAAAAAGACATTCTCAGATAAATTTGGACATGAGAAACACTATATTTTTCCCGAAATAAATGCAAACAAATTCAAAATTGTTACTTTTCTTGCTTATTTTGATAATTATACCCTTAACTATGATTTTTACAACGAGCGATATCCATGGAGATGGTGGTTTTTTTATGTTGGACAATGTCAGAAAGCAACATTTCGTTATTACCCCTATCATTCAGGAATGACAGGTAAAATGATTGACGACAGTCTGAGAATATTCGGATTTAAAGAAATGGTTAATTACCCGTCAAAAACAGGTGATGATTATGAAAAAGAACTTGGAAAAAGAAACACAAGCGTCATTTACAAAATTTATCTGAAAACAAAGACCTTCTTTTTTTCAGTCTTTTTCAGAAATATATTCTGGATTATTCTTTTTTTCGTTGCGTTTATTCTAAGCACTTACAGGTTAATCAACACAAAAGCAAAGGACACAGACAGTTTTCTGGTTTTTATTTTTTGCTCTATTAACATAGGTTCAGCTTTATTATTTACTTTTTTTGCCGGTGCTGATACACGTTACAGTTTTACAGCTGAATTTACATATTATGCAGTTGCTTCATTAGTGCCGGTTTTGTTTTTTTTTAAGCATGAACAGAGAGATTAAACCGCTTAATATTCTATTTGTCAGCCCTGGTTTTCCTTGTGAGAGAAGCGGAAGCCAACTTGCAAAATTTGTTTATTTTGAAGCTCTTGCTTGTAGTACTAACGGAGCAAAAGTTAAAGTAATTACTCCTCATTATCCGGGTGTTCCAGAATATGAAAAACTATCGGATAATCTTGAGGTTTATAGATTCAGGTATTTCATGCCTGAGAAGTATGAGAAGCTAATTGACCCTTTGCTAAATATTTATGATAAAAAGCCCATATGGGTTTACCTTCTTATTCCGCTTTTTATTATTAATTATTGCTTGGTGATTCTAAAATACGCACGGTGGGCTAACATTATTCATTGCCAATGGACTCTGACTGTTTTACTTGCACTGCCAGCAAAAATATTGTTCAAAAAAAAAATTGTAGTAACAGCCCGGGGGAGTGATATACGTTTAGTTCCTGCATTTATTAACCGCTTTATTTTTAAAATGGTTGATGCTGCCATTGATTGTTATGGACCACAAAAATGGAATAATGATAATAAACGCAACTTTAGATCCAATTATATTCAATTACCTTTGATTATTAATGAACCCTATAAACATGACATGCCCCTTGACATGCAAAAAGCATTGGCAGATTCTAAAGGTTGCTTTACTATTGTTTATCTTGGAAGAATTGACCCTGTAAAACTCAATCACAGTGAATTGCCGCTGCTAACTCTGATAGAAGCAGCTTACCATTTTAAAATTAAAAATTATCATTTTAAAATTTTATATATTGGAGACGGAGACTCTCTATTAACTGAAAGAATGAAAGTTATGGTTAATGAAAAAGAATTAGATTCTTGTGTGAAATTTTTAGGTTTTAAAGCTAATGTAAATGAATACATTTGTCATGCAGATATTGGTATTGGGGGAATAGCACTTAATACTGTGTGTCAAGAGTTTGCAACTTACCATATACCTCAAATTCTTGTAGACAATCATGAGAATTTTGAAACTCCGTGGAAAGACAAAGAAACCACCCTGTTCATTAAACCCAATGATCTTCAAAGTCTGATAGAAACAATTGAGTATGCAATGAATAACAAAACTGAATTAAGAAATATTGCAGAAAATGCCTATATAATGACAAGGCAATACATCAATGAACCTAAAGCAGGTGGGAGAAAATTCATTTCTGCATACAATCAAATTTTAGAAAATAAAATTGAATGATTTCTTTATCTAAACCCTCAATAAAAAAAGAAGATATTGATGCTGTTGTTTCGGTATTACAATCCGGAATGCTTGTTCAGGGAAAAGAAGTTGAGGATTTAGAAGGTATAGCCAGGCTTTTTTTACAAGCAAAACATTCTGCATGCGTTGCAAATGGTACGGCAACCTTACATCTTGCTTTACTAGTTTCAGGAATAGGACCGGGGGATGAAGTTATTGTACCTGCTTTTTCATACATAGCAACAGCCAATGTGGTTGAACTAGTTGGTGCTAAGCCTGTATTTGTTGACATTGATATTGAAACCTATAATATTAATGTATCAAAAATTGAAGAGGTAATAACTCAAAAAACCAAAGCAATTATTCCTGTCCATGAATTTGGACTTGCCTGTGATATTGAGTCCATAATGCAAATTTCAAAAAAACATAATTTAGTTGTAATCGAAGATGCAGCTTGCGCTTTGGGTGCAAAATATAAAGGCAGGTTTGCAGGAACTTTTGGTGATTTCGGATCCTATTCACTTCATCCAAGAAAAGCAATTACTTCAGGAGAGGGGGGGATATTGATTTCTGATGTTTCAGATAAAATGGAAAAAATAAGAATTCTTAGAAATCATGGAATTTCATTAGCGTCAGGAAAAATGGATTTTGTTGCTCCCGGTTATAATTACAGGATGACTGATTTCCAGGCAGCTTTAGTAAAAGGGCAATTTAAAAGAATAAACGAAATTATAAGTAGAAGGCAAAAACTAGCAGAACTCTATAAAGCCAATATCACCAATTCAAAAATAAAACTACCCTTTGTACCAGATTACACAGAACATACATGGCAAACATTTCACTTATTGTTGGATAAAAAACTGAAACGTGATGCAATTATCACTAAGCTTAAAGAATGTAATATCGGTAGTAACTATGGAGCGCAATGCATTCCTGCTATGACCTATTACCAAAAAAAATATAACTATAATTGCGCTGATTTTTTTCCAAACGCATTACTTGCTTATGAGCAAGGGTTGGCAATTCCAATGCACGATAGTTTGAGTGAAGAAGAAATTATGTATGTATCAATTGAGTTAAATAAGTTATGATTAAGAATAAAAAAATTTTTATTACCGGTGGGGCAGGTTTTATTGCCAACTGCCTGATGAAAAATATTATTGAAGACAATACTATTGTTGTCTATGATACATTTTACAGAGATACACTTTCATCAAGTGGTTTGATAAATCATAGAAATCTTAACATTATTAAAGGGGATGTGCTGGATTTTGAACTGTTAAAAAATTCAATGAACGGAGCTGACATAGTGGTGCATGCTGCCGGAATAGCAGGTATTGACACTGTAATTAAAAACCCGGTAAGAACCATGCAGGTAAATATGATCGGAACATCAAATGCACTGGAAGCTGCTAGATTAAATAATATCAAAGACAGATTTATTGACTTTTCAACTTCAGAAGTGTTTGGCTCTATGGCTTTTCGTTCATCTGAAACAGACCAGACTGTAGCCGGCTCAGCTGGAGAAGCGCGCTGGACCTATGCTGTTAGTAAACTTGCAGGTGAGCACCTTGCAAAAGCCTATGAAAAACAATATGGGTTACCAATAGTTACCGTACGCCCTTTTAATGTTTACGGGCCCGGGCAAACAGGAGAAGGAGCCATGCAAATATTCATTACAAAAGCATTAAAGAATGAAGATATTTACATCTATGGAGACGGAAACCAGATACGTGCCTGGTGCTATGTAGACGATTTTGTTGACTGCCTTATGCAATGTATTGAAAATAAGAAAGCCATTGGTGAAAGTTTTAATATTGGCAACGCAAGGGCAGTAATTACTACCTATGGTCTTGCACAAACTGTTTGCAGAGTATTAAATTCTTCATCTAAAATTATTTTTAAACCAGCATTGTCTGCTGATATAGCATTGAGAATCCCTGATGTTGATAAATCAGAAGAAATACTTGGTTTCAAAGCAAACGTGGATTTGGATGAAGGTATTAAACTTACTGCGCAATATTTCAAAAAAACAAATTGATGTTTCAATAGTAAAATATAACCATTGTCTGTTGAATGAATACATCGCTTTTGAAACAATATAAAAAAATTATAGAAAATGCAATTGAGATACTTAAACTGGATTTATCAGGTTTAGTTGTTTTAACTGAAGCAGGTTCAGGTCCTTTTTTATTTACACCAATTATTGCATCAAAGGCTAATGCAAAAAAAATTTTCGTTTGTACAAATGATTCGGCTTATGGAAAAGCTGCGGAGATTACTAAACAATGTGAAGATATTTTTCGATTATTCAACTTAAAAACAGACGTTGAGTTTATTTTAAACAAACGCCCATTTGATGTGGCTAAAGAAGCTGATATAATTACCAACTCAGCACACATTCGCCCTCTAGATAAAGAATTGCTTTCTTATACAAAATCATCTTGTGTAATTCCACTAATGTACGAAAAATGGGAATTGCGAACATCAGACATAGACGTTGAATATTGTAAACTACGGAATATTAAAATTGCAGGTACTTGGGAAAATTTTCCAACTATTAAAATTTTTGATTATTGTGAACAGCTGATTATAAAAATGGCATTTGAAGCAGGGTACGAAATTGCTCGGAATAATATATTAGTTTGGAGTAACGACCATTATGGCGAATTAGCTGTTAAAGGATTTACCTCAAATGGTGCTAAGTCGGTTAAAAAAATATTTTCCGCAAAAGATCTCTATGATAATGTTTCTGATACAGACTTTATCTTTTTTTGTGATTACTTAGATAGCAGGAAATTAGTTGGTGAAAATTCCGAGATTAAATTAGAAGAACTAAAAAAAATAAATCCTTCTGTAGGTATTGTACATCTTAGTGGTGATATTGATAATGAGTTTGTAAAATCAAAAGGATTTCCCATTTATCCTGATAAAACAGGTTATCCTGTTCGCATGACCTTTACTTTGGCACACTTAGGAAAACGCCCTACAATTTACCTGAATGCAGCTGGCCTTAAGGTTGGAGAATGTTTATCTCGCGGGACAAGAAGCGATTTATTACAACTCATAAATTAAATAGTAATGAAAGTAGCAATAATTGGCCGTTCAGAGTATTTATATGAAACAGCTTTAGTTTTGATTGAAAATGGTTTTGAAATTCCATTAATTATTACTTCTAAAGAATCTCCGGAATATTTATATACATCAAAAGACTTTCAAACTTTAGCATCAAAATATGGTGCACACTTTATTCATACCCCAAAAATTAATTCCCCTGAAATCATTGCCCAAATAAAATCTTGCGGAAAAATTGATATTGCGGTAAGTATAAATTATTCCGGTATTATTGAGAATGAAATAATTCATTTATTCACTTTGGGAATATTGAATGCACATGGAGGTGATTTACCACGTTATCGAGGCAATGCCTGTATGGCATGGGCTATAATCAACAAAGAAAAACGAGTTGGTCTATGCATACATAAAATGATTGGAGGCGAGTTAGATTCAGGAAATATTATCTTAAAAAAATATTTAGACATAAACATAAACACTCGTGTAGGGGAAATATTTAATTGGATGAGGAAAGAAATTCCTTTTATGATGTTCAATGCTTTGAAGATGTTGAATTCTAACCCATTTTATATTTTAGAAGAACAGAGTAAAAATCGTACAGAAGCAATGAGAACCTATCCTAGAGTTCCTGAAGATGGGAAAATTGATTGGACAAAATCTAACGAAGATATTTTGAGGTTGATTAATGCTTCATCTGAACCAAATTCAGGAGCGTTTTGTGTTTACAATGAACAAAAATTAATAATTTGGAATGCTGAACTATTTGATGATTATGAGAATTACTTAGCTATTCCAGGGCAAATAGCAGAAATATCGAAGAGCGGCTATGCAATTATTATTACTGGGAAAGGAAAATTAAAATTAAATATGATAGAATACCTGAATAAAAAGTCAATCCCAAATGAAGTTTTTAAATCCATTAGATACAGACTTAAGTAATCCATTTATACAGCATCAAAAATCAACAATAAAATATAAATTATTGCAAAATTACCATGAAAACATTATAACTCAATTTGGAAAGATCAAGCATCTGTTAGTTAATCTTAGTTTATAAATTGTTTCTGATTTTATTAAATTTTGCAAAAAAAACTCTTTTATATTTTTCTTTCTTTTATTGCTGCCGGAGTCTTATTGTTTATAGGGTTTAAATATTTTTTGTCTGAACCTCAAATAAAATTATTGTATTCAATTCCTCTTATAAATCATTTTATCTCTTTTATTTTCTGTTTGGCTGCCTTCATCATTTCAGGATATGAGCTAAAATACATTTACGAGCGTAATTCTAACTTAAAACTTAACACCTATGAAGTTATTTCTATTCCTATAAGTATGAATTTATGGGGGTTTATAATCCCTCTTCAGGGAGCTTACCTGTACTTGATAACATACCTTAAGTTAAAACATAAAACCTCGATCTTAAACAGCACCTATATATACGCATATCTATTTCTTGTATCATTAAGTATTAGCGGATTACTTGGTGTACTATTTTATTTCAGTTACAGTTCAATTTCTTTCCTCTTTTTATGCTTATCAATTCTCTTACTTATTAATCCATTAATAATTTTCATTATTAGCAAACTGGTTGAGACGATTGAGATTCCAAATATATTTTTTCTAAAAAAAACTACACTTCTTATTAAGCAAATCACCAACAATATGAGTGTCTTGTTTAACGATAAAGTTACAACTATAATTATGATCGGATTTAATTTATTATCCACTTTTTTTTATGCAATCTGGTCGTATTGGGTTGTAGTTCAATTTAATCTTAATGTTTCATTTTTTGCTGTTGTCTTAATGTCGTTTTTACTTAAAATAACTATGCTTGTGAAATTTACACCCGGAAATCTTGGATTAATTCAACTAGCATCTGGTGGAATAATAGCAATGCTTGGGGGCAAGGCTTCAGATGGTTTTATGATATCTTTGTTCCAATCCTTAACAACAATACTTACAGCATTTTCTTTGGGAGTGATTTTTACAATTAATAATTTCAGTTATCTTAGGTGGGCTGAAATGAAAAAACTATTTACCAAATCTTCTGTTGAAATTAATTGACATTTGAGTGAGACTTTACGCGTAAGAAATTTAATATCTTTGACTACAATCAAAACCTTATGCTGAACAACAGGACCATTGCGGTAGTAATACCGGCATATAACGAAGAAAAACAAATTGGAATGGTTATTGAAACTATACCCGAATTTGTTGACAGAATTATTATTGTGAACGATTGCAGCAACGATAATACATCCGAAGTTGTAAAGGCTTATCTTGAAAAAGATACAACTGAAAAGGTAAGCATAAAAAATAAACTTAACTCTGACTTTGAATCTTCTATCTACAACCGTGCTGATGAGGTTATTTATAAACAAGCCAAGGATGAAATTCGCTTTTTCAACCCTTCAGAAGTTATAAATAAAAACCCGGAAACCGACAGGATAATATTAATCAATCATAAAATAAACGGAGGTGTTGGAGGAGCAGTTGCCACAGGATATAAATGGTGCAAAGACCATGATATTTATTGCACAGCAAAGCTTGATGGTGACGGACAAATGGATCCAAAAGAACTGGAAAGAATTTGTATGCCGGTTGTTTGCGATGAGGTTGATTATGTAAAGGGAAACAGGTTAATACACAGAAGCGCATGGCTTGTCATTCCAAAAGTCCGCTATTTTGGCAATTCCATTTTATCAATACTTACAAAAATTGCATCAGGATACTGGCATGTTTCTGATACACAAACTGCCTTTACAGCTATATCATTGAAAGCACTTCATGGAATCCGCCTTCATGAAATCTATAGGAGTTATGGCTATCCGAATGATTTGCTGGTGAAACTGAATATTTCAATGTGTTCAATAAGGGAAGTTGAAATTAAACCGATTTATGATGTAGGTGAAAACAGTAAAATGAAAATAGTGAAGGTAATACCCCGCATATCGTGGCTGCTGTTCAAAAGCTTTTTCAAACGGCTATGGATAAAATATCTTTTTCGGGATTTTCACCCATTGTTTGTATTTTATAATCTGGGAATACTTCTCTTCATCCTTGGATTAAGATACACCTGCAAAATATTAAGTGCCTTTTATTTTCAACATGACATTGGAATTCTGCCAGTGCTTGCTTTTACATTTTTTATGCTTATAAGTATACAGTTCATTCTTTTTGCAATGTGGATGGATATTCAGGATAATGAACGTTTGTATAAGTAAAAGTAAAGTGAAAGCGCTCTTTTCTGTTTCTGCAATTATTTCAGGGTTTGTTATTTACTATTTCATTTCAAAATCTGTATCGGATTTTAATCCGGTAAATTTCGGGCTTGGAGAAAACACGAGCGTAAAAACAGGGACTTATAATAATGATATTGTAAATACCTTTCCCTCAATTATTGACTTTAATGGTTTGAATTCTGTTTCATGGAGTTTTAAAAAGTATAAAAAAGAAAAACACGAAATTGCCCTTATAATAGGGGCTTCCCAGATTCACGCTATCAACAGACTTAATCAAGGAGATAAGTTAACTGTTGAGTATTTAAATGAACTTTCAGTAAACAAGAACATCAGGTATTTACAAATTTCATCACCAAATGCAAATTTTTTTGACTTGTTTTTACTGTATAAGTCATCAAGAGATATGGGAAATATTCCTGACTACCTTATTTTACCATTGGTATTTGATGATTTGAGAGAATTCCCTGTTCAAGAACAACTAATTCAATTGGTAAAAGACTTTGATACTACAGAACGCCTAATCTGTGCACCTGTAGTAAAAGAAATAGAATTAGAAAAAAATACAATTGAAAAGGCGAAGAACAAAAATGCAATACAAAGAAATGCAACATTAAATACACCTCAGGAAATACTGGAAAATAACTTGCTGATTTTATTAAATGATTACTTGCCCGGATACAAATACAGAAGAAACCTCTCAGCAAAGTTGGAAATATTCTATTCCGTTTCCGTAACCGGAGTTATCAGCAATACAGTTAACTTATTAAATTCAGAAACAACTCAGGAAAAGCTCAGGTATCCTGATATTCCAACCGATTTAATTAATTGGAATAAGCAAGCATTAACATCACTGGTAAATCTTGCGCAGTACGATGGATGCAAAATTATTTTATACCGCCAGCCAATACGCCCAACTGAAGGTGAATTCTATCATAACAGAAAACAATATGATTCATTTTTTGAAGATGTGAAAAATGAATATCAAAAAAACAATCAAGTGAAAGTTGC
Source organism: Chitinophaga pinensis (assembly GCA_945889235.1). Taxonomy (GTDB): domain Bacteria; phylum Bacteroidota; class Bacteroidia; order SXHM01; family SXHM01; genus SXHM01. Next base: position 14,127 of record CAMDBK010000008.1, read on the forward strand.
CGATTTTGAGAATATTGTTCCTCAAAAATACTGGGGAACTACAAATCTTGGTGAACCCGATGTTTTTCATTTTACATCAACAGGACACAGCCTGTTATCAACTAAAATTGATTCCATAATAAGAACCATTCCTGTTAGCAATGCTCTTCAATAGCTGGGGATATATTTTATTGTTTTTAATAGCAGGAACTTCCATTCACTGGATGTTACCCCATCGCTATCGAATTTACCTCCTGAGCATTGGAGGTATTTTGTTTTATTGTATGTGGCGGTGGGAATTTGTTCTACTGATGATATTTTCACCAACATTAGATTACATCTGTGCCTTGAAAGTATACAAGGCAAAAAGCCTTAGAGAGAAAAAATTCTGGCTTATTTCTACACTTTCAATCAACATTGGGTTACTAGTTTTTTTTAAATACACTTATTTTATTTACGGAAGCGCGCAATACCTTGGAAATATAGGTGGTTTACATCTGCCAAATATTTTCATCAATATTATCCTGCCTCTTGGAATTTCGTTTTATACCTTTCATTCTATCAGTTACACGATTGACGTTTACAGAAGAATAATTACTCCAATAAATAGCTATACTACTTTTTTAACTTATGTCACCTTTTGGCCGCAATTAATGGCCGGTCCTATTTTACGTCCAAAAGAAGTGTTGCCTCAGCTTGAAGATGTCAGACTTTTTAATTCCAACAGATTTGCAGCAGGCATAGAAAGAATTATTTTCGGGCTGTTTAAAAAAGTAGTGATTGCCGATAATCTTGCAACAATGGTAGATACTGCTTACTCCTTAGACCCACACCTTCTTACTTCTTATGATGTATGGGTTGCAGCATTTATGTTTGGCTTCCAAATATATTTTGATTTTGCAGGTTATTCTGACATTGCCATAGGCTCAGCAAAATTACTAGGGGTAGATTTTCCAGAGAATTTTGATTGGCCGTATTTAGCTACTTCGCCAAAAGTTTTCTGGAAAAAGTGGCACATCTCTCTTTCTGCTTGGATAAGAGATTACCTCTACCTTCCTTTAACTGGACAAAAGTTTAAAACTCAAAGTTTAGGAGGCATTGGAGAGGCTGCTGAAAAAAGTCAAGGTCATAATGTAACAATTGCACTGTTTTTAACATGGTTTATAATGGGACTATGGCATGGCGCTGCCTGGACATTTGCTATATGGGGTATTATTCATGCTTCACTGATTTTTGTATATCGGAGGTTTTCATTTTTTGACTGGCTTGAAAAAAAGGCTGCTGTTGTATCGTGGTTGTTAGTCCTAATATTTTCAATGCTTGCATGGATACCCTTCAGAGCAAATTCAATTAATCAGACATTTGTTATGTACTGCAAATTAATTCAGCCCGTTGATTATATTTTTAATATGCATAAACTTACTTCCAAGTATTATTATACCGTAGTTTTGTTGCTATCAGGAATGATTTTATTGCATTTAATTAAATTGCTGATTGTAAAACACAGAGAGCATGTATTATTTCAAACAATAAAGTACATAACTATTGCCTTATTAGTAGTTTTGATAACCACTTTTTTAGAGAACAAAAATCAATTTATTTATTTTCAATTTTAACGTATATGATTTTAGGAATACATGACGGACATACTTCAACAGCATGCCTCATAAACAAAGGAAAGATACTTGCAAACGTAAGTGAGGAGCGATTTACCAAGAAGAAAGGACAAGGTGGTTTTCCCCACAAGTCTTTAGCGTATATTTTTAAAGAGTTTGGTGTATCAGGCAAACAACTTGAAGCAATAGCATTAGTTGGTTTTGTAAAACCATTGGTCTCCATCAGCCAATACACAAGCGGAAGACAGGATATATTTCCTAAACTTATTAAATATTTGCCCATTGACCCCAGGCATCTCATTAGTTATTATGTTCAAGGTGAAAAGAAAAAAAGGCTGAAAAATCCGGAACTGATCAATTCTTTTGTAAGTCACAATATATCATTAGAAAAAGTAAAATCTATTGAACACCATCAGTGTCATGCAGCTACTGCCTATTACATGTCTAAATTTTATCAGCAAAAAGAAAATACACTTGTAATTACACTTGACGGTTCTGGTGACGGGCTTTCCGGAACTATTTCTGTTGTAAATGAAAAAGGCGAATGGAAAAGATTACGTGAGATTTCCACTTTTGATTCTTTAGGAATGATTTATGGCAGAACAACCCAACTGCTTTCAATGAAACCCTGGGAACATGAATACAAATTAATGGGGATGGCTCCATACGCCCACGATGATTACAGAAAAAAAGCCTATGCAATTTTTAAAAAATACATAGGGCTAACTGAAGATGGGCTTGGTCTAAGGAATAAAACAAAACTTTGGGGCAACAGCCTTCTTGAAGAAATGAGAAACGATTTTAAACTCGTTCGCTTTGATGCCATTTCTGCTGGAGTACAACAACTGCATGAAGAACTTGCTACAACACTTGTAAAAAACTGGATTGCAAAAACGGGAATAAGAAAAGTAGCAGTTGCCGGAGGATGTTTTATGAATATTAAAGCGAACAAGTTTATTATGGAGCTTAGCAATTGTGATGATTTTTTTGTTATGCCTTCAGGTGGAGATGAAAGTTGCGCACTAGGTGCTGCCATTACCCTTTCAAAAGAAAAAGATAAAGAGACGGCTATTGAACCACTCTCTCACCTTTACTGGGGACCAGAAAATAAAAGTGAAGAAATTACTAAAACACTTGAGAAATATAGAGAAAAACTTGAGTTCAGAAAATCTGATAACATAGAATTTGAATCAGCAAAATTATTAGCAGACCACAAAATAATTGGCAGGGTTTCAGGTAGAATGGAATGGGGGGCACGTGCTTTAGGCAACCGTTCAATCATTGCAAACCCTTCTCGTTTTGAAAACATCAGAAAATTAAACAACGCTATAAAAATGCGTGATTTCTGGATGCCTTTTGCACCATCCATTTTATGGGAATCAAGAAAAGATTATGCAGTTTATCCAAAAGAAAATGATGTGTGTTTAATGACCATAGGCTTTGATAGTACTGAGTTAGCTCGTCAACACATCATAGCTGCCCTTCATCCATATGACCTTACCATGCGACCACAATTTGTTACAAAGGATTATAATCCTTCTTATCACACATTGCTGAGTTATTTCAAGGAATTTACTGGCATTGGCGGAGTATTGAATACCAGCTTCAACCTCCATGGCATGCCCATTGTAAGCGATACCGAAGATGCTATCTTTACGCTCTTAAATTCAGAATTGGATTTTATTACCATCAATGATTATATAATCTGGAAGAAATAAAAAATGTGTGGGATATTTGGACTATCGATTGCAAAAAACTCGGAGCTAAAAAAACATTTTTCTGATATTGCCAAAGAACTTTTTCTCCTGTCTGAATCAAGAGGAAAAGAAGCTTCGGGGTTTGTATTAAACAATGGCTCTGCGTTGCGCTTTCTTAAAACTCCTTTTCCGGCAAGCGATCTGATTAACTCAAAAGTATTTGCAAATGAATTAAGTTCTTTTCTTGGCAACTCACTTACTCATTTTACCTTAACAGGACACTCGCGATTGGTTACAAATGGTTACGAACAAAATAATGACAATAACCAGCCCGTAATCAAAAACAAGATGGCCACAGTACATAACGGCATTATCACAAACAGCTCTGAACTTTGGAGCAAATACAATGATGAAGAAAAACTGACTGATCTGGATAGTGAATTAATTCCAACACTGTTACATAGATTTTATAAAAAGTCAGGCAATCTGAAAAAATCTGTCGCTGAATTTTACAAAGAGATTTACGGCATGACTTCAGTAGCTATTCAGTTTGTCGAATTCAGCAACCTGCTTTTAGCTACTAATAATGGTTCATTATATTTTGTACGGGGAAATGATAACCAATCTTTTTTGTTTGCTTCAGAAAAATATATTTTAAAAACTCTTATTGAAAATCTGTCACTTGAACAAAAGGTTGCTATCAGCAACATCAGTCATCTAGAGGCAAACCATACCTGCTTTGTAAACCTCGAAAATACAAGTTCAGAGATTTCTGACCTGCAAAATACAGATAGTGATTTCTCGTATCTAAACCGAAACGACAGAAATTTTGAACTAATTGAAATAAAAGAAAAGGTAAGCAACAAGCCGGTGCATGTCAACACCAGTATGGAATATAAGACGCAAACAGTACCTAAAAAATTTGAGCAGGAGATAGAAAAAAGAACCTTTCAAATCAGCACACTTGTTAGATGCACAAAATGTATATTACCTGAAACATTCCCTTATATTGAATTCGACAAAGCCGGTGTATGTAATTATTGCAATCATTATCAGCAATTAAAGTTTAAAGGCGCAGATAAATTTAAAGATCTTCTTGAAACTTTCAGATCTAAAAATGATAATCCTGATTGCCTTATGCCATTCAGTGGCGGGAGAGACAGCAGCTATGCTTTACATTATGTAAAAAAAGAACTGGGGATGAAACCTATTGCTTTCTCATATGACTGGGGAATGTTGACAGATCTTGCACGCAGAAATCAGGCGCGAATGTGTGGAAAATTAGGCATTGAACATATTTTGGTTTCAGCAGACATTCGTAAAAAAAGAGAAAATATACACAAGAATGTTTCTGCCTGGCTTAAAAGACCTAGCCTTGGAACCATTCCATTGTTTATGGCAGGTGATAAACAATATTTTTATTTTGCCAATCTGCTGATGGAACAAAACAATCTCAATGTGTCTATTATGGGAGAAAATATGCTTGAAACTACGCGTTTTAAATCAGGATTTTGCGGCATAAAACCTAATTTTAATTCTGAGCACACGTATACCCTTTCCACATCAGACAAGTTAAAAATGATATTTTATTACGGAAAAGAATATTTGTTAAATCCTTCGTATATCAACGGTTCGTTGCTGGATACTCTTGATGCTTTCAAATCATACTACATGATAAAACACCAGAATGTGAATCTGTTTGATTACATACCTTGGGAAGAAGAAAAAGTTGAAAAAATTTTGATAGAAGAATATGATTGGGAAACTGACCCTGGAACAAAAACAACCTGGAGAATTGGTGATGGAACTGCCGCATTTTATAATTATATTTATTATGTAGTTGCAGGATTTTCCGAAAACGATACTTTCAGGAGTAACCAAATCAGAGAAGGTTTGATTTCACGCGACTTCGCTCTTCAACGCACTTCAACAGAAAATTTCCCAAGGTGGGACTCAATACAATGGTATTGCAATACAATAAATATAGATTTTGAAAAAACAGTTAGTGTTATCAATAAAATAAAGACATTGTATCCGGTTTTATAAATTACTTGTTATAATAGAATTATAGTACCCCTAGATAAAATTTATAAAGATTGAGACAATTACTAAACTATATTGAGAAACAATCACTTTGGATTTCACTATTCATTTTCATTTTCTTCTTCATCGTTTTCCGCCTTCCCTTTTTTATATACATGCCCTTAGTTAGTTTTGAAGTTGATGTATTCGACTATTGGTATTTTGTAGAAATTATGAATAGTGGTCAAACACCAAAATTCGATGTACTGCCAGGAGGATTTCCTGTGTTTCTTTACCTGATAGGATTAGTCAGCAACAAGGCAATAACCGTAGCCATCATTCAAAATCTTATCACTTTATTTTCTTCACTTTTTTTAATAGTGGCAATTGACAAGTATTATAAGAGCATTAGCGTTGTTGCGGCAATCGGCTTAACTATTTTTGTAAACGGAAAACTAAATATTCAGTTTGATAATTCATATAATCCTGAATCAATTTACATAAACTCAATTATTATCGTTGTAGGGATGCTTTTATTTAGTCTTCATTCTCAAAAAAAAATCTGGTGGATTCTACTCTCAATATCATTGATTTTTCCGGCAGTAATCAGGTCAAATGGAATTTTTATCTATTTTATTATTCCTTTAATTATAGTATATTTTATAATCAAGAAAAGTAATTTAAACTTTTATTTATGGTTTTTTATTCCTTTTATGTGTACCAATATACTATGGGCTTCTTACAACTATTTTACTGCAGGTATATTCATGATAAGTAACCCCACACGGATAATGAATATATTCAGCGATAATCCAAAATGGGGAGCAGAAATGATTCTGAATGATACAACATTCAGAGGAAGTACCGGGAAGCCAGATAAGTCATTTAAGAGTGCTGTAAAATATTTCTTTCTTTTTAGTGCAAAAAAGTCACCTTATTATTACACGTATTTATCTCAACGATACCATGAAATGTATGTTTCTGAGATAGTATATAAAGAATATGCAGCTTTTGATGGCGCAATTGAAGTTCCGGAAAGCTGGAAGAGAAATGCAATGAAGGAATACTATAAAACACAACCTTTTATTAATTGTAAAAATTATTTTTCATTTTATAGTGAGAAACAAGATAGTTTGATTAGTTCCATGAGCCTGTCAGAAATAAAAAATATAACAAATAACAATTGGATATTTTTAACATTTTTGTTTCAAATTTTGTATGAACTATTCATATTTAACAGCATTTGGCTTTACCTATATATAATATGCTTTCTAATTTCTTTGTATATGCTAGTTCATACAAAATATAAGAATGAGCAGGCTTTATTCACTTTCATTTTAATCAGTATACATTTAATCTCCATTATAGTCATTACCCTTACACATGGGTATTCACTTGCTTCGAGTACCCGATATGAGTACACAACAGAATTTTCAATTTTCCTTGCCCCATTTTTCGTTATTCAACTTTTGAAAAGCACAGGAATAATTAATAAGTTTTTGAATAAATTGCCATCCCTAAATAGGACATCAAACTGAAGACCCCTATATTATTCCTCATTTATAACCGCCCTGAAGAAACGTTCAGAGTATTTGAGCAAATAAAAAAAGTTCAACCTGAAAAGCTTTTCATTGCGGCCGATGGAGCAAAAGAAGGGAAAGAAACAGAAGCAGAAAAATGCCTTCAGACAAGAAAGGTTGCAGAATTGATAGACTGGAAATGCGAAGTAAAAACGCTTTTCAGAGAAAATAATCTGGGCTGTAAAATTGCGGTGAGTGAAGCTATAACCTGGTTTTTTGATAATGTGGAAGAAGGAATTATTATAGAGGACGATTGTTTACCATCTCCTGATTTTTTTCCTTTTTGTGAAGAGTTACTCAAAAAATTCAGGGATAATGAAAAGATAATGCACATTAGCGGTGCAAATTATCAATTTGGAAAAAAACATGGTGCAGCATCTTACTATTTTTCAATTTACCCTCATATTTGGGGCTGGGCAAGCTGGAGAAGAGCCTGGAAAAAATATGATGTAAATTTAACCGATTTAGAAAATTTCAAAAATAAGAATACGATTAAAAAAATTGCGGATCAACCTAAAGAGCAACTCTATTGGCTAAGCCGATTTGAAATGGTAAAAAATGGAACTTTCAATACATGGGATTATCAATGGGTTTTTGCTTGCTGGAATAATGAAGGTCTTTCTATTTCACCCAATTATAACTTAGTTACTAATATTGGATTTAATAATGAAGCAACTCATACTGTTTCAGAAACACCTATTGCAAACATGCCTTTGGAAAAATTAAATACGGTAATTCACCCCAATAAAATTATTGTTAACCATAAAGCTGATCATTTTATTTTTGAAAATATTTTTGGCTCACCCTTTCCGAAATGGAATGATAAAATCAGGGCTGCTGTTTCTTCATTAATTCCCGAACAAGTAAAGCAACAACTACGAAAAATAAGGAACTAATATTTTATGATTTACAGGATACGAGATAAAATAAAATCAATTTTCAGGGAAAAGCCGACTGATAAATTCTCTAAACAATTAGATATTAATCCTTCTGTTGTTCTATTGCCTGGAAGCAAGTTTGATTTCAGACAAACGCCAGAAAACAGGAAATACATTACAATTGGTGAAAAATGTTTAGCAAAAATTCATTTTGTTTTTGAAACCGAAAAGGGAGCTATTACAATCGGAAACAATGTTTACATTGGTGGGGCAACCCTAATTTCACGAAACAAAATTGAAATTGAAGACAATGTAACTATGGCATGGGATATAACCATTTACGACCATAATTCACACAGCATTAACTGGAATGAGAGGAAAAATGATAATATTCAATGCTATAATGATTATGTAAACCATAGTGGTAACATCAATGTAAATAAAGACTGGAGTAATGTAGTTTCAAAACCTATAAAAATCTGCTCGAAAGTTTGGATTGGATTTGACGTACTAATATTAAAAGGGGTTACCATTGGTGAGGGTGCCGTAATTGGAGCAAGAAGTGTGGTTACAAAAGATGTAGCACCATGGACAGTTGTTGCCGGAAACCCTGCAGTGGAAGTAAAGAAACTGAAGAATTAGGTTATGAAAATTTTATTCGATCACCAAATATTCGAAATACAAAAATTTGGTGGAGTTTCAAGATATTATATTGAGTTATTTAAAAAATTAAAGTCCAACAAGCAAGTTCAAATCACAATTTCCGTTCTTTATTCAGATAATGATTATCTTATTATCAATAATGATTTTGCACCTAACCTTTCCATAAAATCAGATAATTATAAAAAATTTTTTTGGGGTATTGAGTTTAAAGGAAAATGGAGATTGTATAATTTAATTAATAAACTATTTCCTTTTTTAGTGCCGGAAAAACTCAATAAGAAATTATCTATAAAAAATATTAAAGCCGGAAATTTTGACATTTTCCACCCTACATATTATGATAATTATTTTTTAAAAATTATTGAAAATAAACCTTTTGTTTTGACCATACATGATATGATTTATGAAAAACTGCAAAATAAATATATTGTAAATGATCCTTACTCTGTTAATAAAAAAGAGCTGTGTGACAAAGCATCAAAAATAATTGCTGTATCACAGAATACTAAAAACGATATTATTGAACTTTTTGGAATAGAATCAAATAAAATTGACGTAATCTATTTGGCAAATTCCCTAAAAACAGAACCTGATTTTAGTGGCCTTGAAGAAAAAATGATGCTGCCTGAATTGTACTTATTATTTATCGGAAACAGATCGGGTTATAAAAATTTTGGTTTCTTTATCGCTTCAATTAGTAAACTATTGAAAACCCACCCTGAAATTCATGTTGTATGCACAGGGGGAGTATTTTCAACTGAAGAAATTCTATTGTTTTCAAAATTGGGAATTTCAGATAAAATAATCCACCGTGATGCAGATGATAAATCACTTTCTTTACTATATAAAAAAGCCTTAGCATTTGTTTTTCCTTCTGTATATGAAGGATTTGGAATTCCAATACTAGAAGCATTCAGTTGCGGCTGTCCGTGTCTTTTAAGTAACACCAGCTCGCTACCTGAGGTGGGGAGTGATGCAGCACTTTATTTTAATCCGTTGATTGAGTCATCTATTGAAACAGCTGTCTCAAGAATTATAAATGAACCTGAACTACGTACAACTTTGATTAATAAAGGGTATGAAAGAATAAAAGAATTTTCTTGGGAAAAAACGGCTAAAAAAACATTTCAGTTATATAATGAAGTTCTTCAAAGGAATTGAAAATACAAGAAAGGAAAATGAAAAGGATTATTCTAAAAATTAAAATATTAATAAAGGATAAATTACTTCTTGGGTTTATTAACAAACTACTATTTGCCCCACGAAAAAAAACGATTAGTTTAGATGAAATGCAAGTTGGCAAAAAGGGTATTCGTGTTCAGGAAGTTTTTCCAGTAACACCAAGTAATTTAATAATTGATCCTGATTTACTGGCTCTTACTAATGTTCTTGAAATAGTTAATTACAAGCCTGAATATGTAATAAATCCTGTCTATATAGCTGAAGTTGAAAAAGGGCGTTTAATGACTGATTATACAGACATTGCAATTATGAATGAGAATAGGAACTTGCTAGAAAATTTTTCAATTCATTATGATTCCGGGTATAGTTCCAAGGGTTCACTAAGGGTATGGGGGGCAAAAAATCAAGTTAATAATAATTTATACCATAGAAATTTCTACTATCCGCCTGAAAAAATAAAGGGCACTGTATTAAACATGCATACCGGTGGTGGTGGTGGCAGTTATTATCATTATTTATTTGATGTATTGCCTGGTATCTATATAGCTGAAAAAGCAGGTTTATTAAACCAGGTCGATTTCTTTTATTTTCAATCCTTAAATAAAAAATTTCAAAAAGAAGCCCTTATTTCATTAGGTATTGATCTCAATAAAGTTATTACCCAAGAATATTCTTATCATTTTTCAACGGAAAAATTAATAACCTTTACGCATCCGGGTGAATGGTTTCATATTCCATTGTGGGCTATCAATTTTTTGAGAGAACAATTTATACCTAAGATTATTCCTGACAAAAAAGAATTTTCTAAACTATTAATTTCCAGAAAAGATGCCGCAAGCGGAAGAAATATTGAAAACGAAGATGAAATATTTTCTAAACTGGAACCGCTGGGATTTAAAAGAATTATTCTATCGCACTATTCATTTCTTGATCAGGTAAAAATTTTCAATTCTGCTGAAATAATTATTTCACCCCATGGTGCCGGATTAGCTAACCTTGTGTTTTGCAATCCTAATACATTTGTAATTGAAGTATTTAACCACGATTTTATTACACCCTTATTTCATAGTTTGAGTAAAAGGCTTAATATAAATCATACATTTTTAATTACTTCAGGCAACAAAGACAATAAAATGAATGATGCAGGTTATGCTAATTTATTTATTGAAGAAACTAAATTATTTGAAATTTTAAATAAATCAATTATTAAATAATATGTCTGAGAAAATTTCAGGTAAAAAAATATTAGTAACAGGTGGAGCTGGATTTGTGGGATCGATAATCTCTAAAATTTTACTGACCAAAGGTGCTAAAGTAACTGTACTTGATAGCCTATTTACCGGGAGCGAAAGGCTTTTACCTAAACATCCAAATCTTACTTTTGTAAAGGGTGATGTTTGTGACAAAAAGCTTATAGAAAGTTTGGTAAAAAAGCACAGACTCATTATTCACGCTGCTGCAAAGAACATTATTATTTCTACAAAAAACCCTTATGAAGATTATGAAACTAATGTTGGCGGTACACTAAACATATTATTAGCAGCAAAAAAACATGGAATAGATAAGATAGTTTATACAAGTTCAGCATCTGTATATGGAAATCCAACTCAATTACCCATTTCAGAAAATGCCAATACTTATACTTTGACGCCCTATTCTGTTTCTAAACTGGCAGGAGAAAATTATTGTACTGCATTTTACGAGTCTTATGAGTTACCCGTATCAACTGTACGCTACTCAAATGTATATGGCGAAAACCAAGATCCTGCCAATCCATACTGCGGTGTTATTTCTAAATTTTTCGAAAGTGCATTAAAAGGCTCAAATCTCAAGATTCATGGGGATGGTGAACAAACCAGAGATTTTACTTATGTATATGATGCGGCAGAAGCCACAATAGAAGCTCTTATAAATCCTAAATCGGTGGGGCATGTTTTCAATACTGGTACCGGAATTGAAACTTCAATTAGTCAGATTGCTAAAATGATTTTAGAGATTACAAGATCAAAGTCGAAAATAGAATATATTGACAAGCGGGATATAGACAATATTAGAAGGCGTGTAGTGAGCATCGAGCAAATCAGAAGAGTATTAAGATGGTCTCCGAGACATACAATCAGCCACGGGCTTGCTGAAACCTATGACTGGATTAAAAATAAATGACAAAATAAATCTTGTTCTTATCAAACAATGAAAAACATTTTTATAGATAATGCTCTTCAATTCTATTAATTTTTTATTTTTTTTTGTTGGAGTAACTATTACCTACTTT
>CAMDBK010000009.1 GCA_945889235.1 Chitinophaga pinensis
TATTGAATTTTTGTAACCGTTGCTCCGTCAAGCGGATCAATATCCGGTAAATCCTGTGACGTAGAGGAGCCAACACAATTGTTATGTGTTGCCCAGAAATTAAGATTTTCATCAACAGAAGTGAATGCCGTTGTACCGGTGTAAGGCACTGTATTATCAGCTGTGCCGTGCATTTCCATTACGGCAATAGCACGCGTGTTCTGACAATAATACATCATACTGTCTGTCATACTTCCTGTAACCGAAGCCACTGCTGCAATTTTATTTTCCAGTTCGCAGGCAAGGCGGTAACTCATAAAACCACCGTTACTCATTCCCGTTGAAAACACACGACAGTCATCAATGTTATAGCCTTCCGAAATTGTGTCAATCAACGCAGATAAAAATCCAACATCATCAATACCTGAATAATATGGATTATTCCAACCGCTGTTCCATGCATTTGCAATTCCGTTTGGATAAACTACAATATATCCGGCTGTATCGGCATCACTGTCAAACCCTGAATAGAATTGTTGCTGTTGTGCGTTGGATGTATATCCGTGAAGATTTAAAACCAACGGAGTTGCTTCCGAAGCGTTGTATCCGGGAGGAACGTGTAGAATATAATCGCGCAAAAGACCATCCCAGATAAAGCTTCCTGTTGAGGTTTGAGCAAAGCTCAGGTTCACAAGAGTAATTGAAATTATAAGCGTAAAAATGTTTTTCATGGAGTGTTTTTTTTGTTTCTCGCAAAGGCGCAAAGACCGCAAAGTTTAAAATATCATTTAATTTTCTTGCCTGACTTTGCGCCTTTGCGAGACAAATTTTTCTGCCTAAAATTACAAAATGATTTCAGGTAAACAGATTTAACCATATTTGCATAATTTTTAAAAAAAAATATAACGATGAACAAAATTTCTCTTGCAGTTAATTCCGTACTGATTATTGCAGTTGGTGTGCTTTATTACTTTCATTTCTCAGGTAAAAAAGAAGAAGTGGTTACGGATGCAAATCTGCTTGCTAACCGCGACAGTGTTTCACGCAATCTTACTATTGTGTATATAAATATTGACAGCCTTTGGGAGCAGTATAATTATGTTGATGAAATCAACACGATACTGGAAGCGAAAAAAAATGCCATGATTTCGCAAATAAGTTCAAAAACTAGTCAGCTCGAAAGTAAACTGGGAACTAAATCAGAAACATTTCAGAAAAAAGTTCAGGACTTTGAATCGAAAGCAGAAGGAATGAGTCAGGCAATTCAGCAAATAAAAATGCAGCAATTGCAGGAAGAAAATCAGGCGTTGGAACAGGAACACATGGAAGCACAGCAATCAGTTGCTCAATTGAAAGAAGAACTGGGGGCACAGCTGATGCAGGAAGAAGCAAAGCTGAATGGAGAGGTTCAGGAAATAATTACTGCGTATCTTGGAAGTTATAACAAACAACACAATTACACATTTATTCTTGCCAAAGGAACAGGCGGTGGTGTAATGCTGGCGCATGATGCATTAGACATCACTTCTGAAATTGTAAGCGGACTGAACAAAGAATACGAAGAGAAACAGAAGGAAGAGAAGAAGTAATCGGTGAAAAATCTCAAATCTCAAATCTCAAATCTCAAATCTTTTCTCCGCTTAATCCGTTTTCCAAATCTTGTAATAATGGCACTCACCATGATATTGGTGAAGTGGTGTCTTATTGATACGCTGCTTGGTTTTGAGAATATTATTCCGGCATTTTCTACATTAAGTTTTACATTATTAGTTACTTCTGTAGTACTTGTTGCAGCAGGCGGATATGTTGTAAATGATTATTTAGATACCGACATAGATGAACTAAATAAATCAGATAAAATTATTGTCGGAAATACAATTTCAAAACATGCTGCATGGAATATTTATGTAGGATTATCACTTGCAGGATTGTTGGCAGCAGCTTTGCCTGCTTACGAAATTGGGAATGTAAATTATGTTTTGATTCAGGTTATTTCAGGAGGTTTGCTTTGGTTTTATTCGTACAACTACAAACGACAACTGTTGATTGGTAACATTGTTATTGCAGGCCTTTCAGCCGTTGTTGTTTTTCTTCCGGTTTATTATGAAGCAATGGCTGAAGAAAAATTGTACAACATTATTTCAGTCAATTTCTTTTTTGTAAAAGCGTATACTGCATTTGCATTTCTTACAACATTTTCGCGTGAGCTGATTAAAGACATGGAAGACATGGAAGGCGATAAGATTGTGGGCTGCCGCACCTTTCCCATTGTTGCAGGCATTGTTCCTGCAAAAATTATGGCGATATTTTTTTCATTGATTGTAATTGCTGCTGTTGGTTACATCCAGTATTATCAATATCAATCGCAGGATTATATCTCTATGATTTATTTTTTAGTTGCCGTGCAACTTCCGTCACTCTGGTTAGTAATTAAAACAGCACGGGCAAAAGAAAAAAATGATTTCTGTTTTGCAAGCCGTTTATCAAAACTGGTGATGCTCGGTGGAATACTTTCAATGCTGGTTTTTAAATACACGTTATGAAAAGCCTCACCCCCAACCCCTCTCCAAAAGGAGAGGGGAGAAAGAAAATTATTCTTGCATCTGCTTCTCCGCGCAGGCAACAGCTGTTGAAAGAGATGGAAATAGATTTTACTGTGGAGGTAAAACCGGTTGATGAAACTGCTCCACTAGAATTGAAAGCAGAACAAATTCCGCTTTACCTCAGTCAACTGAAAGCAGCACAGTTTAAAAATACAATGGATGAAAATACCATTGTTATTACTGCTGATACAATAGTGTGGCTCAATGAAAAAGAAATCGGTAAGCCCAGAGATTACGCAGATGCTGTGAATATGCTAAAAACACTTTCTGGTAATATGCACGAAGTATTTACAGGGGTTACGCTCACTTCAAAAAATAAATCGCACTCGTTTTTTGTTACTACAAAAGTGTTTTTCAAACAGCTTACCGAAAACGAAATCACATACTATTTAGACAACTTCAAACCTTTTGACAAAGCCGGCTCGTATGGCATTCAGGAGTGGTTGGGTTACATTGGCATTGAAAAGATTGAAGGCTCTTACTTCAATGTAATGGGTTTGCCGATGAAAGAATTGTATGAAGAGTTGGGAAAGTTTTAGGGAGAAATAAACCTTCGGAAGTTTTAGTTATTCAATCATTATTTTACTCTTTACTTCAATGTAAGTGCGCTTATCAAAACGAAGGTCATAATATTTTGCATCGTTCTGCTTTCCTTCCACTTCTAAGCTTGTTCTGCCAAGTTCCAAACCGTTTTTGTCAAATGCTTTTACAGAAAGATTGTCTTTAAAATCTTTATCAAAAATAAGGTAAAGTATAAGCAGGTTATTTTCTCCTCCGGCAGTATCATTATTAATTGAAAACTTTCCTGTACGCAGTCCTTTAGTTTTAAGCTCTTGCGAAAGCACGATATCACATTGCAATGTTTTATCAACACCTTCTGTAACACCCTCAATAAATTCCGTAGCAGTTTTTCCGGCTGTTTCACCACCTTTATTCAGTGCTTCTTTTGTTTCCTGTTTTATTCTGTTGCAGGCAAAAAGTGATAGTATTAAAACCGATAGCGTAATTACTTTCTTCATTTCTTTTATTTTTTATTTACAATAGGTTCTACAAACTTATAAAGTTTGTAAAACTTAAATCACAAACCAGATTATAATTAAACCTTCAAGGTTTTTAAAACCTTGAAGGTTTGTGAAATGCATCTAAGGTTGTTTCTGTTGTTCCTTCATCAGCGAGTCTTTTTGATATGCAATCTTAACATCTTTTGCAAAATCTTTGCGCCAGTTTGCTCCGTTAATTTTATCAAGTTTTTCGTTAGCGGGTTTGTTTAGTTGCGCAATACTATCAACAAAAGCAGGGCCTACATGACAATCTCCAATAGTTTGCAACGTAAAATTATATTTAATTGCAACCTGTTCGCGTGCATGTAAGTCAGGTAAACCGATGCCATAGCGTAATAAGATTATTGGTTCTGTACCGCTCTGACCAAAGCAAGTGGTGAAAGTGAAAATGGTGAAGAAGAGAGTTATTAGTTTATTCAAAGGGTATTATTTTTTTAAGTGCGAAGCAGAGCTTCGCAGCTATTTGTCCCATAATACTGTATCTCTTTTTTTATAGGGATTGAAACTTAGTATATAAAAATAAATCATTCTAAGAATAAATTTAATTGTCATTTTTTTCCTCCCAAACAAAATCATAAGTGCTGAAAATATCCAAATAATACAGACAGTTTGAAATTTAAGTGAATAAAAACCATCAGAAATATAGGCGAATAATGGAATAGCGATAACAGTTAAGGGCAAAATCAATTTAAAATACTTTTGAAAGAACAGAAAGAAAATATTCTTAAATGATAATTTAAAGATTACTCCGGTATTAACAAAAGCTAATTGAAAAAGTCCACTTATTAAACGTAATGTTCTTTTCTTACTATAAAACTTTTCAATTTCAATATCATATACAATCGCTTCAGTTTCAAACTTAACTAGTTTTCCCTGACTTAGTACATTTAAAGAAATAAGAAGGTCATCCAAAATTGTACTAACGGGGATTGGAATATAATTATTTTTTCTAATTGCGTAAAGTGCTCCATACACTCCAATGGTTGACCCAGTTTTATTTTCCAGTAACTTTAAATAGTTTATAAAATTTCTGATTTGCGAAGAACCTGCATGTTCAATTTTTGCTGAAACAGCTCCAACAATTGGATCGGAAAAATGAGATAACAAAACATTGAAACTGCCTTTTTTAATCGTTTGTCTTACATCAGAAAAAATTAGAATATCAAATTGGGATTTTGAAACACCGAAATTTAATGCGTTTGCTTTACCACCTCTTTGGTTGAATTCAAAAACTTTAATGTTTCTGTTCGTAGAATATTTTTTTAATATCTCATTTGTAGAATCTGTTGGCCCGTCTGAAATAATTATTATTTCAAAACAGATGGGGTTAATTATCAAGCACAAATTCAGTATTTCATTGATTTTATTTTCAATATATATTTCTTCGTTATAGCAAGGAATAATTATTGAAATACCGTTAATACCTAAATGGGTATTTAGTTTTATTCCTTCTTTCTTAAACGGTTGTATTAATATAATTAGATAACCAACAAATGGAACTATAAGTAGGAATAGAAATGAATAAAACAATAAGTTTATCACCCTCTCAATGTGTAATTAATTTGATCTGCAATTTGATTCGAAAATAACCTGTGAAATCCCCTTTTTAAGATAGATTTCCCCTCTTCCTTCTTTATTTCAATCCAATTACCACGTAATACTTTCTCAAAAGTATCAATAGATGTTTTTTTTCTAATTGTCCAACGATTAAGAAGAAATTGTGTATTACCTAAGTCAGTAAAACCAAAGTTGGTTGTGAGTAAACCTTTAAATCCTAGTTTTAGAGAAATCTCAAGGGTTTCTTTGGAGTATTTTCCTCCTGGCAATGAAAAATAATCTGCTTTTTCATTTGTTATTATTTCAATCGCCTCTTTTGACTCTTTAAGTTCCTGAAATTGTTCGTCATAATTCAGGTCAGATAAATATTTATGAGTTATACCATGAGGCCCAATATCATGTCCAGTACTCAACATTTCCTGATATTGTTTTATTTTAAAATAATCTCCTTGTAGTTTTAATGTTGGAAGGTAAAAAGATGCCTTAAACCCATATTCATTAAGAATTGGATATGCAATCTTGTAATCTGAGTCATGTGCATCGTCAAATGTAATTGCGATAAGAGGTTTTGTTCCTGATTTGGCTCTGTTTATCTTTTTAATTGAAATAACCTGTAATTCTAATTGTTTAATTAATTCTAATTGTTGTCGAAAAACGGTTTCATCAATTGAATAAATAGGGTCACGAAAATCCCAATCTGATGAATTAAATAATGAATGATAATTTAGAATTATTAAGTCTTTCATTATATTTCTGCTAACTTACTTATATGTGCAATAAATTAGTTCTCTCCCACAAATCTCAACAATTCCCCCCTCTCTTCCACCACCTCCTGAAAAATATTTCTCCTTTATAAACTCTTTCAACGTGTTTCACGGTTGCAAAACCCAAAATATTGTTTATGCGGCACCTTAACTCAAGTTCTCAATACATCCCTTCAAATCTACCCCTGCCATTTAGGCACATCACTTCATTTTTCAAATAAGTAGTTTACCTGTTCTCAAACCTCCTTCACACCTCTTCATATCTGTTTTTCCTCTTCC
Organism: Chitinophaga pinensis; assembly: GCA_945889235.1. Lineage (GTDB taxonomy): Bacteria > Bacteroidota > Bacteroidia > SXHM01 > SXHM01 > SXHM01. Next base: position 6,244 of record CAMDBK010000009.1, read on the forward strand.
CTTAGCCCGTTTGCTATTCATTTTACGCATCAAACAACTTTCCAAACCCAAATTACACCTTCCCACACCTCTCTTACACCCGCGCAAACCTCCCTGTTCGTTTCCCGCATGCCTCTCACAGTCGCGCAAACGCTGCTTACAGTAAAACAAATGCCTCTTACAACCGCGCACATGCCTCTTACACTCAAGCAAACACCTCTTACACTCACGCAAATGTCTCTTACACTGCAACAATTGCAGCTTACAGTAAATCTGTCATGCTTACAACCACGCAAACGCCTCTTACAGTCAAGCAAATGCCCCTTACAGTCAAGCAAACACTGCTTACACTCACGCAAACCCCGCTGTCACCACCTCAGGAAACGTTTTTTGTAGATTTCTTTCCCCTTCCCGCAACTCATATACCCTGTCAAAACTTCCGAAACAGTTTTACTCGCGTTTGATTTGCTCGCGTTGCTCCCCTCTCCTTTTTTCAAGGAGAGGGGTCAGGGGGGGTGGTGTCAAAACCTCATATCCTTCACATTCAACTGCACACTTGTTTTCCTGTTCCAGTTATTTTCTTCAACGGTATAACAAATAGTAAAAGGCATATTGCGGCTGATACTTTCAAAATGGTTTACCATATTAAAGGCAACCGTTTCAATAGTTCGGCTTGGGTTAGCGGGGTCATACACATCTAATTTCAAGTGCTTGTCTTTCATCACCCGCGGAAAACCTTTGCACGAAAGATTTTTGGTCATGAACACCGGGTTCATATTTCCCGGGCCAAAGGGCGCAAACTGTTTCAATATGCGCAGAAACTTTTCGTTGATGTTTTCCAGTTTCAGTTCGTCATCAATTTCAATGCAGGGTGTAAGCATTTCTTCGGTAATGGTTTTTGAAACAAACTGTTCAAAACGTTCTGCAAATGCATCTACATTTTCCATTTTCATTTTTAGTCCTGCGGCATATTTATGTCCCCCGAATTGTTCCAGCAAATCACTGCAGGCCTCTATGGCTTCATATACATTATAGTCGCGCACCGAGCGTGCCGAGCCTGTTGCGTAACCATCTTCAACCGCAAGAATAATAGTTGGTTTGTAATACGTTTCAATCAACCGCGAAGCAACAATTCCTACCACGCCTTTGTGCCAATTCTCGTGAAACAAAACAGTTGATTTCCGTTTTTGTAACACCTTGCTTTCTGCAATCATGCTCAGTGCATGTTCGGTAATATCTTTATCTAAAACCTGTCGCTCGGTATTGGTTTGGTTAATGCCCAGCGCCATTTCACCGTGATTATCTTTCAGCGAAGAAATTAACAACTCAACCGCTTGTCTTCCGCTGTTGATGCGTCCCGCGGCATTTATGCGCGGAGCTATGATAAACACAATATCACTGATGGTCAGTTCACGTTTCAGGTTGTTCAGTTCAATGATTGACTTCAATCCGTTGCTTGGATTTTCGTTCAGTTTTTTCAAACCATAATAAGTAAGCATACGGTTTTCGCCCGTAATACTTACAATGTCGGCAGCAATACTCACCGCTACTAAATCAATATATTTTTCAAGTTCAGTGAACGCGATATTATTATTCTGAGCAAAAGCCTGCGCCAGTTTAAAACCAATTCCGCACCCGCATAATTCTTTAAAAGGATAAGTACAGTCGGCTTGCTTTGGGTCAAGCACAGCAACAGCTTTTGGAACTTCATCACCAGGCAAATGGTGGTCGCAAATGATGAAATCAATTCCTTTCTGGTTAGCGTAATTTACTTTATCAACCGAACGGATGCCGCAGTCCAGCGCAATAATCAGCGAGAAATTATTTGCCTCCGCAAAATCAATTCCTGCAAATGAAATACCGTAACCTTCTTTGTAGCGGTCGGGAATATAGAAATCACATTGAGCATAAAACACGGAAAGAAATTTATAGAAATAGGCAACGGCAGTGGTGCCATCCACATCGTAATCACCATACACTAAAATATTTTCACCTGCTGCAATGGCTTGTTCCAATCGCGCAACCGCCTTGTCCATATCCTTCATCAGAAAAGGATTGTGCAGGTCGCTTAACTCAGGACGAAAGAAATGTTTTGCTTCTTCAAACGTTGTTACTCCGCGCTGTGCAAGCAGTAGAGCAATTTGCTTGTCAACATTTAATGCTGAGGCAAGAGAGTCAATAATTTTTGAATCAGGTTTTGGTTTTGTGAGCCAGCGCTTTTGCATGTTGTGATAGAACGCAAGTAGGTTTCGTCATGCTGAACTTGTTTCAGCATCTGTTCATTTGCCCCTGAAACAAGTTCAGGGTGACGCGGCAATTAAACCGTCATTATCTCTTTCTCTTTCGACTCTAAATGCGCATCCGTTTTAGCAGAATACGAGTTAGTAAGGTTTTGAATTTTTTCTTCTGCGCCTTTACCCACATCTTCGGGTAAGCCTTGTTTTACTAAGCCTTTTATATATTCATTCGCATCTTTACGTGCACTGCGAATACTTACTTTGCAATGCTCCATCTCCGTTTTTGCCTGTTTCACTAAACCTCTTCTGCGCTCTTCAGTCAGCGGAGGAATATTAATGCGGATTACCGCACCATCATTGGATGGAGTAAATCCAAGATTAGCATCCAGAATAGCTTTCTCAATATCTTTCAATAAAGATTTTTCAAACGGCTGAATAACCAACGTTTTTGGGTCAGGTGTATTTATTCCCGATACATTTTTCAGTGGCGACATGGTTCCGTAATACGGCACCTGAATACCATCCAGCATAAAAGGATTGGCTTTTCCTGCACGTATTTTTACCAGTTCTGCTTCAAAGTGTGTAATCGCTTTTTGCATTTCTTCCTGAGCTGATGCTATCGCAAATTCTAATTCTTCGTCCATAGTATTTTTAGTTAAGAGGCACGAAGATAGGAAAAGAGTCAATAGACCATAGTCCATGGTACGAGGTTTTCTATTCACTATGGACCATGGACTATGGTCTATCGACTAAAAACTAAAGACTCTTTTCCTACCTTCGCCCGCTAAATCAAAAGTCAATGAATAAAATACTTTCCATAATACTGTTCTTCGCTGTTCTTTTTTTCAGTGCCTGCAAGCCTAAAGAAAAACTTTCAGACAGCAATTCTGAAGCCGATACCACCGCCATTGACATGGAAGATTGGATGAATGACTATGACGATGCAATGGATAGAAAACCTTACCGAAGCTCCTACCCACGAATAAATGATTTGTTGCATACCAGATTGGAAGTAAGTTTTAATTGGGAAAAACAACAACTCAATGGAAAAGCTACACTCACGTTCAAACCGTATTTCTATCCAACCGATTCACTTACACTGGATGCTAAAAGTTTTGAAATAAAAGAAGTTTCTCTTCTTACCGCCACCGGAAAAACACCACTGAAGTTTGAATACGACACACTGAAACTTCGCATTAAATTAGACAAGACTTACACCCGCAACGAAGAATATAAACTCTTCATTGACTACATCGCAAAGCCCGAAGAACGTGAATCAGGCGGCAGTGAAGCCATCACTTCCGACAAAGGTTTGTATTTCATTAACCCCTTGGGCAAAGACAAAAATAAACCCAAACAGGTATGGACACAAGGCGAAACTGAATCCAACTCCTGTTGGTTTCCAACTATTGATGCGCCCAATGAACGCATGACACAGGAAATTTACATGACCGTTGATACAGGTTTTGTAACACTGTCCAACGGTTTACTTATTACTTCCTTAAATAATAAAAAAGGAACCCGCACCGATTACTGGAAACAAACATTGGGAGCAGCACCTTACCTTACCATGATGGCAGTTGGAAAATTTGCAGTTGTAAAAGATAAATGGAAAAACATAGAAGTCAATTATTATGTAGAGCCCGAATACAAACAATATGCAAGTGCCATCTTCGGACACACACCCGAAATGATTGAATTCTTTTCTTCCAAATTCGGAAACTATGTTTGGGAAAAATATTCGCAGATTGTGGTACGTGATTATGTTTCGGGTGCAATGGAAAATGCTTCAGCTACCTTGCACGGTGAGTTTTTGCAGCAAACCCCGCGCGAAATGCTGGACGGTGATAATGAAGATATTATTTCACACGAATTATTTCACCACTGGTTTGGTGATTTGGTTACCTGCGAATCATGGTCAAACATTCCACTCAATGAATCATTTGCTACTTACGGTGAGTACCTCTGGCGCGAATACAAATACGGGCGTGATGCTGCCGACCAGCATCTGGAAGGTGATTTAAGCGGTTACCTGCGCGAAGCAGCGTATGCAAAAAAAGATCTTATCCGTTTTGAGTACGATGATAAAGAAGACATGTTCGACAGTCACAGTTATGCAAAAGGGGGCAGGGTGTTACACATGCTGCGCAAGGTTGTTGGTGATGATGCATTTTTCGCTTCACTTAAATTATACCTTGAAAAAAATAAATACACTTCCGTTGAAATTCATAACCTGCGCCTTGCGTTTGAAGAAACAACGGGCGAAGATTTGAATTGGTTTTTTAATGAATGGTTTCTTAACAAAGGTCATCTTGAGTTGGGCATCAGCTGGTATTATTACGATGAATCAGAATACCCCGATGAACAAAACAGGTTAACCGTAACCCTTGAACAGCAACAAGACCTGGAAACAACACCGCTGTACAAAATGCCGATGTATGTAGATGTGTATCACGGAAAAGAAAAAGTGCGCCACCTCATTACATTGGAAAATAAGTTGCAGACGTTTGTAATTCCCTGTTCAGGCGGCAGACCTGATCTGGTAAATATTGATGCCGAAAAAATGTTGCTCTGCACCAAAGAAGAAGAAAAAGAAACCGCAGAATACATTCACCAGTTTCGTTATGCTCCTTTGTATTTAGACCGCATGGAAGCGCTGACCAAATTAGCTACCACCGGTTTTCAGGATTCAACTGCTGAGGTAGATGTGATTTTTGCTGCGCTCAATGATAAATACTGGAAAATCCGTTCAGCAGCTATCAGCCATGTTTCAATCCTTGAATACGTGGATAAAGAAAAAATAAAAGCCAAAGTTTCTGAAATGGCGCAGAAAGATGAGAAAGCTGCGGTTAGAGCAAGTGCGCTTAAGTTCCTCGTTAAAAATTATCCCGATGTGGAATCAATTCCCGTATATGAAAAAGCGCTGAATGATTCTTCATACAATGTTTCAGGAATAGCCCTTGCAGCAATTGTAAAACTGGATAAAGAAAAAGGATTAACCTATGCAGCACAGCTTGAAAAAAATGCCGACACCAAGCGTCTTGCCGATATTGCTACTGTCTACATGCAATACGGAGGAAAAGAAAAAGAAACCTTCTTCTCCGCTAATTATAAACGCATTACTGATGCAAATGATAAGTATAGTTTCATTTTGCTCTACAGCCGTTTTCTTCAACGCACAGACGATGCCGCAATGACAACGCGCACACTGCCTTTCTTTAAAGATGTTGCTGAAAATGATAATGCATGGTTCATGCGCCTTGGCGGAATACAAGCCCTTACCGAATTGAAAGAAGCTTTAGACAAAAAAGCGGATGACCTTAAACCATCTTCCGATGAAAAAGATAAAGCCCTGCTTGTTGAAACCAAAGCCCTGCGCGATACAATCTCCACAATGGTAGAGGAACTGACTGCTAAAGAAACGGATAAAAAAGTATTGAGGTATCTTGGGGTAACGGAGGAGTAATTTCCTGTTTAGGTATTCAATAATATTTTTTTACTTTCGTTCATTACTGACAAACCCTGCTGGGCATAATGTTCAATGCGTGCGGCTGAGCGGCATTTGCAATGCCGCTCGGAACACATGACAATTTGCAATTGTCATTTATTTCACAGTTTTCCATTCCAACACAACAGGTATAATTTCCAAAAATCCTTCTTTATCTGCATAAACGCCCGCACTTGAATACTTGTATTCTTCAGGGCTGTCAACTATTCCTCCCCTTACTGGATTATTATGTATATACTCTACTTTCTGCTGCATAAACGCATTGCTGAAAAGTTCAATAGCATGGTTCTCATGAGTCCACCCGCTCCTCCGGATGTTCCCCTTCTCGCGTTTGCTGAAAGGCAGCATGCGCAGGTCGGGATCTGCAATCCCGACCGCTGAGAACAAGCATTTGCAATGCGGTCATCATCCATAGCAACAATTTCATTTCCAAAAGTAGTATTTTTGAAAAACAAAACCATACAACCATGGGATTCCACTACCGCATCATCGAAGGCAACGCCTACTTCTTAACCCTTACAGTTGTAGATTGGATAGACGTATTCACCCGCAAAAACCACAAAGTAACATTAGTTGAAAGCCTTGAATACTGCCAGAAAAACAAAGGGCTTGTCATCTTCGCATGGTGTCTGATGCCAAGCCATCTTCACATGATTGCAAGAGCAGAAGACGGCACAAACCTTTCCGACATCCTCCGCGACTTCAAAAAGTTTACCTCCAAAAAAATAATAGAACAAATAAATGATGAAGCAGAAAGCCGCAGAGAGTGGATGCTCGACCGTTTTGAGTTTGCCGGTCGCCATAACAACAAAATCAAAAACTATAAATTCTGGCAGGATGGGAACCATCCTGTTGAGCTAACCAATTACAATTTCATTCAGCAGAAATTGCAATACATCCACAACAATCCCGTAGTTGAAGGCTTTGTCCAAAACCCCGAAGAATACCTTTTTAGTTCAGCACGCAATTATGCCGAAATGCTAGGACTGATTAATGTTTTCTTGATTTAGAATTTTAAACTTCTAACAAATAAAAAGCCCCGCCTGAAGCGGGGCTTTTTATTTTAATCCTGTGTAGTATTACTATACCCGCTGTTAGCTATGTTCTAATGCTGTACAATTATTTTTACCGATGTCTTTTGCTCTGCGTTTTGCAGTGTGAGCAAATAAATACCATTAGCAAGGCTGCTAATGTTGATTTCTGACTTCTGATTTCTGACTTCTGATTTATAAACCAATTGTCCTTGTATATCTACCAATTGAATTTCATACTTCTTACCTGCTTCTTGCAACTCAATATTCAATACATCACTTGCAGGGTTCGGGTAAATATCCACCACTACTTTTTTACTTTCCTCATCAATACCCACCAAACAGTTTTCATATTCACACCCAACGCTATCAACTTTTAATAACCAAGCATCTTGACTGTTATTGTTTGCATTCCATGCTAACCCTGCTAATAAAAAACCACCATCAGCAGTTGTTGTAAAATCATAAAATAAATCAATATTGGCATTATTATTATACATACGTGACCATAATTTATTTCCTGCCATGTCTGTTTTTATCAACCAACCAGCATTATCTGTTTCATCTGTCATACCAGTTGAAACAATATCTCCATTGCTTAGTTCTAAAGTTTTCCAAATATCATTTGTAGGATTGTTTTCATGTTTGTAGCTCTTGCTCCATATTACTGTTCCTAATGAATCAATTTTTCTTACTCTTCCAATTGAGGCCCCTCCGCCACCAGAAACTCCACTTATGAGGTAGCTTCCGTCAATTATTGAGGTTATGGAAGTCGCGATGTCTACTTCACTGCTTCCATAAGTTTTTTGCCATTGTTGGTTGCCAAATTTGTCTGTTTTGACTAAATACCAATCTTGTTGCCCGTTACCAAAACTTTGTGTCCATCCTAATATTATATATCCAGTATCAGGGGATTGAATAACCGAATAAGCTGCTTCAAAATTACTGCCGCCATAATATTTTTCCCACTCAAAATTACCTGCACTGTCAGTTTTTACCACATACATGTCCGCACTGTCATTAGGGGGAACTACTGATTGTCCTACAATCAAGAAGCCCTTATCAAATGTGCTTATAACATGTAATGCTTGCTCATTATTAATACTATCTCCATAAGTTTTTACAACCTCAATCTCATTAGCACTGTTTATTTTTGTTAATGAGTAATCTCTTTTATTAGTAACAATATTAGTTACTGTTGAAGCAATTGTAATACTATTATCACTTGTTTTTACCAATGCTGTAGGGATATATGATTTATTTACATCAGTTATTTTTACTGTCAGTATAGTATCCCCGTATTCATCAATTTTACATAATACACCAGTTGAAATATTTGTGTTCAAGTTTATTGTGCGGGCAATAAAATAATATTCATCACTATCAATACCATTTATTATCCCACCTGAACCATCCGCATAATTATTAGCATTTCCAAAATCATACAATTTGTCAAAATAAATATTTTGACTCTGTGCATTGTAATTGCACAGAGTCAAAATAAATACAATTAGCTTATTTACCTTTGCAAGCATATTAGTTTTTCTTTATGAACCTGCCTGTCATCGGCATATACTCGTAAAACATATACACCAAGACATTCACCCAAATCAATTTTTATATTTCCTCTTGCGGTTTTACCCATTTTTTTAGTAAAAACTGTTCTTCCAACTAAATCAAATATTTCTACCCTTACTTCATTTGCTTCTTGCTCAAGTATGTAATTTACATTAAAGCTATTGTTAAATGGGTTGGGATAAACAGAAATATTTTTCAGGTTGTTGGTTTCGTCCGGTGTTGGTTGTTGATTAAGTTGCGGCTCTTCTCCATCCCATTTACCTGCACTGTCAGGTATTACTTCAGGCGTTCTTGGGAATACCTCACCATCAACCAACCACAGCACTGCCTGCGCATTAATAGCTACTTCATAATCCGATTCAGCCAAATCTTCTATTATTGTTCGTTGTATTCCATTTATATCAAACCATGAATCTTCATTTTCGGCAAGGGTAACTGCTATGTCGTAAAAATCATAAAAAGCCTCTTCTTCCACATCTTCCAAATCTATACCTTCCAAAACAGTGCGTGCTAATTCTATACTGTCAACTTCCAGCAATGTTCCCACAAGCAACTTATGCGCTTCTTTATAGTCCAACGTGTCTTTCATATAATAAATCAGCCCGTCTATACTGTCGGCTTCCGCATATAGTTTGAAAATATTATTGAGGGTTAGAAACAAATCGCTTATTACCCCTTCGCCTTCGCGCTTAATTGCAGTCAAGGTTCTTACCGTGCTTTCAACTTGTGCATCAGTAATATCTTCAGGTATAGGTCCTGCAAAAGCATCATCTACTTCTATCCAAACCTCTGCTGATACAGGACAATTCGGCACTGTAAAATCAATCTTTTGCTGGCTGCTGAACGAAGTACGGTTTAATGCTGCTGTTAGTACCTCATCTGATAAGGGTGAATTTGCTATCAGTTCAGTTGTAAGTGTAGAATTTGGATATGCAGCAGTAGCAATATGTGTCAACATGGTACTTTTTTGTCCATTGTCTAAATCGCCTTCCACATCTGTATATTCATCTTCTAAATCTGCATATTTTTCATCCAGTTCTGCTTTTAACGATTTTTCATCTCCAAAATTTCCCCCAGTTGCTACGCAATTTATAGTAGTTCGATCAAAACATGGTTCACCAGTAATTCCCAATGTTCCGTTAATTGAAGAGGTTGCAAAATCAGGCACTGCATCCGCAGCATCCGCAGCCCAATAGCTCCAGAACTGTGCCCAGCTCCAGATATCATCGCTCTGGTCAATAAATAAATTGTCAGCACGTATATCTGTTAATGCGCACCCAGTTCCCTGCGGTCCAAGTATTTGATTTTGCACCTCAGGGTTCACAGCCCATGAGGCTGCATGGTCGGTATATTCGTTGCAGTTAACTTTCAGGTAAGGATTATTTCGCTCCATTTGGTTTCCTATAAAAGTTCCGTTATGGATGTTGCCTCTTACCAATCCTCCTGCTATTCCATTCAACTTATATCCCTGATTAATAATACCCATATTATAAGAAGGCGATACACCTATATCAGTAAATGTATTTTCTTCTAGTTTGAAGTTTTTACAACTTACCGTATAAATCCCCCATGCTTTCCCGCCATAGTTCAAAAAATCGGGCTGTGGCACATTGTAATCACAATCCGTTACGCGGTCTTGTGTACTGCCGTCTATCTCCGTTCCGTAAAGGCAGTTGTCAAATAAAGCACCGTCAATATGCGTCCACCTCACTTCCGAGCTGTAGGTTTTTCCAGTCCACACCCCTCGGGTAAGATTAAGAAAACGACTGCGATTATCATCATCTTCACTGTCTGTTGAGTTCACGCTGTAAAGCGCATTAACACTCGCTATCCCTAAGCCGCGTTTGTCAGGATTAAAATCGTAAAACTCACCGTTACTGTCCCAGCTGTCATCTAAATCGCACACAAAATCGCAATCGGTAAAATCAACCCCGCGCATGCCCCAGATGGTTACGTGCCCGTTGCTGCCTTCGCCATTGTATTCTGTTCCGTTCATAGGCTGGTCGGTTAAGAACGTGCAATTTACAAAATTACTGATACTGTATGGCTTGTATTGCATAAAAGCCACATCTTTACGGTTGTTCCTGAACGTGCTGTTTTCAGCTACTATTATACCACCTGTTTTTGTTACACTACCTTCACCATCAGCGAGCATTACACCCCATTTGGCGTTTTCTATTAATGCTCCGTTTTTCATTATTAATAACCCTTGGGTGGTGTTTGAGGAAGATGGTGTGGTAACATTAACTGTTCCCTGTGCGTTACCAGGTATTCCCCATACCTCCACACCTTCCCAAACCTCATCACAACTGTTTGTTAAAGTTCCTCCATCTAGTACCAGCATACCGCCTTCCTCAACTATTATACGGCTGTCTTTGGGCATTCGTACAATATCACTGATAGTTAATTTTGCATCATCCAAAACTCTTACAGTATGATGGTAAATGCGTTTAGAGTCGCTCCAGTTCACTTCACCACTGATTTCTATCTCATCTGTGTAATCCTGTATTAAGTCTGTAGTCCACGCACCTCTTCCAAAAGTAGAAGCATATAGTTTGCCTTCGCAATAATCAATTTCAATATCCGAAACCACACAAATTGGTAGGTCATTACTAAAACATTCCCAACTAGACATACTTGCATCTCGATAGTAAACACCCACATCGGTTGCTGCATAAATCAGGTCATTACTACCTTCCTGATAAACTAACCTTGAAACTGGGAAAATAGGCAATCCATCTGAATATTCGCACCAATTTTGCCCGGCATCTTCTGACTTATAGACACGAACATGACCTTCTGGGTCAATATTTCCAAAGGATATCCAAACTTTTGTTCCATCATCTGGATCTGTAACAATGTCCCAAATTGTATGCCCTGCTAATGCGTAATTATCAATTTCTTCTAACTCTGTCAGACCTTATACAGCCGATGATTGGCTTGTGTTCACAACTTTAATAGCAACACCCCATCTGCTTCCCTACTCCCGCCTTTATACCTAATATACTTTTTCAGCATATACAAAACCCTTCCCTTTGTTGCCAAACAAAGCAACAGTAGGATGTCCTACCATAAATACAAAGAATTAATGCACAACTGTTTTCTCCGGGTTCTTAAAGATTTTGAGATTACAAAAGAGGAATTTCTTCGTGCTACAAATCTTTGTAGTTCAAACGGAGGAGCATACTACGATGGAAAGAAGATTGCTTCAGGACAAAAAATCTCAGTAATGTGTATTCAGCTCAATATCCCGTTCGACAATGTCCTAGCGTATCTTAAACAACACCTTCCTTCTCTAAATGAAGTAATCATTGTAAAAACAACCCAGTTACAACAACCGAATTAACACTTACAACAAAAGAATAGCCATTTACAACAATCAAAACCCCGTCAACAACAAAATAATCAACACTTACAACAATCAACACCACACCAACAACAACCGGAACGCCATCATCAACAAAATAATTGCCGCCTGCAACAACCAAAACCCCGCTTACAACACTCAAAACCCCATCAACAACAAAAGAAACGCCATTTACAACACTCAAAACCCCGTCAACAACAAAATAATTAACACCAACAACAATCGAAACGCAAACATCAACACTCAAAACCCCATCGTAAATCAAAAATTCACCAATTCACTTAATCACTAAATAAACAAAACCATGCAAAACCGCACCGCCAACCTCGTAAACATGATCCGCGCAACACTACTCTATTGCGCAAACAATGTAGCAGCCACCGCAGGCATAATAGCCTTCGCTGTCGCCAAAGCAGCAGCCGATACCAAACTATTACTCATCGAGCAACTCGACCAAATCGCAGAAGGAACCTCCTCAGGCGTAACCCTCGACACCAATGCCATCCGCAAAGCCATGACAGATATAGCCTTCAAATGCTGCAACGCCCTTATCGCCTATGCAGCCTCCGTGCATAACAATACACTAATGGCAAAAGTAAAATTCACCCGCTCTGATTTCCGCGGAATGAAAAAAGAAGAAATCGCTGACATCTGCCAAACCATCCATGACGAAGCAAATACCAACGTTGCAGTTGCCGGTGCTTTCGGCTACCTTGCTACCGATGTTACCGACCTGCAAACCTCTATAAATCTTTTCCGCACCGCAGCGCAAAATCCCCGTCAGGCAATTATCTCCAAAACCCTTGCCCTCGAACAGATAAACTCCATAACCCGTGATATAATCGACAACAGTTTCAAACTCGGAATGGATAAAATGGCAAACACATTGTTAACCACCAATCCCGTATTTGTCAGCGGATACATCCATTCCCGCGAAGTAATCAATATTGGCTCCACCACAGCTAAAGTGCGCGGCATCATCAAAAACGAAGAAGAAGTTCCGGTTGTTGACGCTTCATTTTATCTCACCCTTGCAGGTGATAATCACAAAGTAGACGAAACACAATCAATCCTCGGAGGCAAATTCTCAATCTCCAACTTACTTGCAAATGATTACGACCTCTACTGGTCACACCCCTTCTACCAAACAAAAACTGAAACAAATGTCCACATCGCTGCCGGTAAAGAAATAAGACGCAACGTTACATTGTTACACCTCCCGCCTATCACCGGAACAATAAACGCGGCACAACTAATAAACATCTTCGGTCCCTCAAACCCTGCATGGCGTGTAGGCCTAACTATCAAAATCAAAAACACAACAACCGGCACAAATAATACCAGCATTACCTTCTATGCCGCCTCCGACCCGGCCGAGAGTTACTCAGGCTCCAACAACTTGCAGTTATCCAATGGACAAGAGCAAACCATTACCATTACCCCTGCCGATTACAACAACTTTTTAAACGCCTTTAATCAAACCCCGTTTCCCGCAACCTACGAAATAACATTCCTGTAGAGACACGATGCAGTTGGGACACGATGCTCGTGTCTCATATAAAACAAAAAGCCCCACACCTCAGGCGTGGGGCTTTTTTTACAGCTACTAATATACTTTCGCTTTCTCTAATATTTTCTAATTACTTTCGCTGCTGCTAATCCAAAACCATTTCCTTTGCAAAATATATGTGGGAAAAATCAGCACGAATAATTCTTCGCCAACGCATAGCAATCCTTGTTATCATTGGCTTACTTACCGCCCTTATGGGCTGGTATGCACAGTTCGCTGAAATCCGTTACGACTTTGCCAAAATGCTGCCTGCCGATGACAGCACGTTAATCAAATACGAAAAATTTAAAAAACTCTTTGGCGAAGACGGCAACGTACTTTTCTTAGGTATCACTGACAAACAACTTTATAACCTCGACCACTTCAATGCCTGGTATGATTTAGGCCAGAAAATGAAACAACTCGAAGGTGTTGATGAAGTGGTTTCGGTGGCAAAACTCTATAACCTTACCCGCAACGACAGCCTTAAGAAATTTGATTTCACACCCATCCTTAATCGTAAACCGCAATCACAGACTGAACTCGACAGCCTGAAAAAAATCATTACAGGATTACCCTTTTACAGCGATATAATTTACAATCCCGAAACCGGCACTACGCTTATGTTTATTACCATGAGTAAGAAAGTGCTCGATAATAAAAAGCGCAACAAATTAGTTTTACAGATTGAAGAAACGGCTGCTGCATTTGAAGCCGATAGAAAAATGGATGTACATTTTTCGGGCTTGCCGTATATCCGCAGCAAAGTGGCAATACAGGTTGCCGATGAGCTTACCATGTTTCTTTTTCTTGCGGCATTTATTACGTCACTCGTTCTTTATCTTTTTTTCCGCTCGTTTAAAATAGTTTTTGTTTCCATGCTCGTTCTTGCAATAGGTGTGGTATGGTGTATGGGCCTTATCGGGTTAATGGGTTATAAAATCAGCATCCTCACCGGACTTATTCCTCCGCTGCTTATTGTTATCGGCATCCCCAATAATATTTTCCTTATCAATAAATACCACCGTGAATACAAGACACATGGTAATCAGGCGAGGTCGCTTATGCGCACCATTTCAAAAGTAGGTAATGCAACTTTCCTCACCAATGCAAACACTGCCGTTGGCTTTGCTACATTTCTGTTGGTTGATAGTCAGCTCATGCAGGAATTCGGTATTGTGGCAACCATCAGCGTAATGATTATCTTCTTTCTTTCACTCGCTCTTATTCCTATCTTCTTCAGTTTTCTTCCACCGCCATCCGTAAAACATACCAAACATTTAGACAACCGTTTTCTCGGAAACTTTGTTGAAAAACTAATCATCCTCGTAACCGAACACCGTAAAGCTGTCTATGTTGTTTCTATACTGTTTACGCTCGTTTCAATCTGGGGAATTACCAAAATGAAAACCACCGGAAATATTGTGGACGACCTTCCCCGTTACGACCCGGTGTATGTTGACCTCAAATATTTTGAGAAAAATTTTAATGGTGTAATGCCTTTTGAAATTGAAATTGACACGAAGAAGAAAGGCAAGGTAATGAGCCCTGTCCTATTTAAAAAGATTGATGAACTGCAGCAGGTGATTGCTACGTATCCTGAGTTTTCAAAACCGCTTTCAGTGCTCGAAGTTTTCAAATTCTCCAAGCAGGCTTTTTACCGGGGCGATGCAGAAAAGTATAGCATTCCCAATGCGCAGGAACAAGGTTTCATTCTGGATTATGTTCCCGAACAAACAAAAAACCGTAACCTGCTTCATTCGTTTATTGACAGCAACAGACAGATAACCCGTGTTACTGCTCATATTGAAGACATCGGCACTCCACAACTCCGGGCGCTGAAAGAAAGTATTCAGCCAAAAATAGATTCCATTTTTCCGCCTGATAAATACAACGTAACACTTACCGGAACCAGTGTGGTTTTCCTGAAAGGCAATGAGTACATGATAAGTAATTTGCTTTGGAGTTTGCTGCTCGCCATCTTCCTTATTTCATTGATGATGGCAGGAATGTTTTCATCTTGGCGCATGGTAATGATTTCACTTATTCCCAATATTATTCCGCAATTAGTTACGGCAGGAGTAATGGGTTTTGTAGGCATTCCCATTAAAATTTCCACTATTCTTGTATTCAGTATCGCTTACGGAATTTCGGTGGATAACACCATTCACTTTCTTGCCAAATATCGTCAGGAATTGAAACTGCACAATTGGAATATCCGCAAATCTGCCATTCTCACGTTGCGCGAAACAGGCATAAGCATTATGTACACTTCCGTTATTTTATTTTTCGGTTTCGGAATATTCTGCGCCTCAACATTTGGCGGAACACAGGCACTGGGATTACTTACCGCAATCACATTATTAGTTTCCATGTTCACTAACCTTATCATTCTTCCTGCGCTCATTCTTTCATTGGATAAATCCATTACCACCAAAGCATTTAAAGAACCGTTGCTTGAAATTTATGACGAAGAAGAAGACATTAACCTTGAAAGTTTAAAGATTAAAAAAGAAGAACAATGAAGGGAATAATTTTAGCCGGAGGAAGCGGTACACGTCTGCATCCGCTTACACTTGCGGTAAGTAAACAACTCATGCCGGTTTATGATAAACCTATGATTTATTATCCGCTTTCGGTTTTGTTGATGGCAGGCATCCGTGAAATATTAATCATTTCAACCCCGCATGATTTACCACATTTTAAAAAGCTGCTGGGCAACGGTGAATCGCTTGGCTGTGCCTTTTCTTACGAAGAACAAAAAGTCCCGAACGGACTTGCTCAAGCATTTGTAATTGGCGAAAAATTTATCGGTAACGATAAAGTTGCCCTCATACTTGGCGACAATATTTTTTACGGTTCAGGTTTGGTAGAACTCGTGCAGCAACATAATAGTCCCGATGGGGGAGTAGTGTTTGCTTATCACGTTTCAGACCCTGAACGCTACGGTGTGGTTGATTTTGACAAAAACCTGAATGCACTTTCCATTGAAGAAAAACCAAAACAACCCAAATCAAATTATGCAGTTCCCGGTTTGTATTTTTATGACAACAGCGTAGTGGAGGTTGCAAAAGATTTGAAACCCAGCGCGCGTGGTGAATACGAAATAACCGATGTAAACAAACATTACCTCGCTGCCGGAAAACTGAAAGTCGGTCTTCTTGACCGCGGCACTGCCTGGTTAGATACAGGCACCTTTGCCTCACTGATGCAGGCCGGACAATTTGTGCAGGTAATAGAAGAACGGCAGGGTTTAAAAATCGGATGCATTGAAGAGCTTGCCTGGCGCATGAAGTTTATTGATGATGCACAGTTGGGCAAACTTGCTGAACCACTTTTGAAAAGCGGTTACGGTAATTATCTGCTCACGCTTTTACCGAAAAAATAATTATAGGCGGGGTGTCACCCTGAGCGGTTTTTGTCACAGTGAGCGTAGTCGAACTGCGAAGGGCACACAATATAATCTCAGATTAGTTAACAGATTGCTTCACCCCAAAAAAACGGGCTCGCAATAACGCAACCTTAGCCAATATCTCTTTCTTGAAAAAGAGAAAAGCCAGAAACGTAAGAACAATATACGGCACAGCCATTAAGTAAAGTATCGCTGCATTCAGGTTGGCACCAAAATGTTGTTCTCCCTTTGCATTCTGATTTGATTCAGCTGTGGCTTTGCACATGGCACATTGTGCATCTGCAAAATCTGGCAATGCCAGAATAATAAAGGCGGCTATCAGTACTTTGAAAAAAACTTTGTGTTTGAATTTCATTGCGGGTGCAAATATAAAGGAGATTTTAATATTGAAGTTCATGTCAATAAAAAAGTCCCGCACCGATAAATAGGTGCGGGACTTTTTTATTCTCTCCCCTTTGGGGAGATTAAGAGGGGTGGTTACTTTATCTCAAACAACCACGATACATAGAACATACGCCCTATGCTTGGTCCGCCATAAATCTCTCTGCGTTTTTCGTTAAGCAGGTTTGATGAACCTACGCGAAGGGTAGAGTAATATTTAGGAAGTTCATAGCTCAGTTGCATATCCAGTATGCGGTACGAGTTAACCGGGCCAATACCAAAAGTACTTTGCCAAAGGTAATGGTCAACCCACTGGAAGTTGGCAGAAAAACCAAGGTCTTTCCAGATTTTGCGTCCTTTAACTCCAACATTTATTTTGTGCTTGGGTGTGTTAAATCCGGGAATAATATCATCACTCAGTTTAGTGGTGTTAAGGTCAGCATAAGTATAGTTTGCGTTGGCAGAATATTTATTATTGAAATAATAAACCGCTCCTATTGTTCCTCCGTAACTGGTAACATTTTGTGTTGCATTCATCGGAACCTGATAAACCGTGTAAGTTGGGTTATCGGGCGAAGTAGTAAGTATAGCATCTTCACCGCTTTCTTCACCTGCTTTAGCTGTACCATCCGGGCGCACCACACGAATTTCACCGATAAAATGTTTGTAAATACTGTAGTAAGCATTAATGTCTAAATACAGTTTTCCGCCAATAGAACCGCGGTAACCCACTTCAAGAGTTTGTACCTGCTCAGGGCGAAGTTTAGGAATAGTGATGGTTTTCAGCAACTGAGGTTGAATAGAACCAATATACGTTCCGTTTGCATCCGTTGAATCATACATCGCTTTAAAATCCTGAACCGAACTAAGCGTGTAAAGATTATCCCAACCGTTCAGATTTCCGGCAATTGTAAGAGGACCTAAATCAAGCAGAATATACTGGTTCTGCAATGTTGGTATCCTGAAGGCCTGTTGTGCGCTGATACGGAAACTGCTGTTTTTATGCGTATAAACCAACGAGAAGCGAGGAGAGAATTGTGGTTGGAAGTTTTTGTTTTTATCTGCCCTGAATGATGCTGAAATATTCAGTTTGTTACTCAAAACCTTTTTGCTCAACTGTAAAAATCCACCGTATTCATGTGTTACAATATCTCTGAAATTAGCTTTCAGGTTCGCGCCTCCTGTTGGAAGCGTATCACCCCGATTAATCAAAGTATCACTAAAAATACTTCCGAAACTTTGCGGGTCATACCTGCGGTAACTTGCCCCTGCCTGTACGCTCAACCATTTAATGAAACTGAAATTATACTGCCCTTCAACATGCTGAAGTGATGATTTGTCGGTGAATTTAGAGCCCTTCTGCAAATTAGCATCTTTTCTAATACTGTTTAATAATGAATCATATTCAGAACTTCCAACCTTAGGCCAGCCTAATGAATCAGCTACATGCGTTGCCCACTGAGAAGCCTGTACAACCTGATAGTTCTGTGCATCATTACTGAAATCATTCGTTAATACTTTCAGTGAATCAAAGTAGGCGCCAAGATATTGACCTATGTAGTTGGAAACGCCCGCACGTGAAACTCCAATACCCGAGAAAACAATATCATAGGAGTCTCCTGCATTTTCCATAGTAGTATATGCGCGTACTGCAAAATCTTTTCCTTTCAACTCAATTTTATGTTGCTGGAAAAGAAGGTTGTTAATGCTGTAACGGTTAGCCCCCTGATAGGTAGTTGTTCCGCTTCCTATTCTGTAGTTATAAGAAAGTTCAAGGCTGTCTTTTATTTTATAATGTATTTCTGCCGCAGCTTTAATGCTTTTTGCTGTCGGGTCAACAAGGTCCTGCTCATAATATCCCGGAGCTTTGATAGTGCGGTTTCCAAGCCCACCGTAAGCAACAGGATTAAATCCAAGGTAGTTGTTAAGAGCAATAAAATTATCACGCTCTTCCTGGGTAAGTTCCTGATTATATTGTTGCTGTTCAACAATGGCGCTCAGGTTTTGTTTGGTTTCAATGTTACCGTAAATATTCCGGGTTGAATCATTCGCCACCCAGTTGGTAGCCCTGAAATAAGAACCGGTAAGTTTAATGGCAAGTTTTCTTTTCTTGTCTAATACTTTAGCATAACGGATTTGTCCGT
>CAMDBK010000010.1 GCA_945889235.1 Chitinophaga pinensis
CGGAGAGAGAGGGATTCGAACCCTCGTTACCTTGCGGTAAACACGCTTTCCAAGCGTGCTCGATCGGCCACTCTGACATCTCTCCGTTAAAGGGGTTGCGAAAGTAATACTTTTCTCCCGCTTGCCTAATTGATATACTCTTTCTTCACTTCAAGCGTTAAGCGGTTGTCGCTTAATAAACGCTCACAAAGTGGAGCAGATTTCGGAAGTTCATAGAGAAAGAAGTAATTCATCGCGGCAAGTTTGCCTTGATAGAAATTAAGTTCTTCGCCATTTGCTCCTGCTGTCAGTGCTTTTTGTGCAACAATTCCCATTTTCAGCCACTGCCATGCAATAGAGACTATTCCTGCGTTTTCAAGAAACAGTGTTGCATCGGCTAAGAAAACTTCAGGAGCTTGTGATTGTGCCAGTCCCATCAGTTTCATGGTTACTTCCGTGAATTTCTGCATCGACTTCGCAAGATTTTCAGCATGTGTTTTCAGACTTTCAACTCCGGCAGCTTCAGCAATCGTTTGATTTATTTCTGCTGCATAATGCATTAAACCTTGTCCCATTTTCATCGGAATTTTTCTTGCCAGCAAATCCATTGCCTGTATTCCTGTTGTTCCTTCATAAATAGGATTGATTCGTGTATCGCGGAAATATTGCTCTAACGGAAAATCATCGCAGTAACCTGCACCGCCAAGCGTCTGCACCGCTGCGCTGGTGCTGTGTACGCTCATTTCAGATGGATATGCTTTTGCAATCGGAGTAAGCAAATTCAGGAGCAAATTGTATTTTTCTTTTTCTGCGCCTTCCGTTATTTTTTCCATATCTGAATAATATGCGCACTGTGTTACAAACGAAAGACAACCTTCAGTAACAGCTTTCTGGAAAAGCAACATGCGTTTCACATCTGCGTACTCGATAATGAGTGATTGCGGAACTAGCGGGTCTTTGTTTGAAACAGGTCGGCCTTGCGGACGCTCATTACAATATTCCAGTGAAGCATGGTAAGCCGCGCTGCAAAGCGCGGTTGACATCATTCCAACACTTATGCGCGCACCGTTCATCATCTTAAACATATACGAAAGCCCTTTGTGCGGTTCGCCCACCAGCCAGCCTTTGCAGTTGTCTGCTTCTCCCATTGACAAGTGTAAAATCGGACAACCTTTCATTCCCATTTTCCCGAAAACTCCCGCAGAAATAACATCGTTGTTTACTAATGTACCATTCTCAGGTCTTTGTTTAGGAACCACAAAAAGCGAGATACCTTTTACACCAACCGGACCACCTTTAATTTTTGCCAGCATCAGGTGAACAACATTTTCTGCGCTGTGATAATCACCTGCAGAGATAAAGATCTTTTGTCCTTTAATTTTGTAAGAGCCATCATCAGAAGGTTCAGCGGAGGTAGTAATATCACCAAGAGAGCTTCCGGCATCCGGCTCAGTTAAAGCCATCGTGCCTTGCCACTTTCCTGAATCCATCTGGGGTACATAGGTTTCATTCAGATCTTTAGTACCAAAACTGCGGATCAGATCAGAAGATCCCATGGTCAAACCAAAATAAGAAGCAGCTGAAGTATTGGCCGCATGAAAAATAAAATTAGCGACAGCATACAATGTTCCCGGCATTTGTTGTCCGCCTTCTTCTAGCGATGAAGGAGCAGAGATCCAGCCGCCTTCACCCATGGCATCCATAATTTTGCGAACGCCATCATGCACTGTTACCACACCGTTTTCCAGGTGAGGTTTTTTCTTATCCATTTCAGTGTAAATGGGGAAGAATAATTCGTCACCTAATTTCTTAGCGGTCTCAATGGTCATATCAATCACCTCCTTGGTATAGTCTGCGTAGTAAGGATTCTTTGAAAGATTTTCTGCTGCGAAAACTTCGTGAAGCACAAAGCGCAGGTTGCGCATGTTTACATATTCTTTTGCCATAATTTTAATTATTTAACCCAGCTTGTTTCAGGATTTTTAGATGTGTTAATGATTGCGTGAAGAAAAACAATTTTTTCTTTTTCATCAACTGTGAAATGCAACATAAAAGGAAATTTCTTGAGTGGAAAACAACGGATATAATCGTAACGAATATTGTAAAAAGGATTTTTCCTTACGGATTTTATTGCATCTGAAACTGCATCCTTAAATCGTTTTCCGAGTCCACGTTGCTCTTCGTTGTAGTAATCAACTTGTTTTTGTAATTCATCTAAAGCGCGTTTATCTGCTTTTAGTTTAAACCGCATCAATCAGGCTTTTATCTTCTTCTCAGCAATATCCCAATCAATATAGTCATCCGGTTTTGCGGTTTTTATTCGC
Organism: Chitinophaga pinensis; assembly: GCA_945889235.1. Taxonomy (GTDB): domain Bacteria; phylum Bacteroidota; class Bacteroidia; order SXHM01; family SXHM01; genus SXHM01. Next base: position 2,304 of record CAMDBK010000010.1, read on the forward strand.
TCACGAACTATTTGTTTGTGACTTTCTGGAATTTCATATTCCGATTCTTTGATTTTAATAAATTCAAATTTTTTTAATAGTTGAACAAAAAAATCATACTCTTTGTCCGGAATGTTTAATGTTAATTGGCGCATAACTATAAAATTATACTGCAAAAATAATAAACTAAATCACTAAAAATTACTTGGCTTTGAAATGAACCAAGTAATTCTTATTTTTATAAGCAATGCTGATTTTTAGAGTTTGATCTGTTAATTCATCAATTGACCACCATTCACCTCTAAAAAGTGGACCATAAGAACTAAAATATGAATCATAGAATGAAATGTAAAAATTTTCTTTATTAATTAATGACCACCAACCTCCTAAAATATTTTGACTTCCTGAATTGCATTCATTTCCTATTATATACTGGTTCCCTGTAAGATTATCAAACTTATAGGTGTTACAATAATAAGGATGTTGAATAAAAACAGACAAAGAATCAATGCCGTCAATTTTGAGAGAATCAATACTCCAGCCCGAATCCCTCATTAATAAATCACATTGTTCAGGATTGTCTTCACAGTAATTTAAAGTTTTTCCACAACTAGATAGATAAATAATAAAGAGCAGAATAAAAACGCTTTTTACAATTGAACTAAAAGAAATTTTATCTTGCTTTAAAATGAATTTCATACATTTTGTAATTAAAGTATTCTGTTCTCAACCACATTTCTTTATTTGCAAGTCTTATAATTTGCCAACTTGTTCTACCAACTGGTCCGTAAGGTTTTCCTAAAGAAAAATAGAGAGTGGTATTTTTAACTCCTAATGACCAACTTCCTCCATCTGATATAATAGAATCACACGGGAAGCCGACTATAAAATACTGGCTTCCATTATCTACAAACTCATAGGTTAAACAATTGCCAAACCGATTATTAAATGAGGATAATGAATCTGCCCCATCCACTGTTAAACTTTCAACAAACCACTGGCCAGTTACTCGAGCACAGGCACTTCTGAAACTAATATCAGGTCCTTCTTCATATTTGCATCCTGTAAATGCAAAAAGAAAAAACAGAAAGAATAAAATACTTTTGTTTTTCATCGGAGAGTAATTTTTCTGAAAAGTATAAAACAAAATTGAATTAGAAAATGGAAACTATTTTATCAAACAATATTCTCCGCATAAAAGTAAAACCTAAAGGCGCGGAACTCAGCAGCATCATTGATTTACGCGATACTTCCGAACATCTTTGGCAGGCCGACCCAACGTTTTGGAATTGGCATGCGCCTGTTCTCTTTCCGAAAATAGGTGAGTCGGTAAACGAGCAGATTTCTTTTTCAGGAAAGAAATATAAAATGCCTAAACATGGTTTGGCAAGGCATCTTAATTTTTCTGTTGACAAAAAATCAGAAGCAGAAGTTGTTTTTACGCTACGCAGCAATGATGAAACGTTGAAGCAATATCCCTTTCAATTTTGTTTTCAGATCAGTTATGTGTTGGAAGAAAATAAACTGCGAACTATTTATACCGTAATTAACGAAGATAATAAGCCAATGCATTTCACCGTTGGCGGGCATCCGGCATTTGCTGTTCCGTTTTTTGCCAATGAAAAGTTAGAAGATTATTGTGTTGAATTTGAAAAAGCAGAAACCATTTCTCGCCATCTGATTGATGAGAATGGTTTGTTCAACGGAGTTACTGAACGTGTGTTGAATAATGAAAAGGCAATTCCGCTTACCCAAGAATTGTTTAATCGTGACGCATTGATTTTTAAAAACCATGTTTCTCGCAAGATTTCTATTTGCAGTAAAAATCACAACAAAAAACTCACGGTTGAGTTTGCAGATTTCCCTTATCTCGGTATTTGGGCAAAGCCCGGTGCGCCTTATGTGTGTATTGAACCTTGGATCGGTTGTGCTGAAAATGCAGGTAAAGAAATCGACTTCACAGAAAAAGAACACTGCAAAATTCTACAACCCGGAGAAAAATTCTCTTGTGAGTTTTCAGTAACTATCGGATAATAGCATCAGCAAAATCCCTATTTTCGTGCCTCTTTTGAGATGGACTTAGAGGCTGTAAAGAATAGTTTTTCGCAACACCCGCGCATCGCTGAACTGGTTAATTCGCTTTCGGCAGGGAATACTACGCGCCTTCACATTAAAAATCTTGCCGGCTCATCTTCAGCATTTGCTGCGGCAACTGTTGTTTCTCAAATTCCGAAAACGCATGTCTTTATCCTTCCCGGAAAAGAAGAAGCCGCGTATTTTCTGAACGATATTGAAGTGATGCTAGGCAAAGAACAGGTTTTGTTTTTCCCTATGTCGTATCGCAGACCATATAGCGAAGAAGAAAAAACCGACAACAGCAATGTGGTGGAGCGTGCAGAAACGCTAAACAAACTCAATCAGAATTTTGCACGTGCAGTTGTAACCTATCCTGAAGCACTTTCGGAAAAAGTTATCACTAGAAAAGTTTTAGAAAAGAATACGTTGTTGTTGAAAACAGGCGACACTCACGGAATTGATTTTATCACGGATGTGTTGTATGAATATCATTTTGAGCAGGTGGATTATGTTTTCCTGCCTGGGCAGTTTGCAGTACGCGGTGGTATTGTAGATATGTTTTCGTTTTCAGGAGAATATCCTTTGCGTGTTGAGTTTTTTGGAAATACGATTGAGAGCATCCGCAGTTTTGATCCTTCCACACAATTGTCGGTTGCTAATCTTGCGAAGGCAACTATTCTTCCTAACGTGCAACAAAGCCTGTTGCATGAAAGTCGTGTTTCCTTTTTAGAATTTATTCCTGCTGAAAGCCTGGTATGGATCACCGATGTAAGAAGTGCAGTTGCCGTTTTAGATTCAGAATTAGAGGTGGCAAAATCTGCTTTTGAGAATCTGAAAACAGAAATGAATTATTTATTGCCTGAGGAAAAATACATCAGCGGAAATTATTTTATAGAGAAGTTCACCCAACACAGTGTTGTAGAATTCGGACAGGCAGAATATTTTGATGATGTAAGAACGATTGAGTTTAATACTTCGCCACAACCTGCATTCAACAAGAATTTTGAAATGCTGGGCGAACATTTGCGGAAGAATACCGCTGAGGGTTATCAAAATCTTTTAGCAGCAGAAAATCCGAAGCAAGCCGAACGCTTGTATTCCATTTTTGAAGACATGCCTGTGAAGGGAGGAGAAAAGAAACCTGAATTTACTCCGTTAGTGGTTTCGGTTTCGGAAGGATTTACCGACCACGATTTAAAAATTTGTTTCTATACCGACCACCAGATATTTGAGCGTTATCATCGCTTCCGTTTGCGCACCGGATTTAAGAAAACGAAGGAAGCACTTACACTGAAAGAATTGCACGGATTGAATCCGGGCGACTATGTTACGCACATCGATCACGGTATCGGCAAGTTTGCAGGACTTGAAAAAATTGATGTAAACGGAAAGATGCAGGAGGCTGTACGATTAGTTTACCGCGACAATGATATACTGTATGTGAGCATTCATTCCTTGCATCGCATTGCAAAGTATTCCGGGAAAGATGGTGCTGAACCGAAAATAAACAAGCTGGGCTCTGCTGCATGGCAGACACTGAAGCTGAAAACAAAATCAAAGGTTAAAGACATTGCCAAGGATTTAATAAAACTTTATGCACAGCGCAGAGCGAAAAAAGGATTTGAGTTTTCGCAGGATAATTATTTGCAGACCGAATTGGAAGCAAGCTTTATTTATGAAGATACACCCGATCAGGTGAAATCAACTGCCGATGTGAAGAAGGATATGGAGCAGAATTTTCCGATGGATAGATTGATATGCGGTGATGTTGGTTTCGGAAAAACAGAGATTGCTATACGCGCTGCATTCAAAGCAGTTTGTGATAGTAAGCAGGTTGCTATCCTTGTTCCGACTACTATTCTTGCGTTGCAGCATTACAAAACTTTTTCGGAACGACTGAAAAATTTCCCTTGCCGTGTTGATTACATCAATCGTTTTAAAACTGCGGCACAACAAAAAGAAACGTTGAAGAAATTAGAGAAAGGCGAGATTGATATTATCATCGGAACACACAGAATTGTAAGTAAAGATGTAAAGTTTAAAGACCTTGGTTTACTGATTGTGGATGAGGAACAGAAGTTTGGAGTAGGTGTGAAAGAGAAGCTCAAAGCCTTTCGTGTGAATGTGGATACGCTTACATTGACAGCAACCCCTATTCCACGGACACTGCAATTTTCATTGATGGGCGCGCGTGATTTATCCATCATTAACACAGCACCACCGAATCGTTTTCCTGTGATCACTGAAGTGCATACGTTCAATGAAGAGACGATCCGGGATGCGATTCGCTATGAGATTGACAGGAGAGGACAAGTGTTTTTTGTAAATAATCGAGTGGAAAATATTCGTGAAGTGGCAGGAATGATTTCCAGATTGTGTCCTGATGTGCGGGTTGGAATAGGGCATGGACAACTGGAAGGACATCAACTTGAAGAAGTGATGATGAAATTTATTGAAGGAGAGACAGATGTATTGGTTGCCACAACAATTATTGAATCGGGTCTGGATATTTCTAATGCAAATACCATCATTATAAATAACGCACAGTATTTCGGGTTGAGTGATTTGCACCAGATGCGAGGCAGGGTAGGGCGTTCCAACAAAAAAGCATTCTGTTATTTATTGGCTCCGCCAAGTGAGATGCTGAGCACCGAAGCAAAAAAGCGTTTGCGTGCGATTGAAGAATTTTCAGAACTCGGCAGCGGTTTCAATATTGCAATGCGCGATTTGGATATTCGCGGAGCAGGAAATTTATTGGGAGCTGAGCAAAGCGGATTTATTTCTGACATAGGGTTTGAGATGTATCATAAAATTCTGGACGAGGCGATGCAAGAATTAAGAATTGAAAATGAACAATTGACAATTGACAATGAAACTAAAGGCGAGAAAAAGAATTCTCAATTGTCAATTGTCAATTCTCAATTTGTGAAGGATTGTGTGATTGATACCGATATGGAAATTCTTATTCCCGATGATTATGTGAATAATATTACTGACCGGCTTGGGCTTTACCGTGAATTAGATGACACGGAAAATGAAAATGAATTAATCGTTTTTGAGAAAAATATGATTGACCGTTTTGGTCCTTTGCCGAAAGAAGCGACCGAATTATTAAATACTATTCGTTTGCGCTGGATTGCAAAAGAAATTGGTTTTGAGCGTTTGATTTTGAAGAATAAAAAGCTTACAGGCTATTTTATTTCTTCACCCAACTCACCCTATTTCCAAAGTGATGTTTTTGGGAAGGTGCTTAATTATGTGCAAACGCATGGTAAAGATTGCCGCATGACTCAGAAGGGAGATAAACTGATGCTGAGTTTTGAGAATATTGTTACGGTTGAAGAAGGGATTAGGTGGTTGGGTAGGCTTCAATTACTAACAAACCTTTTGGAAGAATAAAAAATGCGCTCACTTAATTTCACACAATGGGTTAACTTGGTTCAGTTCATTATTTCCCCGAAAATTCTTTTTTAATCCGCTTCATGTAATTAGAAGCATAAACAAAATCATTGATCTCCTGATTATCGGTGCGGAGAATTTCTTCGTTGCTTCCTTCCCACCATTTCTGACCTTGATAAATGAAAATAATATTGTCGCCAATTTCCATTACGGAATTCATATCGTGAGTGATTACAACGGTGGTGATGTTAAACTCTTCGGTGATTTCTTTGATGAGGTTATCAATTACAATGGAGGTCTTTGGGTCAAGTCCGGAGTTGGGTTCATCACAGAAAAGGTATTTTGGATTCATGGCGATGGCACGGGCAATGGCTACGCGTTTTTTCATTCCACCGCTTATTTCGGAAGGATAGAGATGATTGGTGTTGACAAGGTTTACGCGGTTAAGGCAAAAGTTGGCTCGTTCCAATTGTTCTTCATTACTCTTGCCGGAAAAGATGGTGAGCGGGAACATTACATTTTCCTGCACGGTAAGTGAATCAAAGAGAGCACCTCCCTGAAAAAGCATTCCCAGTTCCTGGCGTATTTCTTTTTTCTCTTCGAAATTCATGGACAGAAAATCGCGGCCATCAAACTCGACATGACCTTCATCAACGGGCATTAAGCCTACCATGCATTTGGTTAAAACTGTTTTGCCGCTTCCGCTCTGGCCAATAATAAGGTTAGCTTTTCCGGGAAGAAATTTTGCTGAAATGTTTTTCAGCACATGGTTATCGTCAAATGATTTGGAAATGTTTTTTATTTCTATCATACCAGCAAAACCTGCGTAAGAAAAAAGTTGGAAAGCAAAACCAGAATAATACTCCACACCACCGCACGTGTACTTGAAATTCCAACTTCAAGTGCGCCTCCATCGGTATAATAACCCTGATAAGCTGACACCGATGAAATAACAAAAGCAAACACCACTGTTTTTTCAAGTGCGTACTGAACATAATAAGGAGTGAATGCAAACTGTATTCCATAAACATACTCATAACTGGTTACCACGCCAGCCAATATTCCAAAGAGCCAGCCTCCAAAAATGCTTAGGAACATACTCATTAAAATAATGAATGGGTTTATTATAACGGAGGCTACTATTTTTGGAAGAATGAGATGTGTAGAGGGATTGACACCCATTATTTCAAGTGCATCAATCTGGTCGGTAACGCGCATGGTGCCTATTTCTGAGGCGATGTTGGAGCCTACTTTACCGGCAAGGATAATGCTGATAATGGTTGGTGCAAGTTCTAAGATAGTCGTATCGCGTGTTGCCAGACCTACGGCATAAAGTGGTATCCACGGACTGGTGAAACTGTAAGCGCTTTGAATGGTTATTACCGCGCCCATAAAAATGGAAACAAGGGCTACAATGCCTATGCTTCCCCAGCCGAGATTATCTAATTCCTGGAAAAGACGTTTGCGGAATATGCCCCATTTTTCGGGAACGCTGAAGGCTTGCTTCATGAGCATGAAGTAGCGCCCGGTATGGAAAAGGAGTTTCAGCATTTGTTAAGGGCTGCTAAAATACAGATTTTAAATGTTGTGATACGATTTAGAAAATCATTTTAAGTTACATTCTCTTAATAATAACCAACCCCTAAAAAACCATTTGGCAGATTAACTCCCTTTTATACCTTTACCGCCCGTTTTCATTTACCCTGAAAACAAGGACTTTAGAAACATAACATAAAACCAATGTTCAAACGAATTTTTACCTTACTGATTACTGTGCTGATATTAATTGCCAATTGTCAATTGTCAATTGTTAATTGTTCAGCCCAAACCACCTTTCGCCTGAGCTATGATGTAGCAAGTTTTGATATTGCTGCAGGCATGGTTCAAAGCCCGGCAGGTGATTACTACATTGCCGGAACCAATGCCACTTTTATTCCGCTTTACGGAAATATTATAAAGATTGATGCCAACGCTACGTTTCAATGGGCAAAATCGTATGTAGGCGGAGTTGCAACTGATTTTTCTGATATCAAAAATGTAAGCACCGGTGGACTTATTATTTCAGGCTCGTCTTCATCCGGAGGAGCAATTCTCATAAAAATAGATGCCAGCGGAAACATTGTATGGGCAAACCGTTACCAGTGTCCCGATATTCCAAGCGGCAACAACTCCGAAGAATCAGCTTATGCCGTAACTGAAACATCAGACGGAGGATTTCTGGTAGGCGGAAGCGTAAGCTATTTTTGGGATGGGGTAAGTGGCACCACCGTAGATACATCAAGCGCTCTCGGCTTTAAAGTAGATGCCAGCGGTAACCTGCTCTGGAGCAGGGTTTGGGTTATACCAACCCCTATTGCAGACGAACATTTTATTAATGACATTGTGGAATCAGCTGATGGTTATTTCTTTGTTGGCGAATCAGCAGACGGAAGCCAGACTATGAGTAGTGATGGTGATTATCCCCGTGCTGCACTTCTTATTAAAACGTCCACAACTGGAACCCTCACCTATCTGCGAAGATGGGGAGCAGGCAACAGCAGTTCGCAGGGTATAAACTGTGCGATAAAACTTACCGGAGGAGCTAATGCGGGAAGAATTTTATTAGGCGGTTACGATGATGTAAACGCATTTTTAATCAGTGTGGAAGGCACAGGAAGTACACCCACCATGGGCACTTTCAACCGCAGAATAAACGGGGTGGCATTTCCGCCATCCACTTTTGTTATTCAGGACATCATGGAAAATTCAGACGGGAATTTTTCAGCCATTGGAATGAACATACAGTTATTTAATTTTTACAGTTCCATTCTGAAAATAAACAGCGGTTCAGGAGCATTAATGTTTGGAAGGGGTTATTTACCAATAGGTCCTTTAGCCGCCATTTTACCCGAAGGCGGCCTTGCCAATGATGGCGGGTACATGATGGCCATGACCGACCAGCAGACCGGTGGTTTTAATTATAACATTATAAAAACCGATAATTTGGGAAACATGGGTTCCGGTTCAACAGGTTCATCCTGCGGTGTAACTACATTAACTCCGGGAACTGCTGCTTACAGTGTAACACTCAGCACCCCCACTTTTACAGAATATACAAACCCCGCTTCACGATCAGCCTTTACCCCAACAGTTACTGCTCTTACTCCCACACCAACAACAGATTGCAGCAGTATTCCCTGTACACCTCCACCCAATCCAACATCTACATCCGGTACAACTATTTGTCAGGGTCAAAGCGCCACAATTAATGCCAGCGGAAGCGGCTCGGTTACCTATAATGTTTGGACTGCATCAACAGGCGGAACAAACCTTGGAGCAACACCGCTTTCTGTTTCCCCTTCTTCCACTACTACGTATTATGTGGAAGCATACAATTCAACAACAAGCTGTTCAAGCACAGCCCGAACAGCAGTTACTATAACCGTTATTCCTACCCAAAACCCTGCATGGACGGCTCCTGCAAATCAATGTATAGACGGAGGTGCAATTAACCTAAATACAACCATAACCGGAACCACAGGCGGAACATTTACAGGACCGGGAGTTAGTGGAAATACATTTACTCCATTAACAGCTGGAGCGGGTACCCATACCATAACGTATACTGTAGGCCCATCACCCTGCACAGTAACTCAACAACATACTATCACTGTTGAACCTGCTGTTACTGCTACATGGAATGCCCCCGCAACATCCTGTCAGGCTGCAGGAACAATAAATCTCTCAACACTAATTACCGGAACAACAGGCGGAACATTTACAGGAGCGGGTGTTACCGGAAACATTTTTGACCCCGTTGCAGCAGGAGTAGGAACGCACAGCATTACCTACACCGTTGGCAATTCACCTTGTCAGGCATCATCAACACAAAGTATAACAGTTGTTACCGATGTTGACCCTGCTTGGACTTCCCCCGGAGCCATCTGTGAATCATCGGGCAGCATAAACCTGAATACCTTAATTACCGGAACAAGTGGCGGAACATGGAGCGGAACAGGTGTTACGGGAAATACCTTTAACCCAATCGGATTATCAGGTGCTATTGCTGTTACCTACACCGTTGGAAATTCGCCCTGCGCTGAGGTATTAACACAAAGCATTTCTGTTACCACAGCCGTTTCAGCAGCATGGACAACCCCCGGGACTATTTGTGAAGCGGCAGGAAACGTAAACCTCTCAGCGTTGGTAACCGGCAGTCCGGGTGGAAGCTGGAGCGGAACAGGCGTTACAGGAACATCATTTAACCCAACAGGTTTATCAGGACCCATTGCTATTACCTACAGCGTGGGTGTTACGCCTTGCAGCGATGCACAAACATTTAATATCACCGTTACACCGGATGTAAATCCTGCATGGACTTCACCCGGTGCTATCTGCGAATCCACCGGAACAATTAACCTGACTACATTATTGACAGGCACAGCAGGCGGAACCTGGAGCGGACAAGGTGTAACAGGAAACATCTTTAACCCTTCAGGTTTATCAGGAAATATTTCAGTTACCTACACCGTTGGAACATCGCCTTGCGTTGAAACTTCAACACAAAGTATTGCTGTAACATCTACAGTTTCTGCTGAGTGGACTACCCCCGGAACTATTTGCGAAGCGGCAGGAAATGTGAATCTTTCTCCACTTGTAACCGGCAACCCCGGAGGAACATGGAGCGGAACCGGAGTTACCGGAACTACATTTAACCCAACAGGTCTGAGCGGACCAATTGCACTTACCTACAGTGTTGGCGTTACTCCCTGCTCGGATACAAAAACCTATAACATTACCGTTGTTGCAAACGTTGACCCCGCATGGACTGCACCATCTACTATTTGTGAGGTGCAGGGAGTTATTCATTTAAATACCTTGTTAACAGGAACAACAGGAGGCACCTGGAGTGGAACAGGAGTTGTTTCAGGAGTTGACTTTGACCCTACAGGTTTAACCGGACAATCGGTTTCAATTACTTACACCGTAGGAACTGCACCCTGCGTTGAAACACAAGCCCACAGTATTTCCATCACCAACGTTTCGGCTGCATGGGCAGCACCGGATTCTATTTGCCAAAGCGATGGAACACTTTCATTAAATTCTCTTGTTACCGGAACTGTGGGTGGAAACTGGAGCGGAACCGGTGTTTGGGGCAATAGTTTTGACCCTAGTAGTTTGTCGGGATTGGTTTCGGTTACCTACACCGTTGGTACTGCTCCCTGCGTTGACTCCTTAACTATTGAAATTGCCGTTAAAGCCTCCCCTGATGACCCAACCGTTACAGCTTCGGCAGGCGTAATTTGCATTGGTGATGAAACAACACTAACAGCTACAGGCACAGGTGCTGTTGGATTTAATGTTTACTCTGCCTCTACCGGAGGAAATCTTTTAGGAACAACTCCTCTCACCGTTTCGCCAACACAAACTACCACTTATTATGTGGAATCTGAAAGTGCAAGCGGTTGCATAAACCTAGGCGGACGCGAACCAGTAACGGTTACTGTAAATGATTTACCCATTGTGGATGCGGGTGCTAACCAAACTATCTGCGATGGTTCTTCAGCACAACTTACCGCAACCGGTGGCGTTACGTATGTATGGAATACAGGCAGTGAAGGTCCTACGGTTACGTATACTCCCACTACTGATACATGGTACAACGTTACTGTTACCGATAACAATGGTTGTGTAAATTCAGACAGTGTGTTTGTTCAGGTTTTTCATCCGGATTCTATTACTGCAGTACCCGATTATGCAACTGGAGAAAATGAAACTCCCTTATCTATCAATGTTGTAAATAATGACATCCAAAGCTGGGGAGTTGTTCATGTAGTTACACAGCCTGAACACGGAAATGCCATTGTGGAAAGTGATAACTCAATCACCTATAATCCTATCGGTGGTTATGAGGGGAATGATACCATTGTATATGCCATCTGCGATTCCTTTTGTGGTGATTTTTGTGACGAAACATTTGTAGTGATTGAAAATATCACCTTCTTTATTCCCGAAGGTATTTCACCCAACGATGATGGTAAGAATGATGAGTTTGAAATCGTAGGTTTATTCAAATTTCCAAAACATCATTTACAGATTTTCAACCGATGGGGTGATTTGATTTACGATGCAGAACCCTATGCTAACGACTGGCACGGACAAACCAACAAAGGCATGGTGCTGGGCGGTGATGCTGTAGTGGAAGGAACGTATTTCTACATCTTCTACCCAAATGCGCCCGAAGTGGAAACCAAAAAAGGAACTATTGAATTACGGAAACAATAAAGAACCATGAAAATATATTTAACGAACGAAAGTTGTCATGCTGAGCGTAGTCGAAGCATCAATTATTTGCGTTTGAATTTGCCCTTCGACTACGCTCAGGGTGACAAACAGTCAACATTAAAGCTGTTGATCAGTGCAATATTGCTGCTGTTTTGTTTTACCGCCTCCGCCCAGAGTCAACTCCACCTCTCGCAATACATGCTGTATCAGCCAATGCTGAACCCTGCCTCTATTGCCAGCTACGATAACTTTAACGGAGCCCTGCTGTACCGCAAACAATGGGTTGGGTTTACGGGCGCACCCAGCGTTCAGGGTTTGAGTTTCAATGCTCCACTGAAAGGCAAACGGCATTTTGTGGGTTTCACACTTTTCAACGATAAAATAAGTGTGAACAAGCGCCTTGACTTTGTTGCCACCTATGCTTACCGCCTTCCGCTGAGCGAAAAAAATTCCCTCTCTTTTGGTTTAAGCGCAGGTATAGGAACACTGCAAAGCAACCTTGCAGATGTAGCCCTGGTAACCCCGGGCGACCCTGCTTTTTCCAACAACACACAAACGTTTGTAGCGCCACAATTCAAATTTGGTATTTATTATTTTACTAAAAAGTTTTACGCAGGTTTTGCATTGCCTCGTTTACTCGACAGCAAAATAATTCCTGATGCAACAGGAACTGATTTGAATAAAAAAACCAATTTCAGTTTTAAAACCATGCACTATCATTTTCATATAGGCCGCGTTTTTAAGTTGAGTGAAAAGTTTGACCTCAATACTTCCTTGTTATTAAAGCAGGTAAGTGGTTCGCCAATGCAGTTGGATATTAATGCGCAGGTTAGCTATAACAATTTGGTTTCGGTTGGTGTAAGTTACCGCACCGCAAAAATTATGGTGGCCATGCTCAACTTCCGTATTACCAAACATTTTAAACTGGCTTATGCCTATGATATTGATATGACCCCGATGAAAAATGTTTCGTCAAACAGTCATGAAATTATGCTCATTTTCCACCTGTTTCAGGAAAAAGCACCTGTAAAAATTGATGCACCGAGATTCTAAAAAGATGAAATATACACTACTGACATTTGCCTTTTCAATACTTACTTTTTTCTCATTTGCTATGCCCGATAATCTGGCGTTAGCAGAAGAAAGCTACAAAACAGGCCACTACAAAGAAGCTTTGGTTTTTTACAACGCAATACCCGAACAAACTCTTTATATTCAGGAAAAAGTAGCCAACTGCTATTTCTATATTAATGATTATGCAAATGCCGAAAAGGAATTTGAAAAAATTGCAGATAAAAATGTTGAACAGCCAACCTTATTGCATTATGCAGAAGTGTTGATGAACAATCAGAACTACAAACAAGCCGCAGTAATATTTAAAAAATATAAAGATGCAGGCGGTGAAAACGATGTTGCAAACCGAATAGCTTCCTGCGCCTGGGCTCCCGAAAAAATGTGGGACCATCCCGATTACAAAGTCCATGCATTAAGCCTTGAAACAGGTGGAAGAAGTCTTGGACTTACTCCTTTTAAAGAAGGAATTATTTATGCCGTACCACAGGAACAAAATGTAAACGACCACACCGTGTTTTATGATTTGGCTTACGCTGCAAAAACAGACAGCTTTGAGTACGCACCGCCAACCGTACTTACCGAAAAAGACCTTAACAGTAAATTCTATGAAGGCAGCCCATCAGTTTCTGCTGACGGCAAATGGTTGTTCTTTACAAAAAATGCTTCGGAAAAAGAAGAGGTAAATATCAAACGCAAAACTCAAAATAAAATAAGTACTGAAGGCGTGAATGTGTTACAGCTTTTTATGGCCGAAAACATTAACGGAGTGTGGAGCAACATAAAACCATTGCCGGTAAACAGCATTGAATATTCGTGTACGCATCCCAGCATTTCAGCCGATGGAAAAACCTTGTACTTTGTTTCCAACATGCCGGGCGGCATTGGCGGATACGATATTTACAAAATGGAAAAAGACAATGTAGTGGTGGGTGGTTTCGGCAAACCTCAAAATCTTGGCAAGAATATAAACTCACCCGGAAATGAAATGTTTCCGTATCAGTTTAAAGAAACATTGTATTTCGCATCCAATGGATTTACAGGCTTTGGTGGTTACGATATTTATTCAACCGACCTGAGCGGAAATTTGCCCGGAATTGCAAATCTGGGTATTGGCATGAACTCATCAAAAGATGATTTTGCAGTTGTTTTCAATGCCGATGGTGAAAGCGGATATATGAGCAGCAACCGCGAAGGTGAACATGGGTATGACCTTATTTATTCCTTCGCAAAAATCTGGTATCCGTTTACCGTAATAGCAAATGTGAAAGACAAAGTAAGTTTGAAAGCCATACCGAATGCAATGGTTCATAGTCTGGCTTCAAACGGAAAAGAGATTAACACAACTACCGATGCAAACGGAAAACTCAGCCTTGAATTTTATCCTAATCTTTCTTACAGCATCACGTTCTCAAAAGAGGGGTATGTGTCTAAAACAGTTGAAATTCCTGCCTTCACCGATCCAAGAGATATTCTTGCCCTGCTTGAAATCAGCCTGGAAGTGGAAGCCAAGAAAGATGTTGTTATGAATCTGGACAATATCTATTTCGCCTTCGCGAAAGCAGAACCCTTGCCAGAAAGTCTTCCAATTTTAGACCGCCTCACGCAATTTATGAACGACCACCCAGAAATAAAAATTGAACTCAGTGCCCACACCGATTGCCGCGGAAGTGATATGGCAAACAACGACCTGAGCGGAAGACGCGCACATGCGTGTTACGATTATCTGGTTTCAAATAAAATTGACCCCAAACGTATGGTGCCAAAAGGTTATGGCGAAAGCAAATTGCTTAACCAATGCAGAGACGGAGTAGAATGTTCAGAAGATTTGCATCAGAAAAACAGAAGGGTTGAGATAAAAATTCTTTAAACATTTCGAATTGTGAATTTTAAATTGCGGATTGATTGGTAAATTCGTAATTTAGAATCCCCACTTCGCAATCTATAATATGGCAAGAACTGAAATTCAAAAAACCTACAAAATATTTATCGGTGGACAATTTCCAAGAACCGAAAGCGGAAGATATTATCAACCAGCAAAACTGAATGCAAATATTTGTTTGTGTTCTAAAAAAGATTTCCGCAATGCCGAAGTTGCAGCGCGAAATGCTTTTGCGGGCTGGAGCACAAAATCAGCATTCAACCGTTCACAAATTCTTTACCGTATTGCCGAAATGCTGGAAGGAAGAAAAGCACAGTTTGTTGAAGAATTAGTTTTACAAGGCAGTACAAAAAAACAAGCGGAACAGGAAGCAACGTTGTCAATTGACCGGTTGGTTTATTATGCCGGCTGGTGCGATAAATACATGCAGGTTTTTTCTTCCGTTAATCCTGTTGCATCATCGCATTTTAATTTTTCTGTTCCTGAAGCAACAGGTGTTGTATCGGTTATTGCACCTGAAGAAACATCATTATTGGGGCTGGTGTCTTTAATTGCGCCAATCATTGCAGGCGGAAATACCTGTGTTGTACTGGCATCTGAATCAAAACCATTATGCGCTGTTACATTTGCTGAAGTGATTAATACTTCTGATGTTCCGGGCGGAGTAGTAAATATACTAACCGGAAATACCAAAGAATTGCTGCAACATTTTTCATCGCATATGGATGTAAACGCAATTATTTATTGCCGCAACAACAAAGAAGAAATAAAATTGCTGAGTGAAAATGCCTCACTGAATGTGAAACGTGTTTTCATTTACAACAAAGACTGGAGCAAAGCGGAAACAGAAAATCCTTACCTCATCCTCGATACACAGGAAATAAAAACCACCTGGCACCCGATTGAAAATATCGGAAGTGCAAAGTCAGGCTACTAACATTTCGGATTGCGAATTTTAAATTGCGGAATTGCCAACTAATCCGCAAGGCTTAAAAATTGTAATAAGGCGAAATCATCAGGTAAACAATTACGCCTGTTGATGTTACATACAACCAGATAGGAAAGCTA
This sequence comes from Chitinophaga pinensis, assembly GCA_945889235.1. Lineage (GTDB taxonomy): Bacteria > Bacteroidota > Bacteroidia > SXHM01 > SXHM01 > SXHM01. The sequence goes on from CAMDBK010000010.1 coordinate 18,043, forward strand.
AAGCGCGTTAGTTTACGGTGCTTTGCAATTTGGTTGGTCAACCCCAAATAAAAAGAAATAAGAACCAGCGGCAACACAATTGCAGCAAGCAGAATATGTGTAAGCAGAATAAATAAGTAAACCGGTCTTAATGCATTATCGGCAGGAAATTTTGTTTCAATACCAAAGGAATGGAACAAAATGTAAGACACTAAAAACAGTGCTGAAAGTATAAATGTGAGGATGTTGAGTTTCTTGTGCAGCTCTACTTTTTTATTACGGATACTGTAATAGGAAATAAGCAATAATACCGTGCAGGTGCCATTAATACATGCATTCAGCGTGGGAAGATATTTTACAAAATCAGGAACAACTTCTGCTTTTGGTAAATTGTAAAGCACTACAATTACTCCAAATACCACAACTGAAATAGCGATAATTATTTTAAAGATTGTTTTATCGTTCATTGCTCTCTTTCTAATTTTTTAGAAGCGTTGTTGTTTTTTTTCAACGCAAGATTATATTCTGCAATCAATACTTTAACATCATCTTTCAGCTTACGCATATCTACTTCACTGGTACCGTCATACACTGCTTTTATGTTTCCGTCATCTTCTTTGCGGCAACGGATTCTGCCTTCTTTGTCTACTAAAACAAAAAACTCAGAATGAAGAAAACCTCCGGGAGCCAGACTATCAGGTGATGCATTGGCGAAATAAGATTCCGCTATTTTATAAATTGAATCTTTTGTACCCGTTACAAAGTTCCAGTTGCGTGTATCTGCCTTTTTATCTCTTGCATATCTTCTCAGTGTTTCCACTGTGTCGCGTTCAGGATTTACTGTGTGTGAAAGCAAATAAAAATCTTCATTTTTTACAAATTCTTCCTGCAGGCGTTTCATGTTTTCTGTCATTATTTTGCAAATGCCCGGACAGGTAGTAAAGAAAAAATCGGCAACATAAATTTTTCCTTTATAATCACCATCGGTAATTCTCTTGCCGTCCTGATTGGTAAAACTGAAGGGTGGAATTTTAGCAGTATCACCGGTTTCAGTAACCAGATAGGGAAGGTTTACAAAATTATGTTTGCCGGTTGTAAGCCCTATGTAAAGAATGGTTGGCAACAGCAATAACGAAAAGAGAACAAGAAATTTTTTCAGTTTTGAATTCATGATTATTTTTTATGCAACAAAGCCGCCCGATAATTGAGGCGGCTTTGTTTGTTTTTACTCTGTTCCCTCTCTTTTGGAGAGGGCCGGGGTGAGGCTTTTAATGATGTCCACCGCCTCCGGAGCCTGCATTAAACAGCATTTCAATTGACGGTCTTATTGTTCCTGCATAAATTGCTTCTGTTAAGCAGATATAAATTAAATAACCAATCAAAACAAGATAAGGAGCAAGAATGGTCCAGCGAAGATTTTTGCGTTCATCTCCCAAGTGCATAAATACCATTACAATGTAACCTGCTTTAAGCAACGTAAGTGATATGAACGTATATTTTAAGAACGTTGCATACGCAGGGTCTCCTGATAATTTCAATCCCAGCGCTACCTCAAAAATGGTAACAGCAGACATGATGAACAATACCTGGTAGATTTTTTTTCTTACTTTTTTTCCTGTCTCTTCATCATGATGAGTGTCTAAGGAATATTCATATACATCGTCTCTTTCCATTTGTTTTTAGTTTTTTTGATGTTAATTATTTGTTTTATAAGGTATCAAAGAGATCGCTACGCTTAGTTGAAGGTTTAGAAAGTTGAAAGGTTTAGAAGGTTTACAAAAGATAGAAAAAGGTAAATACAAATACCCATACCAAATCCACAAAGTGCCAGTAGAGTCCAGATTTTTCAACCATTTCATAGTGACCGCGTTTTTCAAATCGTCCTTGTATTACACCAATAAAAATAATGATGTTGATACACACTCCGCTGAATACGTGAAAACCGTGGAACCCAGTGATGAAGAAAAAGAAATCAGCGAATAACGGGTGACCATATTCATTTACTTTAAGGTTGGCTCCGTGAAAAACTTCAGTTACCCATGCACCATCTTTAATAAAAGTTCTTACTGCTCCGTGCTCAGTTCCGGTAATGAAGTGATACCACTCCCATGCTTGTGAACCTACGAATATTGCTCCTCCTATAATGGTAAGAAACATCCAGATGATTACTCCTTTTTTATTCATTCGGTGTCCTGCTTCTACTGCAAGAACCATGGTTACAGAACTGGCGATAAGTACAAAAGTCATGAAAGCTACATACAGCAACTGGATATGCCCATCATAAAACGGGAAGTGAACAAATACATCGCCTGCAACAGGCCATACATCATGAAATTTATGACGCATGAAACCGTAGGCGGTCAGCAGTCCTGAGAATGTAAAAGCATCGGACATAAGGAAAAACCACATCATCATTTTTCCGTAGCTGATGCCGAATGGAGAGGTTCCGCCTCCCCATAAAGTTTTTGTGTCTGTTGGTTGTGTTGTAGCGTGAGCCGACATATTGTTATTTAGAATTTATAGTTTTTGTCATCCTGAACATTTTCAGGGCCTAAAAAAATCGGTGCAAGTTTAATGAATAAATATATTTTAACGAATAAAAAGTAAAAAAAAGAATAAGTACACCCACAGGCCATCCAAAAAATGCCAGTAAATGCTGCAAAGTTCAACTCCAACAGGGTTTTCGGATGAATATTTATTCCTGTAAGCATTGAATAAGACCACAAGTAATACAATAATTCCAACCATAACGTGTACAAAGTGGAGACCGGTAAGCACATAAAGGTATCCGCTTGACATGTTAAAGTTGTGATTTATTTTTTCGTTCAGGGGTTCTGCTAATGCAAGGTCGGTTGGCGCATAAAAGTTTCCGTCAATAAAATTCAGTTGTTGTCCCTGATTCATAATCACATAATCTTTACCGTATTCACCTCTCATATCTGCAATTTTTCCGATAAAAAAATTGCCTTTATATATAAGTTGACTCCATGCTTTGCATTGCATACCCATAAATAAAATACCTAGTCCGAGTGTTAATCCCAGATAAGATTTTATCTGATTTTGTTTGTTCTGGCGAACCGCACGCATGGCAAGAAACATAGTTGCGCTGCTTGCAAGAATAACAGCTGTGCTTATCCAAAATCCGAAGGGCAAATCAAACTTTACCCAGTAATTATCGGCCTGCAAAACAACGTATCCGCTGGTAAGTCCTGCAAACATCATTACAATGCTTACCACGCCCAGCCACATCATTGTTTTTTTAGCGCGAATAACTTTTTCTCTTTCTTCTTTTAGATCTGTTGCTTCTGTATCCATTTTATAATTTATCAATTAACATCGCCACCTGCACCACTGGCAAATAAAAGAACGATGCGAACATCAGTTTGCTTGCGTCTTCGGCTGAAAGTGTTTTGTAAAGTTTTATTGCTTTAATCAGAAATAAAATTCCTGCAACTAAAATAATTCCTCCTGAAATATATCCTGAAAGTCCGAAAAACACAGGAAGTAAACTAACAGGAATAAGCATGAGTGAGTAAACCAAAATCAGGTAGCCGCTGCTTTTATCGCGGTTGCCTGAAGGCAGCATTTTAAATCCTCCGAGTTTATAATCATCATCTAATTTCCAGGCTATAGCCCAGAAATGCGGGAACTGCCACATAAACTGAACAGCAAATAATATCCATGCTTCCAAGCCCAAATTGCCTGTCGGATGTTCCACGCTGTTATAAGCAACATAACCCAGCATTGGCGGCACTGCACCGGGAAAAGCGCCAACAAAAACTGAGAATGGTGTTTCTTTTTTCAGTGGCGTGTAAATAGCAGTGTAAAGAACTAAAGCAATTATTCCAAGCAATGCACTCAACGGGTTAATTAAATAAAGCATGATAACACCAACTACGCCCATAACCGAGGCTACAATCAGCGCTTCTTTCACTGTCATGCGGTGTTGCGGCAACGGACGGTTTTGCGTGCGCTTCATTAATGTGTCGGGCTCGCGCTCTATAATTTGATTAAAGCCGTTGGATGAACCGGTAACAAAAAATCCTCCGAAAAGCAGTAAAGCAAGTTCGCCCCAGTTTACCTTGTCAGCCGCCATCAGGTAGCCGCACAGCGCAGAAAATACCACCAGCGAAGCAAGTCGCAGTTTACTGAATGCAGCGTAATCTTTTATTTTTGCGGAAAGCATTTTATTTGTGAATTAGCGATTTTGTGATTTTGTGATTGAAATCACTAATTCACCAAATCGCCAAATGATTTTGCGGGCGCAATTTTACAGATTAAATACGGGGTGTGCAAGGAATAGAATCAAAGGTCAACCTGAAGAATATCAACCTGAATAGATTCAAGTTGCTGTGCGCTAATGCTGTCGGGAATATTCCAGGCCATAAGACGCAATCCTTTTTTATGCAAAAGGTTCATCATATCCGCTGTTAGCTCATCACCATAATAGGCTTTATAAGAAATTCCATCAAGATTATTTTTCAAAGATTGTAGCATTGCTTTTTCGTAATCACCATAAGATGTAAGATAAACATTTATTTTGTTGTTTTTCTTTTTCGCCCAGGTTAAAACTGATACAACATTAGTTTCAATTATCAGGTATTCGGTAAGGTTATATCTTTCACCCAACGTAATTATTTCTTCTGTTGCTAGACGCATCACACCTTCAATATCCAAAGTATTTGCGCTGCATGGTATCCAGCCTTTAAAATCCAGACTCACATATTTCTTAATATTATTATCGTTCATATACTTTAGTACTTCTTCAAGACGTGTATAACGGATTTCATTAGAATTACAAAGAGTTATTGCTTCAATTACAGCATCATGTGTTTCAACAAAACAATTAATGGTTCCGCTACAATTCATTACATCTGAAGAATGAGAGAGCCATATTGTCCTGTCTTTGCTTATTTGAATATCTGTTTCAACGCCATCCATAAATTGTACTGCATTGGTAAATGATTCATAAGTGTTTTCGCGCAGTGTGTCATTCCCTCCGCCTCTGTGTGCCATTTGCAATGTTCCTGTAAAATTAATGGGAGCATCGGGGTAATAAGTTACCTTTTCACAGGAAAAAAAGAAAACACAACCCAAAACTAAAACAATTACTTTTTTCATTTTATCCAATAAGCACATTGTAAACTGAATGAAGGTTGCCATTCTTTTGGCCACCCAACCTCACTATACGTTTTGCGTTCGTAATAAGGAACGGAATTGTATACCACTCCGCCATTTGCAAATAGTTGAAATTTGTTACTAAGCCTAAATGATAATCTCAATTCTGCTCCTGATGCAACAACTAAAAGACGATTATAGGTATTGTTAAAGTACCATGCAACAGCTTTAAGGTGAAATGAAGGCTCAAGAAATCTCGGTTGTTCCCGTTTTTTCAAAATTTTTGTACCGAGATTCAGGCATAACATTGTATAAAGATTAGCCCTGAACCCCCAAGGTTTTATTCCTAATGAAGTTTCAAAATATATCTTGTCAATGAAAAGCAAATGAGTTCCTGCATGAAAATATTCATAATTGCCTGCACCGGCTATCAGTGCTAATTTTGTTTTTGCGCTATCATTTTGAGCATGACAAACAATTAGGCTTGAAGAGAAAAGCAGTAATAAGAAAATGCGTTGCACAAAAAATGTTTATGAACAAACATAAGACATTTTACTTCTTTATTCTCCTGAATGATTTAATTTTTTTTGAATTCTGACGGGTATGAAAAATCCCAAGAACCAAAATTTTCCTTTCAAGAATTTTGAAAATAATCAGATAGCTGCCCCAGATTATATTCCTGTATATTTTGTTACTTGTAGCTAGAAATCTACACTCTGAATATTTCAGATAGAAGGGAAGGATTGTTTCAACCTGTGCAGGAAAGTCGTCCCTGAATTTGTGAGCATAGTCAATGGAAACAGTCTCTTTCAGGTATTCAAATTCATCACGAACAGTTTGAAGTGCATGCTCAGTTATGATGATTTCTTTTATTTCCACGAAGCTATTTCTTTTTTGGCTTTTGCCCAGGAAACAGATTTGCTTTTTTCAGATTTTTTAACTGCCTCTACTATCTCTGCCTTACTTAATGATTTTCTCTCAGGCTTAACCAGCTTAACATATTTTAAAGAAAGCAAATGGTCAATGATAGGTTTAGATTCAGCTGTTTCTCTTATTTCTAAATGATAAGTCATGTTGTAAATTTTGTTTCTCAAAGATAAATAAAATCAACTGAATTTATTCCAATACCATCAAAAAATCAATTTGCTTTCTATCTAAATCCACGCGTTTTACTTTCACACGAACTTTATCACCCAGTTGATATTTTACACCGCTGAGGTTTCCTGTAATGCAGAAATTGTCTTCATCAAAAACGTAGAAGTCATCATCAATATCGCGCAGGCGAACCATGCCTTCGCATTTATTTTCTGCCAGCTCAACATACAAACCCCACTCGGTAACGCCTGAAATTATTCCGTCAAATTTCTGCCCGGTTTTATCCATCATGAATTGAACCTGCTTGTATTTTACCGAAGCACGCTCGGCTTCTGCTGCTCGCTTTTCCATAGCAGATGAATGTTCGCATTGTTCTTCATACTCCTCTTCGTTCACCGATTGGCCGCCATCTAAATAATGTTGCAATAATCTATGCACCATCACATCAGGATAACGTCTGATGGGCGAGGTAAAGTGCGTGTAAAAATCAAATGCCAAACCGTAGTGCCCGATGTTTTCGGTGGTGTAAATTGCTTTTGCCATCGTGCGGATAGCAAGCTGTTCAATCACATTCTGTTCACCTTTTCCGTGAATGTCCTTCATCAATTTATTCATGGAGAAAGCAGTTTCTTTTCCAGAAGATGTTTTCATG
>CAMDBK010000011.1 GCA_945889235.1 Chitinophaga pinensis
TTCACATATCATCTAAGGGATTGATGATATCGAGTTTATGATTTATAGATATCAACTATCCGTCTATCTAAATTGAAATAGTTATTATTGTGAAAAATAAATTTATTGAAACCCTGTTCACGATTTAACCAGGTTTCAACCAAAGTAACTAATATTGCATAATAGATTGAATATCACTTAGATGTAATGAGTATATCGACTACGCTCAGGGTGACAAAAAAACTTTCGTATCAGGATTTCACTAAGCCCACTCAATCCCTTTTCTCAACATTTTAAGAGTAGCCTCTTCCGCGCTTCCTGCATCAGGAATATGGTTATACTGCCATGATGCCAGCTCAGGCAAACTCATCAGAATTGATTCTATTCTGCCGTTGGTATCCAAACCGAATTTAGTGCCTTTATCGTAAACCAGATTAAACTCAACGTAGCGCCCTCTGCGGATAAGCTGCCATTGTTTTTCTTTTTCAGTAAACGGTTTTGCGCTGTTGCGTTTCATCAGTTCTGTGTAAACAGGTGCAAAGGTTTCTCCAACTGCTTTTACAAATTCAAAACGGTTTTCTTTTGTATGGTTTGCATCTTCACTTAAGCGGTCAAAAAATATTCCCCCTACTCCTCGTGTTTCACTTCTGTGAGGAATAAAGAAATAATCATCAGCCCACTTTTTATATTCAGGATAATAAGCTGCATCATATTTATCGCAGGTATTCTTTAATGCAGAATGGAAAAACTTTGCGTCATGTTGATTTATGTAATGTGGTGTTAAATCAATGCCGCCACCAAACCAGGCCTCACCCCGCCCCTCTCCAAAGGAGAGAGAGTTGGTCTCAAAATATCTGACATTCATGTGTATAATCGGCACATACGGATTATGCGGATGAATGACAATAGAAACACCTGTTGCAAAAAAATCAGAGGGCGGAAGTTTCAGTGCTGATGAAATTTTCTCAGGCAGTTTTCCGGAGACAGCAGAAAAATTTACTCCACCTTTTTCAATAACATTACCTTGTTGCAGAATGCGGGTAATTCCTCCTCCTCCTTCACTCCGCTCCCACTCTTCCAGACTGAATTTGCCTGCCCCATCGGCAGTTTCAAGTGCAGTGCATATTCTGCTTTGCAAACCTCTGAGCCAATCAGCAATTTCTCCTTTTGATAATCTGTTCATCTGTAAATATTAACGGCACTAAATTATATCTTTGCACAAAGCCTTTGCAATGAAACTTGAAAAAAGAAAAGAAAAGCCGCTTCCGCTCACTGACTATGTGGGGCGACAACTGAAATATGCAGCAATTTCAATACTGCTTATTGTTTTTTCATTGCTGATTGGCGTTGTGGGATATCACCATTATGCAGGTATTTCATGGATTGATGCGCTGCTGAATGCCAGTATGATTCTTACCGGAATGGGCCCTGTTAACACTATGCAAACCTATGGCGCAAAACTATTCTCATCATTTTATGCGCTTTACAGTGGTGTGGCTTTTCTGAGTATCAGCGCTGTGATGATTGCCCCGCTGGCTCACCGTATCCTTCATTTATTTCACGCTGAGGAATAACTTAATTTACTTTTACCAAACGGTAATCGCTGTAGTTAAGAATAAAGGTGCACTGGTTTTCCAGTCCGCTATTTTCATTTATTTTTTTGCAATCAAAATTGCTTTGCAAACCAACAGCATGAATGCTTTCAGGTTTGGTGTAAAATGTTTTTCCGTATTTACTTAGCATTTGGATATAATATAGTGTTACATCATAGCCAAGAAATGAGTACTTATCAGGTTCTGCAAGGTATCGCTCACGGAATTGCGACAGAAAACTCTTCACTTCTTTTCTGTTGTAATCCACAAATAAATCAACAGGCAGATGAAGATTCAGGTTCTGAAAATATTCTACTTCTATGTTCTCAAAATCCTGCCACTCGTTTAAACCGAATAATGTAACAACGCGTTGTTTTGTGTTTTTCTTTTCAAGGAACAACACTAATTTACTTACATAACTTTCATCTTTTGAAAAGGCCATTACAATGTTTTCAACGCCCGGCTGAATAAGTGAATCAACCAACCGGAGGCTTTTACCTTTTGTGTTCAGCACATGAAACTTTGCAGAGTCACAACGGTTTTTTATTCCTTCAGTAAGTTTTATAATCAGCAGCGAATCTTCATCACCGCTATTATGCAACACAATGATATTCTTTTTGCAATTCCAGCGCCCGATATAATCGCCCAGTTGTTTTAACTGAATTTCATCGGAGGGCAATACCTTGCTGACAAAAGGATTGTTTTGTGTTACATCACTCTTTTTAAGAACAGGGCTTACACAGGCAATTTTATTTTCACGAGCAAAAGCGGCTACCGTTTCAAACCGTTTGCCATAAAAAGGACCGATAATTATATCTGCTTTTTTAAGAAGCGGCTTGGCAAGAACGCCTGCCAGCGCTTCATCATCAGGAATATCAAAGACATAAACAGTTGCTTTAATTCCTTTTTTGGAAAGTGAATCAACAGCAAGTTTAGCGCCTTCATAAAACTCAAGTCCGTTCAGTGATTTGGGGTAAATGCTTTCGCGGTTTGAGGTTACTGAAGTATCGGGATGATTGGTATTATTATTATCAAGATAAAACGGAAGTAGCATTACCACATTAATACGGGTGGTATCAAAAAACAAAGCAGTAGTGTCTTCCAGATTTTCTAGATTGGCTTTTGTGTAAACAGTTTCTTCTTCTTTCATCAGTTGCTGCACAGGAATATTCAGTTTTTGTCCGAGACTTAAATTCTCATCAATGCCGGGATTGGCCTGCATTATTTCATAAACCGAAAGGTTATACATTCTTGAAACCGCATACATGGTCTGCCCTTTTTCAACAACGTGTACACGGTATTTTCCATTTATTTCAATCGGTTTATCTTTGATTGCAACAACAGAAGCACCGGCCTTTACAGGAATTTTTAATTCCATATCGGGTTTTATTCCGTCAACAGCTCCGGGGTTTTCAAATACTATATCGCTTATGAGTACACTATAGGCTTTGCTGATTGAATACAGCGTTTGTCCTTTTATAATTTTATGGATATAATATTCTTTGCCCTCAATTTTTTGGATGCGGGTAGACTTTGTTACTTCAACGGTTTGCGCTTGAACAACCCCAAAAGAGACTATTACCGCAAAGACGCAAAGGTGCAAAGTTTTTAAAATCAATTTCATGGTACTACTTCGTTACAACTATCATTCCCATTCAATGGTGGCGGGTGGTTTTGAACTTATATCATACACCACACGGTTAATGCCTTTTACTTTGTTAATGATTTCATTAGACATTTTTCCAAGGAATTCATACGGCAGATGACACCAGTCTGCAGTCATGCCATCGTGTGAAGTTACGGCACGGAGACAAACGGCATTTTCATACGTGCGCTCATCACCCATTACGCCAACGCTTTGCACCGGCAGAAAAATTGCGCCCGCCTGCCACACCGAATCATATAGTCCGCTTGTTTTTAAACCGTTAATAAAGATGTAATCTACTTCCTGCAGAATGCGCACTTTTTCATGCGTAATATCACCGAGTATGCGTATTGCTAAACCGGGACCGGGGAAAGGATGGCGACCCAAAATATTTTCAGGGATTTGAAGGGCACGCCCAACTTTGCGCACTTCGTCTTTAAACAACGTGTTCAATGGTTCCACCACTTTAAGTTTCATAAAATCAGGAAGACCACCTACGTTGTGATGCGATTTAATAGTAGCCGAAGGCCCTTTTACTGAAATGGATTCAATCACATCGGGATAAATAGTTCCCTGCGCCAGCCATTTCACCTCTTCAATCAGGTGGGCTTCTTTGTCAAATATTTCAATGAATACGCGGCCAATTGTTTTGCGTTTTTTCTCGGGGTCGCTGATGCCTTTCAGTTCACTGAGGAATTCCATTTTGGCATCCACACCTTTTACGTTAAGCCCCATTTCTTCGTAGGAATGCAGCACACTTTCAAATTCATTTTTGCGTAATAATCCGTTATCAACAAAAATGCAATACAGGTTTTTGCCTATAGCTTTGTGCAGCAACATGGCCGCTACGCTTGAATCAACACCGCCCGATAACCCGAGCACTACTTTATCGTTTTGTATTTTCTGTTTCAGTTCGGCTACGGTATTTTCAATAAACGAAACGGGTGTCCATTGCTGATGGCATCCGCAAATATCCACTACAAAATTCCGTAAAAGCATTCCCCCTGCTGTGGTATGCGTTACCTCGGGATGAAATTGCACGGCATACGTTTGTTCACCTTCAATTTTATAACCGGCTATATGTACATCACCAGTGCTGGCAATCAACTTTGCACCCGTAGGCATATCCGAAACCGTGTCGCCATGCGACATCCACACCTGTGAGCCGGCATTTACATCATTGAATAATTTCTCACGGTGGTCAATAAACGAGAGGTTGGCTCTTCCGTATTCACGGATTTTTGAGGGCAATACTTTTCCGCCAAAAGCATGAGCTATATACTGCGCTCCGTAGCATAAACCTAGCAGCGGCAGTTTGCCTTTTATTTTACTTAAATCAGGTTTAGGGGCTTCTTTATCCAGTACTGAAAAAGGGCTTCCTGAAAGAATTACACCTTTTATAAAGGGTGTTATTTCAGGGAAATGATTGTAAGGATGAATCTCGCAATACACATTCAATTCCCTTATTCTGCGGGCAATGAGCTGGGTATATTGCGAACCGAAATCAAGGATGAGAATGGTTTCTTGCATGGGCGCAAAGATAATAGTTGGAAGGTTTAAAATCTGAGAATATTTTACACAAAGGAAGAACGAGTTAAAATACTGATTGAGGTATTTGAACGCTTCGCTTAAGTTTAGAGAACTTTTTAGATATATTTGGTGCAACAATAAACAACTCAACAACTAAAAACACAAACACTATCGGAGAACAAAAAAATCAAACAGACAAACACAATAAACACAAACTAAAAACCAACAAAAAATGACCAAACAACTATTTGTAAATTTAGTGGTAAGCGATGTTGAAAAATCAATGAACCTTTATACCAAAATAGGTTTTACAAACAACCCGCAGTTTTCAGACGCAACAGCAAAATGCATGGTATGGAGCGAGAACATTTTTGTAATGCTCATGACTGCCGAAAAATTTAAAAACTTCGCCACAAAACCCATTGCTGACACCAAAAATAATTTGGCAGCGCTGTTTTCACTCTCAGTTGAAAACGTGGATAAGGTAAATGAAATTGTAACTAACGGCCTTGCAGCAGGCGCAACCGAACCAAGTGAAATGCGTGATTATGGATTTATGCAACAACGCACACTGGAAGATTTTGATGGCCACACATGGGAAATATTTTTCATGGACATGAGTAAATTTCCGGTAGCAGAAAAATAAACTGAACCGATCTACTTTACAATTTCAATCTTACGTGTAGCCACTCCCTCATTATTGTGCAGCGTAATAAAATAAATGCCTTTGGTAAGACTAGTAATATCCAGTTCAGATTTACGGTTATAGATTCCTGTTGTATGAACCAATCTTCCTGAAATATCGGTAACGTTTAGTACAGTGTTATTAATGGCAAATGCAGTATTCAGTTGCAGGGTAAAATAGGTGTTGCACGGGTTAGGGTAAACAGAAAATAAATCACTGCCTGCGGGTTCATAGCTGCCAACGATGGTGCAAAGGGTAGTTACCGTTCCGGTGTTTCGATCAGTAACAGTTTCAGTTCCCGTTACTATGGTTGCTGAAGGAGCAGTGATAGTTGTTGTAGATGAAACGAGTGTTGCTGCTGTGGTTACAAGGGTTGGCGGGTTTTCCTGATTGCACCCACTGTTTCCGGTAGCATCGGTCTTAATCATATAAACATCGTGATATCCTGCACCAAAACTTTGGGAATGTCCGGTAATAATGTACCCGCCATCCGCAGTCTGTTTAACAGAATTGCCCCTGTCATCATCAGCTGCGCCAATGGTTTTTGTCCACAAGGTATCTCCATCGGCCTCGGTCTTTATTAAATAAGCATCCCAGCTACCTGCACCAAAAGCATAGGTGTTTCCGGCAATAATATAACCGCCATCGGTGGTTTGCTGAACCGAATTTCCAAGGTCAACATCTATTCCTCCATAGGTTTTTGACCACAGGGTATTTCCGGCAGAATTGGTTTTAACAAGGTAAACATCATTGCTTCCGAATGTGAAGGTATGGCCTGCAATAATATATCCGCCATCGGTGGTTTGCTGAACCGAATATTCAAGCTCATACCCTATTCCGCCATAGGTTTTTGTCCACAAGGTGTCACCATCGGCATCGGTGCGGATCAGATAAAGATCAGTGTTACCCGCCCCGTAGCTGTCGGTTTGTCCCCCGATTATATATCCGCCATCGGCAGTTTGCTGAACCGAATTGCTAAGCTCATACCCTGAACCGCCATAGGTTTTTGTCCAAAGGGTATCACCATCGGCATTGGTGCGGATGAGATAAATATCAACGTTGCCTGCACCAAAACCATTGGTTTCTCCGGCAACAATATATCCTCCATCGCTAGTCTGGTCAACAGCATATCCATAATCACCGCCTGCTCCGCCAAATACATTTGTCCACGAGGTATCTCCGCTGGCATTGGTTTTAATTAAATAAACATCCTGGTAACCTGCACCAAAGCTATTGGTATAACCGGCAATAATATATCCTCCATCGGCAGTTTGCTGAACAGATTTTCCATAATCACTGTCTGTTCCACCATAGGTTTTTGTCCACAAGGTATCACCATCAGCATCAAACCGGATGAGGTAAACATCAGCCTCGCCTCCACTGAAACTATTAGACTCCCCGGTAACAATGTACCCTCCATCCGAAGTCAGCTGTATAGAATATCCAATATCATCCGCTGTGCCTCCAATGGTTTTCTGAAACGTGGTTTGGGCTGAAGCGATATTATTTATGCAAATGCTAAATAATAAAATGGTCAGTAATTTTTTCATTATTTTTTGTTTAGTTAAAAAAACGCAGGCTGGAAATCAAATCCATATCAAATTTAAATCTTAATTTGACAGGTGCAAACTATTGCCATGCGCTTACTAAACCAATTTACTTTATTATCTCAATCCTGCGCGTAGATACTCCCTCATTATTTTGCAGCGTAATAAAATAAATGCCTTTGGCAAGAGCAGTTATATCCAGTTCATATTTACGGTTATTAATTCCTGTGGTGTGAACCAATCTTCCTGAAATATCAGTAACGTTTAGTACAGTGCTATTAATGGCAAATGCAGTATTCAGTTGCAGGGTAAAATAGGTGTTGCACGGGTTAGGGTAAATACTGAAATGCAGCGCTGTATTCTCTTCAATTCCGGTAACAACATTAAGAGCCGGTGATGAAAACGTGCAGGAGTTTACATCCGTTACCACTACATAATAATTACCGTCTGCAGTTGCCTGATACGTTTGGCCGTTGGCGCCCGTAACCGCTACGCTGTCGAGATACCATTGATAAGTATACCCGCTTAAACCGCAATCAAGTTCATTGTTTGTATTGGTTATAACCGGAAGAAGATTGGCACAGGCATTAACCTGTAAGTTATATGTTGACCAGAGCTGTGCTCCCAGATCTTGCAACATAAGGTCGCCAACGGGTGTTGCGTAAACCATACCAAAAGGAGTAACATACAAGCGAATAACATAAAGCCCTGCGGTATCAGCTATTGTTCCGCTGATAATAAAACAGCCTGCTACATTGGGAAAATACATGCTGTCGCTATTGCTGTAGGTCAAACTTAAACCTGCCGGCATATTGGCGATACTGTCAATAAGCACGCTGTCAATTTCTGCAGTATAACCCGAAACAACAGTATCGGAAGGAGCAAAAATGGTAAATGTTTGCGAATAATTTAAGCCCACTACCCCGCTGACAACGCCCTGATTAAACGTAGGGAAAACACCGTGATAACCTGAAGCAATTACAACAGGGTCGGGTGTGCATACCTGCGCAATGCCTGCAAATGGAATGAATAGTATCAGTGCTGAAAAGAGTTGGAGTAACTGTTTTTTAATCATGTTTAGAGTTTTTTTCGTTTTCCAAACATATATAATATTTAGGTATTACACTATTTACGTGTTTGACAACAGCTATCAACTAACAGCTAAATAATAACTTCTCTTTACTTTTGCAGAAATGAAATCACCTGCCCTGCTTTTTTTTCTCATTTTTGCAACACTACAAACCGTTGCGCAGGAAGTAATACAATACGCGCCCGGCTTTGAATTCCGTGAAGGTATTTACCTCAATTTTGAGCAATTCAAAAACAATAATCCTCTGCCAAAAAATTCCATTGTCAGTAATCTCAATCATAGCGATACGGAATTTCTTCTCACTATTCTGGATGATAAAACTTTTACTTACAAAGACGAGAAAGATACAGTGCGTACTCTTTTTACCGAAAATGTGTGGGGCTTTTCGCGCAACGACAATATTTTTGTTCGCGTTGAAAATGATTTCTTCCGCATCTCTATCCTCGGAAGTATTTCACATTTTCTGGCTACAATAACAGTGTATTACAATAATATGAATACCGGATTTTACAATCCATACTACGGAATGGGGCCTACACAAAGTACTACCCAGGAAACGCGGCAAATGATTCTTGATTATAAAACAGGACGCACCACTGATTTTACTCAGGAAAACATGGAAAACATTCTTCAACGCGATCAGCGCCTGTTTGATGAATTCAGCAATCTTAAAAAGTCACAAAAGAAAGACCTGCTGTTTCTTTATCTGCGCAAATATAATGAGAAGCATCCCATCTTTTTTCCGGCAGACTGATTACAGATTTATTGCGTCAATTCCATGTAAACAGGCAGGTGGTCTGAATAACCTCCGTAATAATTACTGCCTCCATACGTAGCGTTGGGCTTGCTTTCCTGCGTTTCCTTATTGAAGTATAACATCCAGTTTTCTTTCAGAATTTTTGCGGCATCGGTATTAACATGCCAGCCATTTTTTTTATTGATTAAATGATAAGAAACAATAAACTGATCCAGCATTCCCCAGTCTCCTTTATAGTTGAAAGTTCCTTCGTTTTTGCTTTCATAATTGTAGCATAGATTGAACAAACCTGATTTTTTACCGGCATTATAAAGCGTATCAGCAGAAAGCGTTTCAGTGATACTTTTGTTGTTTGGGTAATCATTAAAATCACCCATAATTATAATATTGGCATTAGGAGAATTAACAGAAATTGAGTCTACAGCCTTTCTTAAAACCCCTGCCGCAGCAATCCTGTTCTTTTCGCTTTCATTTTCCCCGCCTCTGCGCGAAGGCCAATGGTTAAAGAAAAAATAAAGTGTATCGGTTTTTCCGCTTACGCCTTTTACCATTAAAATATCGCGGGTTGGGTAGGGCGGTTCTTCGGGCAAACGGACATACAGCGCTTTGCTGCTTAACACATTGAATTTAGATTTTCTGTACATCATTGCCACATCAATTCCGCGCTTGTCGGGGCTGGGATAATTTATCACGGTGTATTTTCCTTTCTTCAGTTTTGCAGTGGCAGCAAGGTCTTGCACTACTTTTTTATTTTCAACTTCATAGAAACCGATAACAGCAGGAAGATTTTTTTCATTGGGCGCTGCAATAACTTTTGAAAGCTGTTCCAGCTTTTTCAGATAACGTTCCGATGTCCATTTATTTTTTCCATCGGGAAGAAATTCCTCATCATCCTTATCAGGGTCATTAATAGTGTCGTAAAGGTTTTCCACGTTGTAAGACATGACAACAAAACTCTTGTCGGAAGTAAGTTTTTGCTGCGCTGTAGCTGTAGTAAAACAGAAAAGTAAAAGGATAAAAGAAAGACGATACATATATATATTTTTGCAAAGCTATGGTATTATAAAAGCACTGCTGTTAAGTTGAGGTTATATTATTTATTTCGGGTAGCTTAATGCTTGAAAAACAAACTGCCACCGTTTATAAATCTCCTCTTTCAACTCAGGTGAAAGATTAAATTTATTGGTTTCGTAATTTTTGTAGTTAAGCAATTCCTCTTTAATAAGCGCTTCGGTTTCATTGAAGTTTTCATAGCTTAAATGAGTGTATGCTGCTTTCAGGTTTTTCAATGGGTCGGCTGTAAAATAATCATAAGAAAACTCAAACAAATTCTCAGGCTTAATCAATGCTTTCTGCTCAAAATAATTACGGTAAGTAGCAGCATAAGAATTAAAAATAAATTCTTCCATTGTTTTGTTATCCACTTTATGAAAAGCCAGCATCGGCAAGATTTTTTCATACAGCCGTTCATTAGAAAGATAGACTTCATATGGGTTGCGGTGAATATGAATAAACTTTGCATCAGGATAAAGTTCCAGTATCTGTTTTATACGGGCTGTGTTAGCAGGGCTCTTAATCACCAATGGTTTTTCATTGTATTTATAGCTTACCTTCTTTAGAAAATAATCGAGATTATTTTTCCAGTTTTGTTCGGCTTTAGCATCAGTAAACAAAACGTATTTCTCAAAATATTGCTGCAAACGTTTCGGAAAAAAATAACCGGCAGCAAGTGATTCAACACCAATAGATGCCAAGGCAAATTCTTCTTCCTTGGGTAAATCAGCTCCCATTTTAAGGTTGTCCATAGGGCGATTTTCAGGCAGGGCTGCTCCCATTATTTTTCTTGAGAAACTACCGCTGCTGAGAAAAATATGAGGCAGCATAACTTCATACGTAGCGCAGTATGCAAAGCGCGGATCTTTAGACAACAGGTAATGAAGAAAAGTAGTGCCGCTGCGGTAATATCCGAGAATAAACAAGGGCTGCTTTACGCTTGCGTTCTTAATCTTCTTGTTATACTTCAATCGTTCATAAATCCGCAGAGGGGTAGAAGAAAGTATATTAAACGTGATGAATAAAATCTTAGGCAAAAAACGAAAATCAACATCAAAATTATTTGCTCGGTGCAGGCGAAACCAATTCCTGAAACTGCTGCCGAAGGCAGCATGGGAATTGATTTTCAAATAATCTTTAGCAGTGAATTTAAAATTCATGGGCGGCAAAGGTAAGGAGTTAATGCAACGCAGATGACACTGACTAAGCCCAAATTACGCATTAGAATTCTTTTGCCACAGATTACACTAATTTAAACTGATATAATGTTGTTTAACCCTGAGCGTAGTCGAAGGGCTTTATTAATAAATTTGCACTCCTTGAAAACCCTGCTTCAATTATTTTTAGTTCAACTGCTTGCTGTTTCTGCAATAGCGCAGCAAACCGTTGTTTCGGGGTATGTGCGCGACAGCATTTCGGGTGAACAACTTCCTTATGTGAACATACTCTTCAACGGTTCACATACAGGTGGAACAACTGACTCTACCGGTTTTTTCAACATTGAAACAAATCTTAAAACTGACTCAATCACGGTATCAGCAATTGGCTACCTGAAAAAAAAGATTGCGATTACACCTTTTAAATCACAGGAACTTAACATTTCTCTTGTCTCGCATGATTATGATCTGGATGAAGTAATTATTCTTCCGGGTGAAAATCCGGCTTATGAAATTCTGAGAAAAATGATTGCTGCAAAACCGCAGAATAACCCTGAAGAATATGATGAATACGAGTACGAAGTTTATCACAAAGTACAATTTGACCTTAATCATTTTACCGAAAACACAAAGAAGAATTTACTGTTAAAACCTTTTGATTTTATCTGGAAAAATGCCAGCACAACTGATAAAGGCGTTACCTATCTTCCGTTGCTTTTCACTGAATCTATCTCCGATTATTATCACCGGAAATCACCGGAGGCAGCAAAGGAATTTGTAAAAGGTCGCAGATCGGTTGGATTGAAAGGTCCAAAAATTGTACGCTTTGTTGAGGACATGTATGTTCATCCCAATGTGTATGAAAACTATGTGGTGATACTTGGTAAAAGTTTCCCAAGTCCCATTAACGATCACTACAAAAGTAATTACCGCTTTTATCTTGAAGATAGCTTGTTCATTGATGGAATGCGGTGTTATAAAATCCACTTTGTACCGAAGGTGAAAAGCGATGTTGCTTTCCGTGGCGAGATGCTTATTCATGATACCACATTTGCGGTGAAACAAATTGACCTTGAATTCAGCATTGAGGCCAATGTAAATTATGTGCGTAATTATCAGGTGCGGCAAACCTTTGCGCCTGTTGACGGAAAGCATTGGATGATTAAAATAAATCAGGTGTTTGCAGATTTCACCGTAGTTGAAAACCGTGAAGACATTGCAGGTTTTTTCGGGAGAAATACTTCTGAGTTCCGCTCTGTAAGGGTGAATGAACCGCATGAGAAGAATTTCTACAAAGGAATTGACAAAATAATTATTGATGAAAATGCTGCAAACCGTGATGAACGGTTTTGGGATTTAGCGCGCAGACAAGCCCTGAACAAAGAAGAAAAAGGAATTTTTAAAATGACTGACACGCTGGAGTCGTTACCAAAATTCCGTGCGTTGAAAAATTCTGTTACTACAATCGCTTCAGGCTGGCTGCCCTGGAAAAGCTTTGATATCGGTGATTTGTACTCGTTTTACAGTTACAATAATCTGGAAGGTTCACGCTTAAAACTTGGGTTCAGAAACATTCGCGCTTTTGATGGTGCGTTGAAAATGAAAGCATACGCAGCTTATGGTTTACAAGATGAGCGCTGGAAATACCTGGTGGAAGCAGAATATTATTTCGACCGCAAAGACAATAAACGCAATATGATTGGCGCATCATGGAAACACGATATTGAGCAGCCCGGACGCAGCATCAACACTATTCCGCTTGACCACGTTCTTTCATCTTTGATACGAACACAGCAACTCAATAACCGCATGTTTATTGACGAACAGAACCTGTATCTTGAACGGCAATGGTTCACCGGATTTACAACAAGGGCAGGCGTTTTCAGAAGAAACATTTCTTCGTACGGTAATTATGATTTCAAATTTCTGCACAACAATTATAAAATGGTAGCGAAGGATTACACAATGGGAGGAGTAAAAATTTCTGTGCGTTTTTCAAAAGGAGATAAAAATCTTTCTGCTAAATATGGCAATGGTATAAAAGGTGTGCGTGTGCCTGAACACCCAGTTATTTCTGCTGAATACACGTTGGGGATAAGGAACTTTGGTGACGGAGATTTTAATTCGCATCAACTTAATCTGCGATTGGAACACACTGTTAGAATGAATAAATTAGGTTTTCTGCTTTACAGAATTGAAGTGGGTAAAATATGGGGAACACTGCCCTACCCTTTTCTGCAAACGCCTGTTGCCAATCAGTTGGTGTTGAATGATGATGTGGCTTTTAACCTGCTTAACTATCTTGAATTTGTCAGCGATCAGTTTGTTTCTGTTCAGGCTGAGCACCATTTTGAAGGATTATTATTTAATCGTCTTCCGCTGATTAATAAACTAAAATGGCGCGAATTTATTTTCGGGAAAATGTATTACGGAACACTTACCGCAGCTAACAATCAGAAGGTTTATCTGTTTCCTGAAATCACCAAAACCATGAACCAGCCTTATTATGAAGTTGGTTTTGGTATTGAAAATATTTTTAAAATATCACGTATTGATTTTACGTGGCGATTGAATTACCTTGATAAACCGGGTGAAGCGGTTTGGTATTTTATGGTTAAGCCTTCGTTCTACTTTAAGTTTTAAATTTTATGAAAAACAAAAACCTTCTCTTTCTCTATGCTCTTCTTTGCAGCACAGAAATTGTTGCTGAATATTTTGAAGTTGAGCTATTGCGCTACCTTATAAAACCAACATTGATGATTGCTCTTTCCGTTTATTTTTATTTAGAAACGGAAAGCGATTACACTTCTTTCGCCAAGAAGATACAGGCTGCGCTTGTCTTTTCGTGGGGCGGTGATGTTTTTCTGATGTTTCCATCTTGTTTTCTGCCGGGACTGGTTTCATTCCTGATTGCCCATATCTTTTACATACTTGCGTTTTATGAAAACATAAAATCAAAACCACAGCAAAGAAGTTTTTCCTTGACATTTCTTTTTGCTTTACCATTCTTATTTTTTTCTACTATACTTTTTTCAGCTGTATTTCCGTATCTGAATGAAATGGTAATTCCGGTAGCTGTTTATACAATTATTCTTACGTCAATGGGTATTTCAGCTGCTTTGCGAAAAGGAAGTGTATATAGTGAAAGTTATACTAATGTACTGCTTGGCGCTATTATTTTCATGTCATCAGATTCAACTATTGCTATCAATAAATTTATTTATAATGGAGAACTTCCTTATGCACGAATAATAATTATGGTGACCTATCTTTTGGCGCAATACTTGATAGTTAAAGGTTGCCTTAATTTACAGGCTTCAAAGAAATCCTGATTTACTAATTTTATAAAATGAAAACATTTTTCAATACATTAGTTGTGATGCTTTGTATCAGCATCAGTGCCTGTTCACAAACATCAACAGAAATATCTAAAAATCCAACTACTAAAACTGCCAGCACAAAGGAAGACTGGAAGAAAGTACTTACTCCTGAACAATACGCTGTTACCTGCGAAGGCAGCACCGAGCGTGCTTTTACAGGTAAATACTGGAATAATCACGAAGAGGGAATGTATAAATGCGTACGCTGCGGTTATGAACTTTTTTCATCCGAA
This sequence comes from Chitinophaga pinensis, assembly GCA_945889235.1. Classification (GTDB taxonomy): domain Bacteria; phylum Bacteroidota; class Bacteroidia; order SXHM01; family SXHM01; genus SXHM01. The sequence continues at coordinate 14,649 of CAMDBK010000011.1, forward strand.
ACAAAATACGATTCAGGTTCGGGCTGGCCAAGTTTTTATGATGTTGTACCCGGAAGTCATGTTGAAAAAAGTACGGACAATGAAATTGGTTATCCACGCACGGAAGTAAAATGTCCTAAGTGCGGAGCACACCTCGGACATGTATTTAATGATGGCCCTAACCCAACAGGAATGCGTTATTGCATTAACTCTGCTTCATTGAATTTCGAGAAAAAGTAGCCTCACCCTGCCCTCTCCAAAGGAGAGGGGAAAACTATGTGCCTGAACATTTTTTCTTATAAATCACATCCTGATTACAAGCTGATTATTGCAGCCAATCGTGATGAATTTTATTCCCGAAAAACAGAATCAGCACACTTCTGGGAAGACCAACCACATTTACTTGCAGGTAGAGATTTAGAACATGGAGGCACCTGGCTAGGAATAACTAAACAAGGCAAATTTTCATTCATTACTAATTACCGAGACCCTAAATCATTTAGAAAAGATGCGCCTTCACGCGGTGCATTGGTCAGTGATTTTTTGATTGGTACAATGAGCCCTTCTGTATATTTGAATAATCTTAAAAACACAAATAATTATAATGGTTTTAACCTTATAGTTGGTGACTTAAATGAGGTTTGTTTCTTTTCAAATGTTGAGACGAAAACAAAAAAGCTAGACAATGGTTTTTATGGCTTGAGTAATGCATTGCTTGATACTCCCTGGAAAAAATTAGTGCGCGGAAAAACAGCTGTTGCAGAAACTATAAGCAATAAAAACTTTCAAGCTGGTGAATTATTTGATGCGCTGCATAATGAGCAAAATGCTGAGGACAGTGAGCTTCCATCAACAGGTGTACCCTATGAAATTGAAAAATTAGTTTCATCCATGTTTATTAAAAGTGAAACGTACGGAACAGTTTGTTCAACTGTTGTATTAGTAGATAATACTAATCTTGTTCAGTTTATTGAACGCACCTACAATCCGTTGAAAGAAAATAAAACGGTGAGTTTTAAATTTGCGATTTGATTTTTAAAAAGAAATCATCAGTGTTCTCAGGCTAAGAAGAATTATTACAAAGCCAACAATCAACATCAGCGTACGGTTATTTACTTTCTGGCATAAATAAGCTGCAAAAGGTGATGCAAAAACTCCTCCGGTCATTAATCCTACAACAACTATCCAGTTATCAATTCCCAGCAGAAAAGTAAACGTACTTGCTCCTGCTAGCGAAATAAAAAACTCTGCAAGATTTACCGAGCCAATTGTATAGCGCGGGTTTCTCCCGTCAGTTAAAAGACTTGAAACAACAACAGGTCCCCAGCCTCCTCCACCTATTGCATCCAGCAAGCCACCTGCAAATGCAAGCGGACCAAGATTTTTAGTTTTCTTTTTTACAATATTTTTCTGCAATGCTTTATAAACAACCACCAATCCCATTATCATCAGGTAGGCGGCAATGTAAGGTTTGAATATTTTTCCGTCAACTGAACTCAAAATATAAGCTCCGGTTATAGCACCAATTACACCGGGAACAACCAGTAACCTGAATAATTTTTTATTTACATTTTTAAATTTGAGGTGTGAAAGCCCTGAAGCTCCAGATGTAACAACTTCAGCAGCATGCACGCTTGCACTGGCTGAAGCAGGTGGCAATCCTAAGCTTAATAAAAAGGTTGTTGAACTTATTCCATAAGCCATTCCAAGTGAACCATCAACCATTTGCGCAAGAAAACCGACAACCGCAAACAAAAGAAAATCTGAAAAATTGAAATCTGAAATTAATTGTTTCAACGTTTCTGTTTTCGTAAAATCAGGATGAAAATGTGAAAGAATCAGATAAGTAGTAACGGTAAAAAGCAAAACCGCAACTACAATCAAAGCCCATTTGGTAAAAGGGTGGACTATTCCCGCAAACATCAATTTTGTAATTCTTCCCATTCTATAATTATGCAGTGCAAATTTATTCTTTGTAAACTGAATACACAGAGGTTGTATTTTTAGCTCGTGAAAAAAATAAGTTGCTGTATAGGTTTAGTTCTTATAATTAATACAATTGTTTCGGCACAAAATCCACCTGCCGCAAAAACACAAGCAACAGACAGCCTTGCAGCAGTAAATTATTTTACCTTCAAAGGCATTAATGTTGATAGCTGTGTAAACAAACTATTGTACTTTGAAATTTATAAATGGCTTGATACGCCTTACCGTTACGGAGGTGAAACGGGTAAAGGAATTGACTGCTCAGGGTTTTCGGATAAAATTTATCGGGCAGTTTACGGCATAACATTAGAAGGCGGTTCGCGCGATATTTTTCAGCACGCGAAACCTGTAAAAATAAAATTAGCTAAAGAAGGTGATTTGCTTTTTTTTAAAATCAGAAAAGGGCAAATTTCGCACGTTGGCATTTACCTTCAGAATGGAAAATTTGCCCATGCCACAACACAAGCAGGAGTTATTATCAGCGACCTTTCAGAGCCTTATTACAAAAAATATTTTTTTAAAGCGGGAAAATTTAAGAAGCCGGACTAAGTCCCTTTTCTCAACGGCAGCAACACTCTTGCAAAATTAATTTTGCGTGTATTTGTTTCATTAAAAACACCTGAACTTGTTTCCCGTATATCCTCTACAGAATAAAATGAGTTTGGCAATAATCGCTGAATTTTTTCTGATAACGTTTTTACATTTTTACGTTCCACTACTATAAAAATAATTTTCACAGGGCCTTTGGCGCCTTGTGCATCAACAACGGTAAAGCCGTGTTTGTCTATTTTAAGTTCTTCAAGAAACTCATCACAGTTTTTATTGGTGATAAGCCTGATAACCTGTGTTCCAATAGCTAATTTTTCTTCAAGCGTAAGCCCGAGAAATGTTCCGGTGGCATAGCCTGCAGCCCATGCAAAATAACACATAACATTACTCAGGTTTTGCATAATTTGTCCGATTGCAATCAGCCACAACAGCACCTCAAAAAAGCCGATAACAGGAACAATTTTTCGTTTGCCTTTTGAAATCATAACAATGCGCAGCGTTCCAAGCGTAACGTCTGTCATCCGCGCCAGGTAAATAATAAGCGGCAATACTACCCAGCTGAAATAATCAAATCCTTCTTTTGTTGTCATGTAATTAATAAGGCCTTGCAGCCTTTACAATTTTTTGTTTGTAAATAATTTTCTCTTCACTGGTTATAGCTGCAAAATAAATTCCAGCAGCCAATGGAGCAGTTGAAAAAGTAAAAATATTCTGCCCGAATTTTGCCTGGTCTTGAAAAAGAGAAATCACATTTTTTCCGTTCATATCATATAAGTCAACCGATATAGCAGCAGTTTTTTCCATGTTGAAATTCAGTGTAACATAATCAATAGTGGGATTTGGATAAACGCTTATTGCAAGCGGAGGATATTCCGAAGGACGAATAGAATCCGTACTCATTAATTCAGAAATCCAGGTTCCATTTTTCTTAGCTGATGTTCCGAAAGAACCTACCGCCCATACTGTTGCCTGCTCATTGTATCTACGCTGTGAGCCGCTGTAATCGCCCCAGCGCTCATAATCTCCGTCACCAAAAGCATCAACATAATTATCACCTGTTTTTATTTTCACAGGAGCAGAATATTCACCTTCGTTGGTGTAATACATATATGAAAACCCAGCAAAATCAACAGGAGAAGTGTGATTGAACGTAATTATAGCTTCCTGGTCGCGGTGGTCACGACCTGAATAAGAAATATTCGGGAAGCCAAAGTCCAGAATATTATCGCCCAAAACTGTTGCGCGCACATTTGGATTTTCACTTTGAGGGTTTTCAATAAAGCCATGATAAATCCCAGCCAGCCCTGTTGTTGCGTTCAGGCATTCCTGCACAAATTGTATAACATCATTCTCGTAAAATGCGCCCAGTATACGGTTGTCATTCGTATCAAAGGTGTTGGTGCCTTGCTGGTGTGCCTCAGGGGGAAGTAAATAATGTGTTGAAGAGCGTAAGAATTTGATGTCAAGTGAAGCTGAAGAACTTGCAATGTTATTCGTAACATGAAGCATAAAAATTGAATCGCTGTCGTAATTTGTAGCACGGTTTGAAAGCAGGAACATATCGGGACCATAAGGTTTTGTGCCACCTTTTACCGGGCAGATATTGAAGATTGCCTTAATTCCATTTGACAAAAGAATATCATGGTAATACTTTGTGTTGAGTGTTGCTCCGTTGTAGCCTTCGGCATTACCAACTTGCCACAAACAGGTTTCTTTAAAACCTGAATTATTGGATGAACCATTGGTAAATGTATTGATGCCGATAAATAAATCTGAGTTTGAAATTCCTATAACCGGATAATCACTCCATGTATCATTACCAAGCGGATTGCCGCTCAGAGCATAGGCATTCCATAATCCCATAGGATCATTTGTTTGCGAATAACAAACAATTACTTTGCTTTTTTGAAAGGTAGAACCGTTAAGAAAAACCATAATAAAACGATCGGCATCAGGGTCGTAAACCATTTTAGGATCAAACTTTGTATCAATAGTACCCAGGCTTGTAGCAAATGAACCCAACGATTTTACTTTTAAAATAGTGTCATTGTTGGTATCGTAAATTAAAACTCTGGAATTGATAACGGAAACAATTATACCGGAATCAGAAATTGCCATGTCGTTATCATTAGGAATACTGTTCTGCGCAATATTTCCTTCAAAATTTTTACCAATAATAACCGGTGAAATAGAATCAGTTTTAAAAGATGAAGAAGGATAGTCCGCAGATTTTACAGGATATTTTTTTCGCATCTCTGCTTTCATCGCGCGAAGTTGCCCGCGATACGAAGGGCTTCCGGGAGCAGGTACTTCAAGGTTTTGCAGAGAAACTTCCCAGTCAGGGTTTGTGTCTGAAAAGTTTAGCACTGCTGCCTTTTCCCATGTAAAGTTTGTAGAGTTATAAGAGCTTTGTGCAATCAGCTTTCCGGAAATAAGCACAAGTAGAAATAAGGCAGAGACAAACCTCATTTTATCGTATTTCAGGATTTACTTCTTCGCGTTTCTCTCGACTGATTTGCTGAACAGGAAGTGGCGCTGAATATTTTTTCACAAATTTCTGTACCTGATTTTCTTTCAAACCATTTTTATCAAACAGTCCATTGGCAGTGATTACTTCAATTGTTTTCTCTGCTGAACGCACCGTTACATCGGGATAAGCAGTTAACCCGTTTGCAAACTTGTAGTAGTTTTCCTTAATGCTTATAAGCCTCTGTTTCCCGTCCAAAGAATAGGCAATATAACCAGTCTGGAATTTTTTCAATAACGAAACCGGAGTTTTGTCACTGTAAATGGTATCGGTAGTTATTTCAGTTTGAGCTGAAACTGAAGTGTAACAAAAAACAAAAAGCAGAAGTGTGAAAGTTTTCATAATGGGAACAAATTTATTCAACAAAAGAAGAACTGCAAAGGAATTGACAAACCATATTGTCAATTTTTAAAACACCATTTTAAAACCCAACCCATAAGGCGTTGCCGACATGGAGTAACTCATTTTTGAAAAGCGTTTGTAATTGCTTTTATAAATAAAATAAAACGAGGTATCAAACAGTAACAGAAATGCTCCCTGAAAAACTATTGACTTCCCGTATCCATCCATCAAATCAGAGTTTTTCTGAACTTTGTAAGAATAATAATCCAGTAAACTTCCGGTAACAATATAACCAACATCCAGACAAGCATTCATCAGCATCATTTTCTCTAATTTTTCCTGTCCGTTGCTTAATGTAAGCAAGTCATAATTATCAAAATCTTTTCTATATACGTGCGCTAAGCCAAACCCTGCAATGGTTGCATTCACCACATTCCAGTAGATATTCATGTGGTAAAAATATTTGTTGTAGGGCGCATCATGATTATCCATCAGCGCAAGACTTGTTGCAAAATTTGCTACCGCCCAGCTACCTAAGGTTATGTGCATGGCACGCTGTGAATTTTTATTCCGTTTGTTGTAACTATCAAACGCAGCTTTGTTTTGGGCTGAACTGTATTCAAACACAAAAAAAGCAAGCACTACTAAAATGATTGTTCTTTTCATAAACGTTCAAAACTTTCTGATTTTCTAACCTTCTAACTATAGAATCAAAAGTATAGTTTTTTTAGCTTTGTCAAATCTAAATCCCAAAACAAACACTATGTATAACGAAGGAATGTTGCGCGACAATGCGCTGAAAGGAAAAACCATTTTAGTTACCGGAGGCGGTACAGGGCTTGGCAGAGCGATGAGCAAATATTTTTTACAACTGGGTGCAAACGTAATTATTGCGAGCAGAAAACTTCCTGTGATAGAACAGGCAGCAAAAGAATTGCAGGAAGAAGCAGGAGGAACTGTTCTTGGTCTTTCATGTGATGTGCGCATTTATGATGAAGTAGAAAAAATGGTGAATGCCGGAATTGAAAAATTCGGAAAGATTGATGTGCTCGTAAATAATGCAGCAGGAAATTTTGTTAGCCCGACTGAACGGTTAAGCCACCGCGCCATTGATACCGTAGTGGATATTGTGTTGCGCGGTTCATACAACTGCACACTTGCTTTGGGTAAAAAATGGATTGCCGAAAAACAAAAAGGTGCTGTACTCAGCATTGTAACAACCTATGCATGGACAGGCTCAGGATATGTTGTTCCTTCAGCAATGGCGAAAGCAGGAGTACTTGCAATGACACGTTCATTAGCAGCAGAATGGGGACGCAACGGAATTCGTTTGAATGCAATTGCTCCCGGACCATTTCCTACCGAAGGGGCTTTCAGCAGGCTTTTCCCGGCTGAAGTGGCGAAGATGATGGACCCGAAAACAAAAATTCCGCTCGGGCGCTATGGAGAATTACAGGAACTGGCAAATCTTGCGGCTTACCTTGTTTCAGATTTTTCTTCTTACGTAAACGGGGATGTTGTTACAATTGATGGCGGAGAGTGGTTGTATGGTGGCGGAGAATTCAATATGTTCAGCCATATACCTAAAGAAATGTGGGACATGCTGGAAGAAGCAATCAGATCAACAAACAAAAAATCAAAAGAATAAAAACCAAAAAACAAAAATCAAAAAACAAATAAAAACCAAATTTTGAAATTCTAAAAAAGAAGACAACTATTTGTATTTTGTTTTTTTAGAATTGTAGTTTATTTGACATTTGTTTTTTGTGATTTGTAATTTAAGATAAGATGAAACAATATCACGATTTGATGAAACACGTGCTGGAAACCGGCACAAAAAAAAGTGACCGTACCGGAACAGGAACACAAAGTGTTTTTGGTTATCAGATGCGCTTTAACCTTGAAGAAGGATTCCCGTTACTGACCACTAAAAAACTTTATACACGTGCTATCATTCACGAATTACTTTGGTTTCTGAAGGGCGACAGCAACATAAAATACCTGAAAGAAAACAATGTCTCCATTTGGGATGAGTGGGCAGACAAAGACGGAAACCTTGGCCCTGTTTACGGTTACCAGTGGCGCTCGTGGCCAACCCCTGACGGCAGAAAAGTTGACCAGATTACCAACCTGATTAACATGATTAAGAAAAATCCTGATTCACGCAGATTGATTGTGAGCGCATGGAATGTTGCAGATGTGGATAAAATGGCTTTACCGCCTTGTCACACGATGTTCCAGTTTTATGTTGCCGAAGGAAAACTGAGTTGCCAGCTATATCAACGCAGTGCAGATATTTTTCTTGGAGTACCTTTCAACATTGCATCGTATGCATTGCTGACCATGATGGTAGCGCAGGTCTGTGATTTAAAGCCCGGTGATTTTGTTCACACCTTTGGTGATGCTCATTTGTATTCCAACCACCTTGAACAAACAAAATTACAACTGAGTCGTGAGCCAAAAAAACTACCGACTATGAAAATAAATCCTGCCGTGAAAGATATCTTTGGGTTTACGATTGATGATTTCACGCTGGAGAATTATGACCCGTATCCTCACATTAAAGCGGCTGTAGCTGTTTAGTTCATGTTAGTATCTCTTATAGTTGCCGCGGCAGAAAATAACGTAATCGGGAAGGACAACAGACTTATCTGGAAACTTCCTGCCGACATGAATTTCTTTAAAAGTAAAACGCTGGGACATCATATTATCATGGGGCGCAAAACATTTGAATCAACAGGTGTTTTACCAAAACGAACTACAATTATTATTTCAAAAAACAGGAGTTTAGTAATTCCTGAAAACTGTCTGCTCGCCAATTCAATTGAAGATGCAATAAGCAAAGTAAAAAATGATGATGAGGCTTTTATTATTGGTGGTGCTGATATTTACAGGCAAAGCCTTGCTGTTGCAGATAAAATTTATCTCACACGTATTCACCATTCATTTGAAGGCGATGCATATTTCCCGGAAGTGGATGAGAGCAAATGGCAATTAGTTGCGAGTGACTATCGCGAGCCCGATGAAAAAAATCAATACGCTTTTACCTTTCTGGAATACCTGAAAAAATAACAGAATATTATTTCACTACGCTAACTCTTCCGATTTCGGAATAGCTTCTTCCATGCACATCTTTTATTAAAAAACGATATACATAAACTCCCGGAGGTACCGGTTTTCCTGTCAGCTGGTTAGTTCCGTCCCAACCAATAGACTTATCAAAAGAGTTGAATATCTGTGGTCCCCAGCGGGTAAAAATCCGCATTTCATAATTGTAAATATCTTCACCATAGCCGAAGAAAACATCATTAATTCCATCTCCATCCGGTGTAAACGCATTAGGGACATAAAAAGTCAGATACGGGTCAATACGAATTGAACCATCAGCTGTGTCACTGCAGCCGAAATCATTTGAGACAATCAGAATTACAGGATGCAATCCAGTATCAAGATAAAAGTGATTGGGGTTTTCTGAAGATGAAAAAGTTCCGTCATCAAAAATCCAGTTCCACTGGGTTGCTCCCGTAGATGCATCCGTGAAGTTTATTTCGTTATTTAAAAAATTTCCCACTGTTGGATTGGCTATAAAAAATGCATCAGGACGCGGATAAACTGTTACAGTTGTTGAAGCAGAATCAGAACAATTTCCAAGTGTAACTACAAGGCGAACAACATAATTTCCTTCACTGCCATAAAGATGTGATGGATTTGAAAGTGTTGATGTACTTGCGTCACCAAAATTCCAATCGTAAGTAACACCAACCGCAGGTGTTGATGTGTTGGAAAAAGAAACGGCATCATCATCACACTCATTTCCGGCAGTAAATGAAGCGCTTGGAACAGGGTCAACTGTAACTGTTATGTCATCGGTATTATCACAACCAAAACTGTTGGTAATAGTTACAGTGTAGGTTGTATTCACAATTGGCGAAGCAACCGGATTGAAAATTGTTGCGTTGTCTAAGCCTGTTGCAGGCGACCACAGAAAATTATTTCCGCCTCCGCTTGCATTCAGTTGAATTGAACTTCCAAGGCAAACAGCAACATCATTACCTGCCCCTGCATCGGGAATATCATTAACAGTGGCTTTCAGCGTATCTTTAGAAACACATCCTGTTACATTGGTGTATGAATAAATCATATCAAATACTCCTACGCCCGCAGTGGCAGGATTGAAATCACCTGTTGCACCATTGGTTACTCCGGTTCCTGTCCAAACTCCTCCGGCAGGCGTAAAACCTGTTGGTGTATAAATTCCTCCGTCAATGCAAATTGCAAAATCGTTTCCGGCATTAATAGGATCTGCTGGAATGACCTGTGTAACACTATTATTACTTGCCGGTCCAACACAGGTAAAGTTTGTAGCGATCACTGTAATATCATTTACAGAAGGAAGGTTGCTTGTTGTATAGGTGTTAGACGCACCGCTTTGAATTAATGTAACACCGTTATAGAAATCATAAATTTCAAAAC
>CAMDBK010000012.1 GCA_945889235.1 Chitinophaga pinensis
GCTGAAGTTAGAAAATACAGGATGTGTTTGCGGTACACCGGCAGTTCCGGTAGCATCGTTATCGCTTTCAAAACTGTTTGAACCGCTTTGGTCAGCAGAGTTAGGGTCACGCAGTGATACACCGTATTGCAGTTTCCCGCGGAAACCGTTGTCGGTATCAAAGTCATCGTCCCAGCCGCGGAAAGCAACAAGGCGTTTTGCGTTTACTGCTCCACCGAAGAACTCATACGAGTCATCGCCTGAATAAGAAACCTGTACATTCTCGATAATAGTTCCGCTCCCAACTGCACCCAAGGTAAGACCGTTGATCTCCTGGTTAGGTTGAAAAGGAATTCCGGGAAACTCAATACGCACGTATTGCAGTATTCCTGAGTTATCGGCATCATCGGGTGTTAAACCACCACCATAATAAGAGCCTACACCGCCTTCAATAACGGCTTCGCCTCCGGGCTGGTTGTTATTTGCTTTTCCGCAGATAACAAGGCCACCCCAATCGCCATAAGAACGCGCTGTTGGATTTTGGTCTGAAGTAAATACAATAGGCTGGTTAGGAGTTCCTATTGCCATGATTTTTGAACCGCGCTCAATAATAAGCGTGCCCTGTGTTAGCTTTTCTCCTTTAATTACAGTTCCTTCCTGAATGGTAAGTACCGCGTTGTTTTTTACATACACCCAACCGCTTAACAAATAAACGTTGCCGTTTGTCCAGTTGGTGTTGGTGGTAATATCGCCTGTAACGGTAATGTTGGCTGCGATATTACTGGTAACGGTGGCAACAAATAGTGCTGCCGCAAGTAATAGTTTTTTTCTCATGATAAATTTGTTTTTAAGTTGAATTCGAGAGACTTCGTGTTCATTTTGTTTTTAGTTTTTAGTTGGCGCAAAACTATTCCTGCAACTTCACCACAGAATAAATTTCAGATTATTTGATTCTTACTAATGCGTTAAGGGAATGTGAACGGGAGCATTTTAATTTATGCAGCCCTGCTTAATTTTTTAATCTTTAGTCCGGGCGCATGATTACGGAATATCTCAACAATAATTTCTGAAACATTATCAGGGTAATCCACTTTCACTATCCTGCTTGATTTGAGAAAGGATTCAAGAACAGGGCGATGCTTTTTCTTTAATGATTTCATCACGGCAACGCCCATTTGCTTTAACGCTTCAGCATTGCATTGTTGTTCGTATTGCTTTTTCATGGGAATAACTATGAGTTTCTTTTTCAGGAATAGTGCTTCACTTGGAGTTGCAAAACCTGCACCGCACACTATTCCTTGGCAGGTGGCAAGGCTCTCCATAAACAGTTCGTTCACAATCGGGCGAATGAGAATATTGTTTTTGACATAAGCTTTTTTGGTGTGCTTTGAAAAAACCTCCCAACGCACATGAGAGAAATAACTCAGCCTCCTGATAATTTTTTTGTCGCTGTAGGCCGGAAGATAAACGGTGTAATGTCCCTCATCTTTGGTTTTCAGTTCCCGTATTTCTTTGCGAATGATAGGTGTATAAGTATCTGCATTGTACCTTTGAAAATGAAAACCATAGGAAGCAGAAACAGGTGCATAATATTTCAGCACTAATTTTCCGAGTGTATCATCTTCTTCTGCACGCGGTGCATTGTTACTTAACACTGCCGCCTGATTGCTTAAACCGATACAAGGCTTTTCAGCAAGAAAACAAGCCCATGCCGTAACAGGTTCAAAGTCGCTGATGACAAGGTCGTATTCATTCACGCGCATTTTTTTTACTTCGTTGTAAAACCTTCTCAGTCTGTTTTTATTCAAGGTCTGAAAATAATTGATGCCTCCCTTTTTTCCGAAAACAAAACTCATTCCTTTAAACTGATACTTCACCTCAAAAGGTAATTTTATATCAGACGAAAAACCGCTGATGAGAATATCAACCTCTCCCCTCTTTTGCAATTCAGGGATGATTTCAATGGCTCTGCTGATGTGCCCGTTACCTGTTCCCTGTATGGCGTATAAGATTTTCAAAATAATCCGAAGAAGAATTTTTTACCCGGTTTGCCGAAAGGCTCTGGCGGTGTTTTTTTTGTTGCGTGATAATTGAGCGGAAGAAATTCCTGCAACAGATTGGCATAAAGTTCTGAGGTGCTTAGTTCCTCTTTACGCTCTTCATCATGTTGCCCTTCCTGCGCCTGTTTATCATCATTGTAATGATATATTTCCCATGCACCGTTGTTGTATTCTAATGAAGTAAGGTTTTCAATCCAATCACCTGAGTTGAGATAAGTGATTTGCCCTTTCTCGGTTTTAATTTCTCTTATCTCAGGTTTATGAATATGTCCGCACACTACAAAATTGTAGTCATTTGAAATACCAATTTCGGCAGCAGTCTGTTCAAAATTGTTGGCATGTTTCACTGCGCCTTTTACACTGTCTTTTATTTTCTTTGAAAACGACATTTTTTCTCTTCCCGTTTTTTCAAGGATGCGGTTTACAAAACGATTGAACACAATCAGCAGATCGTAACCCTGTCCTCCAAGTTTAGCAATCCACTTAGTATGTTTCATAGTTACATCAAACACATCACCGTGAAAAATCCATGCTCTTCCCGCTTCCAGGTTCAGCACAATTTTGTTTACGATTTTAAATGAACCCATTTCAAAGCCTTCAAACTTGCGCATCATCTCATCGTGGTTTCCGGTAACGTAATAAACCTTTACACCATTGGCTATCATACCTGTGATTTGCTTTATTACCTGCATGTGTTCTTTCGGAAAATAATTTTTATTGAACTGCCAGATGTCAATGATATCGCCATTGAGCACCAGCGTTTCAGGTTTTATGCTTTTAAGGTATTTAACTAATTCGGCTGCATGGCAGCCATACGTGCCGAGGTGAACATCAGAGATAACGGCTACCTCTACTTTGCGTTTGGGGAATTTTGTTTCTTCTTGTTTGTGCATTTACTTTTTATAGCTGCACAAAATAACAACCCCAATGCTAACAGGTTATTACTAAGGTATTAAGTATTAATTAACAAGCAGGCTTCAGTATTAAGAAAAAGAGATTTATGAAATAAATAATTCAAAAAATTCTTCAGCTAAACTCTATCAAAACCTGAAATTCAACCCAAGCGTGTAATAACTTCCTCTGCGATACGATTGCATTTGCTGATCCTGTCGTGTAACTTTTCCGTTACCGTCTGCATCCTGCACAAGCTGGTAAGGTTGGTTAAGAATATCCTGTATTCCTACTTTCACATCTAAGCGTTTCCACAATCGCTTGGTGATGGTAAGGTCAAGCGTATTGCGTGGCATCTCGTAAACATCAGGTGTACCGTATGAGCCAACAATAACAATCCGTTGCCCTATTACATTGTAAAGCAAATTCACCTGTAAGCCGATTGAATCGTTCTGATAATAAATTCCGCTGTTAATTATGTAAGGCGACTGTCCCATCATCGGGCGGTTTTCACTTTGCCCCTGCGCTTTGCTGCCTAAGTTTACTTTGCTCCAGATATAACTCGCATTCAATACTACGCCCAGGTTTCTCACAATAGGTGTTTTCAACCCGTTAAATGTTTTACGTATTTCCACCTCAATACCTTTGCTGCTTGCTGATTCAGCATTGCGATACGTATAGTTACGCGTTCCTCCCGAACCGGTTCCGGGAACAAAGTAGGTTTCAATGGGGTTAACAAAATTCTTGTAAAACATACCAACACTGATAATCTCAGCGGCTCCGGGATAATATTCATAACGCAAATCATAATTATAAATGTGCGGGGTTTTCAACGAGTCATTGCCGTAGTTCACACTGTTGAAATTGAAATCATAAAAGGCATAAGGTGCCAGCTCGCGGAACTCAGGGCGATTGAGCGTAATACCAAAACCTCCGCGCACCAGCATTTTTTGGCTGATGTTTGAAGTAAGATTTGCAGAAGGCAGCAAACGGATAATATGATTATCCACATTAATCGGATTACCTGTTACAGTATGGCTTTCCAAACGCTGACGGTTGTTTTCAACCCGTGCGCCTGTGTGCAGGTTCAGCCATTTTGTAAAAGGTAAATCAAGCGCGAGGTAATAAGCAATCAAATCATTTTGCGCAGTGTACGTATCGCTTTTGCGGGTGTCTTCATCAATCTTCAAACCTGTAGTTGAGTTGATATTTTGTGAACTGAAGAGTTGGTCAATAGGTACTGAACGCAGACTGTTATCAAACTGGAAAACATTCGCAGATGCATAACCTAAGTTACGCGCTGTAAACTGTCTCCACTTACGCTCTAAATAAATTCCGGCTGTTACCTTAGGCTCAAACTTTCCTATTTTTATTTTCTGTTCAAGGTTGGCTGCACCTGTCATCAGTTCTTCATACAAATCAAAATACAATCTTCCCAGAAAGAAAGGTGTTGCGCCAAAAGGAACATAAGTCTGGTAAGGGTCAGATGCAGGTGCATTAATATCTTTGGCAGTTCTTACACGTCTCCAGTCCGGTTCTTCTTTCTTTGCTTTTGAATAAGCAAGTGTCCAGTCAATTTTGGTTTTGTCCTGAAATAATTTGTGCTCACCGCATAGCTGCCCGGTGTAAATACTTCGGTTCATATAGTAGTATGAATACTCTTTACGCAGTTCCCCTTCTTCAAAATTCTTCCCGTCACGCAAAGTAGTTTGGTTTAAACCACTTTGATTGAAAATATTTTTAAACTCTATTTTATGATTCAAAAAATTAAACGACCAGTTGTGCAGCACACCAATTCGCACGTTGTTGGTATAGCGGCTGTCGTTATAATCAAAGATGGTATCGCTGTTATGTGTTTCCGGATTGTAAGTATTGTAATCCGTTCTGCGCGAAACAAAATACTGATTGGTGTTGCTGTAATTAGCGGAAGTGATATGCCCCACATGAACTTTCTTAATATCAAATTTGCGGGCAAACGTAAAGTTAAAACGCTGGTCGGGATTTGCTTTGCTGGCAACAGTTCCCCAGTTATTGCTGAGTGAACGCCCCACTTCAGTAAGTTGATTCAAATCATTTGAGTTTGAAACATCACGAACATTACCCGGAAAGTTGGATGGTAATGAACGGCTGCCGTCATCAAAACCAAGCCAGTCGGTTTTACCGCTTTTATTCAGAAAAAAATCATTAAAGGTAGTCCCTTGTCTGTAGGATGCAGAGTAACCGGCAGAAACCATATTTTCATCAGGTGTGTTTTTCGTAAACACTTTTATCACACCACCTGCAAACTCGCCTGAAATCTCCGGTGCAGGACTTTTATAAATTAATATCCGGTCAATCATAGCGCTTGGTATCATATCAAAAGCGAATGCTTTTACATCCGATTCGGTACTGGGCGTTGTTACATTGTTGAGATAAACAGAATTGTAACGTTCACTCAGTCCGCGGACCATCACAAAGCGGTCGTTCATAATCGTAACACCCGGTACCCGCTTAATCACTTCCGATGCATCTCTGTCCTGCGATTTTGCAATCTGCTGTGACGAAATTCCGCTGATAACTACTGTGCTGCGCCTCATCTCGGTAAGAACAGCGCCTTCGGTATGTGTAACTTTTTGTGCCGTTACTTTTGTTTCTTTCAACTGCTGAACGGATGATTTAAGTGCAAAATCAAGGTTGGTTGTTTCTCCTGCTTTAACGGTGATACTTGATTTTATTACCGGTTCATACCCGACATAACTTGCAACTAGTTCATAAACACCTTCGCTCACAGTGATTTTATAATTACCGTCAAAATCGGTGGTTGCCCCGTTTGCGGTCCCTTTAATACTTACGTTTGCAAACGGAACCGGTTCAGTTTTTCCGTTCATTACTTCTGTTACTTTTCCAATGATGAAACCGGGTTTCTCATTGTTTGCAAATGCAGTAACAATAAGAAAAAAGAATACAAAAATTGATAGTTGTTTTTTCATTTTGTGGTTTTGTTTTTCACACTGCAAAATAAAGGGCGCAGTATAATCTTATAATGAAGTCAACGTTAAGTCTGTGTTAAGTGTCAGGCTCCCATAATTAAAACAACACCTTGCTTGGTCCGTTTATTTAAAATAGAATTAACAAAGCCGTAATGTTGTAGAATCCTTGCAACTGTAGTTTTGCAGCTATATTTACTAAGATGGCTATGAGCGCAAAGAATTACAATCAAACTAAAATTTTACTTGTAGATGACGAACCCGATATTCTTGAGTTTCTGAAATACAATCTGGAGAAAGAAGAATTTATTGTTTACACTGCCGGCAACGGAAAAGAAGGAATTGCAGAAGCGCTGAAACACGCACCCCATTTAATTTTACTGGATGTGATGATGCCCGACATGGATGGAATAGAAACCTGTCAGCAATTAAGAGAATCAAATAAGTTGAATGATACTGTCATTGCTTTTCTCACTGCCCGAAGCGAAGACTATTCGCAGATTGCAGGCTTTGAATCCGGTGCAGATGATTACATCAATAAACCGATAAAACCCAAAGTGCTGATCAGCCGGATTCACGCATTGCTCAGAAGAAAAACCACAACTGTTTCTCAATCTCCTCTTCTTGAAATTTCCGACCTTACAATTGACCCCGAAAGGTTTGTTGTTATTAATAAAGGCGTAGAATTAAATCTGCCGCGCAAAGAATTTCAATTGATGAATCTGCTTATGTCAAAACCCGGAAAAGTATTCAGGCGCGAAAATATTCTTAGCGAAATCTGGGGACAGGATATTATTGTAGGCAACCGCACCATTGATGTACATATTCGTAAGTTGCGCGAAAAAATAGGTGCTGATTATATCCAGACTATAAAAGGTGTAGGATATAAATTTGCAAAGTAAAAAGGCTTAGTGGCTACTTAAATTTTGTCTTAGAAGATTAATAAATTTGAAAGCATCTGTCACTTCGAGCGTAGTCGAGAAGCGATAATTAAACTTCTCGGCTACGCTCGAAGTGACACAATTGATGGTAATAAAAAAATGAATTTTATACAACCTCTTACTAAATCACTAATCAATCAGCGCGTGCAGGATATAAAAGAATAATGCAGCCAGTGCACCCGATACAGGTATGGTTAAAATCCATGCCCACAACAGGTTAATGGTTACACCCCACCGTACTGCCGAAACACGTTTTACCAATCCAACTCCTACAATAGAACCCGTAATGGTATGCGTAGTGCTTACCGGAATACCGAAATACTGTGATATGTACAACGTAATGGAACCTGCCGTTTCAGCTGCCACACCTTCAAGCGGAGTAACTTTTGTAATACGTGTGCCCATGGTTTTAATAATGCGCCAGCCACCGCTCAGTGTTCCTAAACCAATTGCCATAAAGCAGGCATACTGCACCCATGGCGGAATATCAGCAATATCTTTTTTAGGTTTAAGTTCTGCAACAGCAACAAATGATTCCTGTGGTGCTGCATAAAATACTTTTCCGTCACGGTTTATGTCTTTAACTAAATCCGATGATTTAATACCTACATAGTTTTTGCTTTTTGCTTTTCCTTTTTTTGCAAAATTTTCTTTCTCGGCAAGGAAGACAGCTTTACCATTAAGCGTATCAGAAACTAATTTTGCTGAATCAAGGGCGTAATATGCTGTATCAATTTTATAAGCAGTTTTTACATGCGTCCAGGGATGTTGCTCATACTCTTCTTTAGGTGCAGTGTTGGCAAACACCAACATGGCTGCTGCAATAATTCCCATTACTTTTTGTGCATCGTTGGCACCGTGACCAAGACTGAATGCAGCAGAAGAAACCAGTTGTAAACGCTTGAACCAGGCTGTTGCCCGTGCCGGGTTTGCTTTCCGGCATATATTAATAATAATGATCGTTATGATGTAAGCGAGAATCAATCCTATAATGGGAGCAAGAAAAATAAAGGAAAGTGTAAGATAGATTTTTGACAAGTCTGCCAACACTCCAAAACCTGCGCTGGCAACTGCCGAACCCGCAAAGCCTCCTAACAGTGTGTGTGATGAGCTGCTTGGAATTCCGTAATACCAGGTGAGCAAATTCCAGCAGATAGCTGCAAGAAGACCGGCAAGAATTACGGTCATGGTAATGGCTTCGGTCTTTACAATTTTTGCTACGGTGTCGGCAACTTTAAATTCAAAACCCAGCCACCCGTTCTGACACAATACTAAAACAATGGCATTAAAAAATGCTGCCCATGCTACTGCCTGAAAAGGTGAAAGCACTTTAGTGGATACTACTGTTGCTATTGAGTTTGCCGCATCATGAAAACCATTGATGTAATCAAAAATAAGGGCAATTATTATTACAATGATTAGAAGTGTCATCAGACTATCCGTATTTAATTACTATACTTTCAATTGCGTTTGCTGCATCTTCACATTTATCGGTGGCTTCTTCCAAAGCATACAAAATTTCTTTGTGCTTGATAATGGTAATGGCATTGGTTTCTTCTTCAAACAAACGCGCAATGGTCATGTCAAAAATATCGTCTGCATGATTTTCAATGCTGTTAATTTTAACGCAGGCCTCTCTTATTTTTCCTGATTTTTTTATATCACGCAAGCCAGATACTGCAATATGCAACTCTTCCGCGCCCTGATAAATAAGCTCCGATAGCTTTACAAAAGCTGTTGGCATTTCTATAATGCCGTATAATTCTATCCGCTTTGCCGAGCCATGAATAAAATCAACCACATCATCAATTGATGTTACAAGGCTGTGAATATCCTCACGGTCAAACGGTGTAATAAAGTTGGAACTCAACTCATGAAAAATTTCATGGGTAACCGCATCACCCACGTGTTCCAGCTTTTCTATTTCACGGATTAACTCTTTTCGTTTGTCAAGAGCGGATGTGTTTACCATCTCCACCAATACTTTTGAAATGGTTAAGAGGTTGCCCGATGCTTTTTCAAAAAGCGGAAAGAATTTTTTGTCTTGTGGGATGAAGAAATTGAGAAGGTTTGCCATTGTTTTATTCGTGTTTATTTATGAAGCTGTTTAATGTTAAGGTTTCAGAGTTTTTATGAGGGTATTTTTTTGATAGACGAGGCTGAGTTTGCAGCTGATAGCAGAGCTTCTCTCAGCAAAAACGACAACGAAGTATAGCAAAAAATAGCTCATAAAAAAATTAAAGTTTAGCATTAAACAACTTCTTTGTGCAAATGAAGTTATAATACTGATTGCGAATGTTACGGGAATGTTAATTTTTAGAAATTTAATTGTGCCTGCAGCCTCAGCAAGTTGCCGCTTTGGTGATTACTCTGCTTCGAAAAATCTTCAAACCTGCGATCAGAAATGGTATACATGGCAACAAATTCAAAATTTTTTACCGGTTGCCATTCAATACCAAATTCATATTCATGCACTGTGTAGCTGCGTGCATCTTTCTCATGTTTTTTTCCACCCTGGTAGTATTGTGCACGTGCAAAAGGAATCAAGATTTGTTTCCCGATTTTCGCCATATAATTTAACGTAATATAACCACCTGTCAGATTTTTTGTCTCAATTGAATCAGTAGAACTATTAAATTCCGGCCCCTGTCCTATATTATATTCTGCCTGTATCCCGAATGGTCGCGGGTAAAGAACTAATGAAACAGCTGCACGTTGGTCAAGATAGTTTTTACCGAAATTAGTCTTTACTCCTTCAGAAAGCTGGTCGGATGCCAATACATATTTGCCGAAATAACCTTGCAGGGATGGTTCAAATATCTGGCTACCGATTACAAAAGGATAAGTGAGGCGTGCAACCATATGCGGTTGCTTATTCAGTTCAGGTTTGTTTGCAACCTGTCCGTTATAAATCCCAAGACCAAATACTCCGTAATCGCCTGAACCTTTGTAGCCATCTTTTACTAACATAGAAAAACGCTCCCTGATTTTTTTAGGTGCCCAGTAAAAGAAAATACCAATATCGCGCTCGTTTGATACAGCGCTGTTAAGTGCATCATTTCGATCTAAGGGTAAACGATTTTGACTTGATTGCATATTTTCAAATCCGAAAGGCACTTTGCTTTGTCCTATGCGAAAACGGAACTCATTGTTTTTGTCTATTCCTACATCAAAATAAGCATCTCTGAGTTGCCCGAAATTCAAGCCTGTTGCACTTGCGGCACTTCCAAAATCAGGTTGTATATAAAAGTAAACCTGCTTATGAACCTGCCCGTAAATTATAATCCTTAAACGTCTTACAAAGAAACCTCCACCATCGCCCCATGATTTATCGCACTGCTCGCATTTTAAATCGGGATTAGTTTCAAGCAGGCGGTTATACCTTACCTGTGCATAACCGCGGATACTGATATTCTCATACCAATGCTTTACCGGTTCTTCCTTTTTTATGGTGTCTGCTATGGCTTTTTCTAAAGCATAAGCTTGCCCAGACATGGAAATAAAACAGGTTACTAAAATGTAAATTAAATGTTTTCTCATTGTTGATTTTGTGTAAGGTTTATATTACCATATGGTTAATTCGGGCACAAAAGTGAAGCAACCAAACCGTTCAAAAATTACGGGTAGTTTAATTCTATGTTAAGAAATTGTGAACAGAATTCATATATTGCTTTTTTGTACGTTTGCCCCCATGGACGAATTCATTGTTGCGCATAAATCTTTTTTCAGCTCTGCCGTTGTAATACTGGTGGCTTTAATAGCCTCGCGCATTATCCGCAGATTACTCAAACGCTTTTTCGACCGGAGTTCAGAACACCTCAATGTTGACCCTACGCGTTACCGTTTTTTCCGCAATATGGTCGACCTTTTTATATTCACCACCGCAGGTATGCTCGTTGTTTACAGCATTCCCGCGTTGCGCACCTTAGGTCTTACACTCTTTGCCGGTGCGGGTATTATTGCTGCCGTTGTGGGTTTTGCTTCGCAACAGGCATTCTCCAATATCATCAGCGGAATTTTTATTGTCATCTTCCGCCCCTTCAGGGTAAACGATATTATTAAAGTAGGCAGTTTCGACAGCGGAATAGTGGAAGACATAACCCTGCGCCACACCGTAATCCGCAGTTTTGAGAACAGAAGACTCGTTATTCCCAACACTGTAATCAGTGAGCAAACAGTTCTAAATTCAAGCCTTATTGATGAGCATGTATGTGTAAATATTGAAATAGGAATAAGCTATGAAAGCGACACCGATAAAGCCCTTTTTATTCTACAGGACGAATGTCTGCAACACCCTGACTGCATAGACACCCGCACAGTTGAAGAAAAGAATGACGGTGAATCAATAGTAGAAGTAAAGGTGCTGGACCTGAACGAAACAGCTGTGGTAATACGCGCAGGCGTTTGGGCAAATGATGCCATTAAAGGTTTTGACATGAAATGTGATTTACTGCTTTCTGTTAAAAAGCGGTTTGATGCTGAAGGCATTGAATTTCCGTTCCATCACCGTACTACTGTTTTTAAAAAATAATAAATGAGCAAACACCGGAAAAGAAAAAAACACGAAAGTCTTCCCTTCGGAACGCTCGTGCCCGTTGGCGAAAAGCCCGGCATTGAACAGGTGCTCATCAGTAACATCAGCTATACGCCCGGTTTTTACAACGAAAACTGCGACATAGATATTAATAATCTCGCCAAAGAATTTACGCCCGATAAATTCCACTGGATAAACATCAACAGCCTTTACGACCTTGATTTATTAAAGAAAGTAGGCGCTCACTTCGGGCTCCACAACCTCCTGCTCGAAGATATTTTACAAACCGAACACATACCAAAGTACGAAGAGTTCGACAAGCATTTATTCATCACCCTCAAAATGATTTCTGTTTCCGAAGAGGGAACAATTGACTTTGAACAGGTAGCCATTGTGCTGGGAAAAAACTATGTTATTTCTTTTCAGGAAAGCCCCGGTGATTTTTTTGACCCGGTGCGCAAACGCCTGCTTGACGCGAGTGCGCAGGTGCGCAACAAAGGTTCAGATTTTCTTTTCTTCAGGCTCATTGATGTTGTGGTTGATAATTACTTTAATGTATTAGAGCACTCTGGCGACCAGCTTGAACTGCTGGAAGCAAAAACTCTGGATGATTCGGAAGAGAGTAACCTGCGAGAAATACTGAGTGTGAAGAAAGACCTGATTTATTTGCGTAAATCTGTGTTCCCTCTCCGCGAAGCATTGTCTAAGTTGAGTAAAACAGAATCAGATGTTGTACAGGATAACAACCTGAAATACCTCAGTGATATTTACGACCACACTATACACGTAATCCAGTCAATAGAAACCTACCGCGATTTGGTTTCAAGCCTCATGGATTTACACCTTTCCAGCATCAGCTACCGAATGAATGTGGTCATGAAAGTGCTCACCATTATCTCCACCATTTTTATTCCGCTTACATTTCTTGCCGGTGTTTACGGAATGAATTTTCATTACTTCCCCGAACTTGATTTTCCTTACTCCTACCCTATTTTCTGGCTTATCTGTTTAGTGCTTGCTGTTGTTATGCTTATTTATTTCCGAAGAAAAAAATGGTTGTAATTAAGTTTTATAACAAACTATTCCCGATATTATTATTTGTGGGAAAGAGGGAACTATTCAGCTACAGGAAAAAATAATCTCCTGATATTATTTTTTCTCCTTATATTTCAATGCATCCTCAACAGGAATGGCTCTTCCGTTGAGGTAAGAAGCTATTTTCACACCTTTAATTCCAAGTCGGTTTATTTCTTTTTTTAATTCATCGGCCTGTTCAAAATTATCAAATGAACCGAGTGTGTATATTTTTAATCCCCCTGTGGTGGTTTGAATTTGTAAACCATGCTTTGCTATAATTCCCGAAAGTTTTGCAAGGTCAAATTCACCACGATATTCTTCGGTTTGCACTTTAAATGAAATTTCATCCGGGACCAATTGTGATTCATAAAGCGCCTTTAACTCCGGTTCATTTTTAATGAGGTAATCTATTTTACCGGTAACCTCAATACTTCTGTTTTCCTTTACACCAAAGGCATCATTTATCCCCTGGCTCAACAGTTCGCCCTGTCTGGCTTCTGCCTGATTCCAGTTTTTATAAGAACCAACAGTAAAAATGGTAAGCGTATCATTTATTCGTGTTTGAACTATTCCTGATATACTGTCTAATTTCTCCTGAATGTCGCGCGGAACATTTCGTCCGTATGTGCCTACATGAACAGTATAGTTCTCACCTTTATTTTCCTGTTTCTTTCCCTCCGATGCAAAAGCTATTTCATCTGTAACATATTCTCTCTTCCAGGCATGCAGCGTTTCAAAATCAATATCCGGAATCGTTACTCCCTTTTTGTCAACTATGTTGCCATGTGCGGTCAACGGTTCTTTGTCTAAATAATCAGCAACACCGTCACCATCCATATCAGCAGGGCAACCGATAGAATTAACCTTTACACCTTTAGGTGAATCAGGACAATAATCATCTTCATCGGATACTCCGTCTTCATCCATGTCATCGATTAACACAAAATCAACATTTTCATAGTATTTATTTTGAGGACTATGGTCAGGTAAAACAGTTTTATCCCCCCAAAGACTGTAGCTCAGTGAAACAGAAAAGTTCATGAAGTTGTCATTCTTTTCATTGCCTTTTCTGCTATGAGTGCCTTTGTCTGAAATGTTATCAATAAGGTCGGTAAGGTTAAAAAAATAAGTGCTGTAAAGTTTCATTCCAAATCTATTGCCTACATTGAAATTTAATCCGTACGACAATGGAAAACTCAAGGCAAACTGCCTGTATTTTCCAAGGCTGTCAAGATTTTGACTGCGCAGGTCAGTTTCGTATACATAATCGCGTTCAAGCCGAATGGCATTTAATGAATCAGGGTCGCTTTGTTCCATGTTGCGGATGCTTCCGTCACGCCAGTAATGGTAAACATTACCGTTAGCATCTTTCCTGTCGGTTTTTGAGTTGAAACTGAGTACACCTACGCCCATCGAAATAAATGGCCGAAGAATTTTTTTTCTTTTATCGGGATTGCCAAAGTTGTAAACAAGGCTTGTGCTTCCACTCCAGATCTCTGATTTGAAATTATAATACTTACCTATCTCTCTTCTGTTTACACAAAGGTTTCCGTAAAGCGCCCTGAATTCAATGTTGAACTTTTTTGAAATATTCTGCGATACAGTTAAATCATAACCCAGACTGCCTGTAAGCAGGTGTGAAAAATTATTGTCTCTTACTTCACCAAAAAAAGCGAACACGCCAGCGCCTAATCCAATCCGTGGCTTGTAAAAAGCATTTTTATGTTCAGGTAGTTGCATGCTGCTGTTTTGTGCAAACAGCAATGAATGAAAAAACAAAATGAAAAGCTGCAGAAGAAATAACAATCTTCTCATAAAAACAGTTTTAATTGAAGAAGGAATGAGGAAAATAGTCATTCTATTCTTCCTTGCAATAATACTCATTAATTAACTTCATCAATTAACTTCATTAAAAAAGGGGATTTGTTTTAAAACAAATCCCCTTTTTATCCCGATAGCTATCGGTACTGATTTTATTATTGATTGATAAAACTTAGTTTTTTGTTGTACACAAAGTTTCCGTTAATAACTCTTACAAAATAAATCCCTGTACCATAATGCTGCAAATCCTGCTGAATATCCAGTTTTACTGAACTTACTGAATTATTCAGTTCCATTGAATAAACCTCTCTTCCTGTAAGATCATAAATGTGCAAATATGTTTTGCTTAATAAATCTTCAACAGGATATTTAACAGTAAGCATTCCTCCTGTAGGATTTGGATAAACAGAAAGTTCGGTTTCTGCTGGAAGAACTGCATCCGGCTGATCAGGGTTATTCAGAACTTCTTCTTTATTTGTTACACATTGAATAAGGAAGTTCAGATTGTTATTTCCCTTGTCAAGTGCAATTTTAACGGCTTCTGCCCTAGCTCTCAATGGATTTCCTGAAAGAATTACTCCATTAGTTAATAATATGGCATTTGCTTCATTCATAACAGCATTTACACTGGCTAAACCAAGTGAATTTGCACTGTTAGTTCCGGGAGCATAGATGAATGCTGAACCATTTACAAAACCTGCCATCACATTCATTTTCATAGCAGCCAGTTGTGCTGAAAGCATATAAGACATATTGGTAGCAGAAGCTGCCAGCAACCAGTTTTTAAGCGCTTTTTTGTTTTGGGTCATGGTTCCCAGCATGTCAAAATCGCTGCCGTTTGCATTTCTTAAACTCAGGATGTTTAATTGAGTAATCATTGCTGCGTTAACCAATGCCTGTCCGTTATTATTGCTCCAGAAACCAAGGGTTTTTCCACCACCTGCTCCAAGACACATAGTAACTTCATAGCAACGTGAAGCTGAGCATCCGTTTGCATCAGTTACCACTACACAATAAGTACCGGGACTAAGATTGGTTATAGAAGAAGTAGTTGCACCTCCAGGGCTCCATAAGTAAGAATAAGGAGCTGAACCACCGCTTGCAGAAACTGAAACGCTGCCACTTCCGCTTGGGAAAATATTTGTTCCAAGTATAATAAGGGTCATTGCAGCCGGCTCAGTAACTGTTACTGAAGTAGAAGCAGAGCATCCGTTTGCATCAGTTACTGTATACGAATAAGTGCCTGCGCCAACTGTGAACGAACCTGTTCCTGAATAAGGAGGTGTTCCTCCGCTTGCACTAACAGATACTGATGTGCTTCCGCCATGGCATAATATAGTTCCGGCAGATGAAGAAGCAACAAGTAAACTTGGTTCATCAACACTGATTGAAGTAGTTGCTTCACATCCGTTAGCATCGGTAACAGTATAAGAATAATCACCAGCTCCAACTGTGAAAGAACCTGTTCCTGAATAAGGAGCTGTTCCGCCACTTGCTGAAACGTTAACAGTTGTTGTTCCGCCATTGCATAAAATTGCTCCTGCTGAAGAAGATGCGGCTACTAATAAACTTGGTTCACTCACACTTACTGATGTAGTTGAAGAACATCCGTTAGCATCGGTTACAGTATAAGAATAATCACCTGCTGAAACAGTAAATTCACCTGTTCCTGAATAAGGAGCAGTTCCTCCGCTTGCAGAAACGGTTACTGTTGTTGTTCCGCCATAGCAAGCAATACTGCCTGCTGATGAAGAAGCTACTAACTGACTTGGTTCGCTCACACTGCCTGATGTTGTTGCAGAACATCCGTTAGCATCAGTTACAGTATAAGAATAATCACCTGCTCCAACTTCGTAGTCACCTGTTCCTGAGTATGGAGGAGTTCCTCCGCTTGCAGAAACGGTAACAGTAGTTGTTCCGCCATAACACGCTATGCTGCCTGCTGATGAAGAAACTTCCAATAAACTTGGCTGACCCACATTTACTGAACAGGAAGCTGTGCATCCGTTTGCATCTGTAACGGTAACTGAATAATCTCCTGCTGATAAACCTGATGCAGAACTTCCTGCAGCACCATTACTCCAGGAATAAGAAAAGGGAGCTGTTCCGCTGCTAACTAATACGCTTGCTGTTCCAGTATTTTCACCAAAGCACAGAACATCAGTTTTACTGCATTGAGCAACAGGAACAGGATTAATAATTACACTAACCATATTTGATTCGCCAGGGTAACTTGAGCATCCGCTTCTTCTTGCACAACGGATATAATACGTAGTAACGTTTACACAACCGGGTGAATATGTCGGGCTGTTTGAGTTAGGAATTGGAACCCATCCGTTATTTCCGTAATTAGGGTAGTTAGGTTGGTAATTGTATAACCAAATGTATTCTATTGTGCCAAGTCCTCCTGACGGTAATTGTGTGTTGCCTAAAACTACATTGCAAACAGGGCCACAGTTAGAAAGTGAACCATTAATAGTTCCGCCACTAGTAACGTTACAGCATCCGACAGTTGAAACCGAAACGCTGCATTCTGCATCGCATCCGTTGGCATCGGTTACTGTTACTGAGTAAACTCCTGCCAGTAATCCTGAAATAGAACTTCCTGTTCCGCCATTGCTCCAGGCATAGCTAAGGGGCGCTGTGCCGCCTGTTACACTTACTGAAGCAGAACCTAAGTTATTGTTGCTGCAAGTTCCGTTTACTCTGCTGCATGACACTTCAATATTACAAATTACGCAATACAGAAAACCATTATCAGATGTTCCGTTGTCATAATTCTCATTGATTGCTGATGCTGCTTCATTTATTTGCTCAGGTGTATAGGCATTACTGCATCCTCCTATTACCAGATTAGCTTCGGCAAGAAAAGCGTTTACTGTCCATCCTTCAAAAGGTCCGCTGCCAATAAAAAGGTCGCCAAGTAGAATATCATTAGAACCAAATCCTGCATCATACGCATCAAACCCGACATTAAGGGTAAGCGCTGAAAGCTGACCTGCAAGAACATTCTCATAAGAATCACCGGGGTCAACCATTGTTCCTGCGGGAAGAACTTAAGGAGTTGTACCCGATGGCAGAAACTCAATTGTTGCCACACTGGTGGTGAGCAATAAGTTTCCGGTAACGCATCCGATGGCAAGTCCATCAGGAAATGCTGCATCAAAATTGGCTATTAAATAACAGCTCTGGTTGTTTCCTGCACATTCAGCTCCCCAGCCGCCTTGCGTTTGGGTTCTGAATCCTGTACATGCATTTTGCGCCTGAATACTCGTAGTACTCAAGGCTACAGCGCATATTATAACAAGTGCTGTTAAAATATTTGCTTGTTTTAAAAGAGTAAAAAAATGTTTCATGATAATAGTATTTTAGTTTTGGGCATTAAATTAACTGAGGAGAATATATTACAGTTTTTGAATATACCAAACAAAAACACATTATATTTCGATTAACTACACCTTTTTACCTGACAAACGTCATCTATTTCATAATTAACCTACGTATTTTATCTACATATTTTTAAAAAGCCAATAGACAAAAACATATAATCTCCCAATAAAAACCATTTTTTAATAGACAAATATTTTAGATTTTTAAATTATTTACAAGGGGAATTACAGAGCAAGCCGGAAGTATTTTTTTATATAAAATGAAATCTAATTTTAATTCTTTTGACTTAGTATCTTTGTCCCATGGGTAGAATACTCGCAATAGATTTCGGAACAAAACGCACGGGTCTTGCCGTTACCGATCCTTCTAAAATCATTGCAACCGGACTTGCAACCATTGCCACACATGAAGCAATTGATTTTCTTAAAAAGTATATCGCTAAAGAAGAAGTAGAATGTTTTGTAGTGGGCGAACCTAAACGCATGAACAACCAGCCCGCACAGGCTGCCGAAGCAACCGAACTATTTATCAAACAACTGAAAAAGTATTTTCCGCAAATGGAAATAAAACGCGAAGATGAACGATTTACTTCTAAAATGGCTTTTCAAACCATGATAGATGGCGGGCTTGGGAAAAAGGCAAGACAAAACAAAGAACTGGTGGATACCATCAGTGCTACAATTATTCTGCAAAGTTACCTTGAAAGAACAGGACATTAAGTTGTGTCACTTCGAATCTGTCACACTGAGCAGCTTGTCACAGTGAGCGTAGTCGAACTGCGAAGTGCGAGAAGCATTCTAAATTTTATCTTTGTGCCCTCACAATTAGAAATTAGTAATTAGAAATTAGAAATTAATAATGATTCTCCCGATAGTTGCCTATGGCGACCCCGTTCTGAAAAAAGTTGCACAGGAAATTGACAGCGATTATCCCGGACTTCAGCAATTGATTGCCGATATGTTTGAAACCATGTATTCAAGCAAAGGCGTTGGTCTTGCCGCTCCGCAGATTAATAAATCCATTCGCCTTTTTATTATTGATGCAACCCCTTTTGAAGATGAACATCCCGAGTTAAAAGACTGGAAAAAAGTGTTCATCAATCCACAGATACTGGAAGAAGACGGCAAGAAATGGGAGTTCAACGAAGGCTGCCTCAGTATTCCCGGAATACGTGAAGATGTAGAACGCAAGCCCGAACTTATTCTTGAATACGAAGATGAGAATTTTGAACTGCACGAAGAAAAATTTACAGGCGTTATTGCCCGCGTTATCCAGCATGAATACGACCATCTGGAAGGAATACTTTTCACCGACAGATTAACCCCTTTAAAAAAACGTTTGCTGAAAGGCAAACTGAATGACATTTCAAGAGGCATTGTGGATGTAGAATACAAGATGAAATTTCTAAAGAGATAATGCTGTCACCCTGAGCGTAGTCGAAGGGTAATTAAAAACAAACTTTAACACATTAACACGTGAACACACAAACACAAAAGATTTCCACTTTCTCACTTTCTCACCTTCTCACCTTCTCACTTCTCACCTTCTCACTTCTAACCTCCTGCACCAGCGAACAGCAAAAACTTGAAACAGCAATTGCCGCCAAAGAAAAAGAACTGTATGGCGACTCAACCATGACTGTTGATTTTTCAAAAGCAAAAGATATGATTGCATTATATGCTGATTTTGTAAAGAAATACCCTGAAGATAAAAAAGCAGAAGACTATCTTTTTAAAGCTGGTGAAGTGAGCATGGGAGTTATGCAAAGCAATGTTGCTATAAAATATTTTGAGCAGTATTACGAGAAATATCCTAAAAGTGACAAAGCCCCTTACAGCTTATTTATGCAGGGCTTTATTTACGAAACCCAGGTAAAAAATATAGAAAAAGCAAAATGGTGTTATGAAAAATTTATTCATGATTTCCCAACCCACAAACTTGCTTCAGATGCAACCTATTCCATTGCCAACCTTGGTAAAAGTGAAGAAGATCTTATCCGCGAGTTTGAGGCTAAAATAAAAGGAGACAGTCTTTCTGCAGCTAAATAATTAATTAGATTTTAATCATTTCATTTGACTGATACAATCAGGGTATTGGCTATACATAACTACATGTAGTCGATTTTTTTTTTTTTTAAACTTTAACAAAATAGCTTTACAGCAAATTTACAATTACATAACATTTTATTAATATTACGTTTCAATGAATAAACTACTACCCTCAATTATTTTTTCAATAGCCACATTAAACACTTTTGCACAATGGAATCCAAATCCTGCCATCGATAACGTTATTTGCAGCCAGCCGCAAGACCAACAGGATGCAAGAATAACAAGTGACAGCAAAGGTGGGGCAATTATTACCTGGGTAGATTTCCGTAACGATGCTAATAGTCTTGTAGCAGATATTTACGCACAGCGTGTAAATAAAAATGGCGTAAATATGTGGACAAATAACGGCCAAACTGTATGCAATGACAATGCTGACCAAACCGCCCCGGTTTTAACCGCTGACGGAGTTGGAGGAACTATAATTACCTGGCAGGACTGGCGCAGCGGCAACCGTGACATTTATGCACAACGCATTGACTCATCAGGCAATGTATTATGGACCAGCAACGGAGTTGGTGTAGCAATAAAAAATTCGCATCAGCAGGGGCCACGGATTATAAGTGATGGTGCACAAGGCGCAGTAATTGTTTGGGAGGATTCAATCAATGGTAACTGGGATATTTTTGCACAGCGTGTAAACGCAAGTGGTGTAAATCAATGGACTACCGGTGGTGTTGCTGTTTGTACTTCAGCAAACAGTCAGGTTAATCCTAAAATTGTAGCAGATGGTACAGGTGCAGTTTATATTGTATGGCAGGATAAACGCAACGGAAGTGACTACGATGTTTATTGTCAGAAATTAAATTCATCAGGCGCTGTACAGTGGACTGCCAATGGTGTTGCAGTAAACACGGCAACCAACTCACAGATAAATCCTAAAATGGTAATGGATAATTCAGGGGCTGTAATTATTGCGTGGCAGCATTTCAATACAGGTGCAGGATACGATGTTTATGCACAACGGTTGAATGCCGCAGGTGCATTGCAGTGGAATGTTAACGGAATACAAGTTTGCGCGCTTAATGGCAACCAGAGTGCTATTGATATGACAGCTGAAGATATAACAGACGGTGCAATAATTTCATGGAAAGACGGAAGAAATACCAACGTAAATATCTATTGCCAGAAGATTACTACAAGCGGAAGTCTTTCATGGACAGCAAACGGAGTAATGGTTTCAAATGCTTCACGCAACCAGATAAATCCGAATATTATTGGCGATGGAAACGGTGGAGGAATAATTTGCTGGCAAGACTCATTAGCAGGTATTTGGGATGTATACTCACAGCACATTTCTTCGTTGGGGGCTGTTGTTTGGGCAAGTGGCGGAGTTGCAGTTGGTATTGCTGCCGATAATCAGACAGGGCCAAAAAATGTAAGTGACGGAACAGGTGGTTCAATTTTTACTTTTCAGGATAAACGCTCAGGCGATTTTGATATTTATGCCTACAAAATTGAAGGAGATACTACAACAGGAATTGAACAACTTGCTGAACTGAAAAATAATATCTCAGTATTTCCAAACCCTTTTGCTGAAACTACTACCGTTTATATGCCTGAAGGAAAACACAATCTCCGCCTCTTTGATTTAACCGGAAGAGAAGTACTGACTGTGTTAAACATCAGCAACAGCAGCTATGTTATAGAAAAAAGAAATTTAGCAAGCGGTACTTATTTACTCACCGTTAATTCAGAAAACAATCAATATTCAAAACTAATAATCATTCATTGATGAAAAATATAACTGCTTACTTCCTGCTGCTTACTGGTTTCTTCTTCCTCACTTCGTGCAAAAAAGGTGAAGGCGTTGGCGGTTCATCAACCATTACAGGAAAGGTATATGTAAAAGAATACTCTTCTGTTGGCAACCTGCTGGCTGAGTATTACGGTGACCAGGAAAGAGTCTACATCATTTACGGTGATGGCAATACCTATGACAATGATTACCGTTCAAGTTTTGACGGCTCCTACAAATTTGAATACCTGAACAAAGGCACTTATAAGGTTTTCTGTTACTCACGCTGCGATACCTGTGCTTCAGGCAAAGAAGCTATAATAAAACAAGTTGAAATAACTTCTAATAATTCAACCGTAGAACTGGAAGATATTGTAATTAAGAAATGAGCGAGAATATAATAGCGCAACAAATTATTCCGGTATTACAAACCTTTCGCCCCATTACGTTGGCTGAGATGGACAGTGTTAAATTGCTCAACCGCATGGATACTAAGTTTGTTTTTCCGGTAAGCAAACTGTTGCCTTTTCTTGAGCTCATAAAAAGTGAATACCGTTTGCTGGAAACTAATCCCCTGCGCTATGCCGATTACAACTCACTTTATTATGATACACCCGATTCAAAACTTTATTTCACCCATCACCGCGGAAAATCAGGGCGCTATAAAATCCGTTTCCGCAGCTACAACGATACCAAAATGTTTTTTCTTGAAATAAAACACAAAAACAACAAAGGAAGAACAGATAAATCAAGAAAAAGGAAGGAAGAAATTGAAACAGTTTTAACACAGGATTCTATAGATTACATTAACAGAAAAACAACACTTGATGCAACAAAATTAGAAGCCAAACTTCAGGTACAATTTTCACGCCTTACATTTGTAAATAATGATGAAAATGAACGAGCCACTATTGATTTCAATCTGCGTTTCAGCCATAATGGAAAAGAGGTTGGACTACCCGGAATTGTAGTAGCAGAAATAAAACAAAGTAAGTTTTCGGCAAAGAGCGGAGCAATTGCCGCATTGCGGACACTAAAGATACGCGAAGATAATATGAGTAAATACTGCATTGGCACAGCGCTGGTTTATTCTGATATAAAACAAAATAATTTTAAACAAAAAATACACACTATAAACAAACTTCAAAACCATGGAATTCCTAGGTACCAAGCTGCTTAACGACAGAGATTTCTTAGAACTGTTAGTAAGGTTTTTAATAAACTTTATTGTCATGTTTGTAATAGTGCGTATGCTCTATTACCCTAACCAACGCAGAAAAGATTACCTGTTCACTTATTTTATTTTCAATGTACTTATTTTCCTGATCTGCTTTTTGCTGAGCAGTGTAAAACTGGAACTCGGTTTTGCATTTGGTCTGTTTGCCGTGTTTGGTATTCTGCGTTACCGCACTGAAGCAGTACCTATTAAAGAAATGACCTACCTTTTTATTGTGATAGGAGTTGCGGTAATAAATTCACTATCCAATAAAAAAATAAGTTGGGCCGAACTTGCTTTTACTAACGCTGCCATTCTTGGCGTAACGTATGCTCTTGAAAAAATGTGGCTGCTGCGCCACGAAACACAGAAGTTGGTGGTGTATGATAACATTGAACTTATAAAACCCGAGAACCGGGCTAAACTGATTGAAGACCTTAACAAACGTACAGGGCTAACCATTACGCGCACGCGTCTCGAGAAAATTGATTTTCTACGCGATGTGGCATTTCTTTACATTTTCTACTACGAAGATAAAGCGGAAGGCTATACTAATTCTGCCGACAGCAGCGATGATGATGATTAGACAAATTGCGGCTCTTCTTATTTTTGGTTTTACATCGTTTGTTGCTGATGCGCAGGTCAGTGATTTCCAAAGCTGGATTTCGGTTGGAGTAAAGACGGATATTTCAAAAAAATTCAGCGCAGGGATTGAAACGCAACTGCGGATGCGCGATAATTCAACGCGACCAAACAGCCTGTTGCTGGACCCAAGCATTAGTTTTAAAGCAAACAAATACCTGAAATTCAGTTTAGGCTACCGTTTTTCGGCACGCTTCAGCAGCGACAATGTTAACACCACCGCACACCGCTATAACATTGATGCTGAAGGCAGAAAAAAGTTTAGAAAACTGACCTTGAAACTGCGCACACGTTTTCAAAAAGGTTTTACCGAACTTACGTATAATGAAAATCGCAAGCCTTACTCCTACCCTGCTTACAGTCGTAACAAACTGGTGATTGAATACGAGGTAAGCAAACGCATAAGCCCGTATGCGGAGTTTGAATTATTTCTTCC
>CAMDBK010000013.1 GCA_945889235.1 Chitinophaga pinensis
AAGGCTCAACTGATTTTGCCGTTTTGGGTTTGGGCGTTGAATATTATTTGTCGGCTAATGTTAAAGATTACCTGAACCCAATTGAAATTTATGTTCCCAAGCGTGGAAAGAAAGGTTCACTGAATCCAGCAGAAGCATTCAATATCAAAACTATTTTTCCCTCAGGAACATTTTCTATTCAAATGGAATACGACCAGAAATATGTGCTGGTGCCAAAACGTTTTGCAGCAAATTTATTGGATTACGAAAATAAAGTAAGCAGCATTGAACTGGCGCTTAAACCCTCAACAGACCTGGAAGATACAAAAGATGAGCTGAAGAAAATTTTAGGAAATTCGTTTACCGTGAAAGACCGTTTTGAAGAGCACGAATTATTTTATAAAATTCTGAAATCCGAAAAATGGGCAGTATATCTTATCCTTACTTTTATTCTTATGATTGCTATTTTCAACATTACAGGTTCATTGATGATGTTAATTCTTGACAAGAAAAAAGATATTGGTATTCTCAGAAATATGGGAGCAGAAACATCCTTACTCAGAAGAATTTTCATCAATGAAGGAATGATGATTTCCATGTCGGGTGCGATTATCGGGCTGTTGCTGGGTTTTATTATTTGCGGTGCGCAGCAATATTTCGGACTTGTAAAATTAGAAGGAAGCGGTTCATTTGTTATTGAAGCTTATCCCGTAAAAATGCAGGCAACTGATTTTATTTATATTTTTTTAACGGTGTTTGGAATTGGTTTGCTGGCTTCGTGGCTGCCGGTTTCAAAGGTTTTAAAAAAAGCATGATATTTTTAAATTTTACCGCAAAGACGCAAAGAGCGCAAAGATTTTTCTCTGCGGTTCTTTGCTTTTCTCTGTGTTCTCTGCGAGTAATTTTCTTACCTTTTTCTGCTTCAGCACAACAACAAGACTGGGATTTTTATTTCACCAACATTGATGAAAAACCTGCTTCAATAGGTTTAAACCTTGCATTACACGATACAGCACCATTGCCGGATAAAGCTTATTGTTTCTGGATTATTCTTCCTTTTGAGCAAAGTGATTCATTGGGTTTTCCATTAGAAAAAGAAAATGAAGCATTGAATAAATTAGAAGATGATTTGGAATTTTTTCTGCAAACAAAATCACAAATTATTTATGCAGGAAGAACGACAAGTGAAGGAAAAAGACAGCTTTATTTTTACTCCAAAAGCATTGACAGCGTTGATATATTCATTGAAGATTTTTTTAAACCCCATTCTGAATACAACTACAAATTAGGTCAGCGCTACGATGCGGAATGGGAAATTTATTTTGGTTTTCTATATCCTGCACCATTGGACTTACAATTAATTTACAACCATCGGATAGTTGAAGCGTTGGCGGAAAGTGGCGACAACGCTACGCTTCCACATCACATTGACCACTGGCTGAATTTTCAAAAGAAAAAAGACCGCACTGATTTTATAAAAGCATTGGAAGGTAAAAATTATGCGATAGAAAAAATAGATGCTGATAAATCGCATTCATTGACTTTGCAGATTTCTGAAGAAAACAAAACGGACCTTGAAACCATTGATAAATCGGTGATTCAACTATTTGAATTAGCTGAAAAATTCAAAGGCATTTATGGTGGCTGGGAAACTTCTTTAAGGACTGAATAATAAAATACGAAAAGTTGCGTTTAACCATCATGAAAAAATTTCTCTGGTTAATTCCACTGGTTCTTGTTTCCTGCAAAAAAGAGATTCCTCCTCAAGCGGTTATTGAAACTGTTGCCGAGTTTGATATAGATTTTGGCAGTAACGGGGAAGACCGCGCTCGTCATGCTGTTATCACTCCGCTCAACCATGTTCTTGTTGTAGGCTCTTATCAAGTTGAAACCAACTATACTGATTTTTATTTAGTGGAAATTGACATCAACGGAAATTTTATTCACGAAAAAACATTTGGAAATGCATTAGACGATGATGCAACCTGCGTTATCACTGGCAATGATGACAATTACCTGATTGGCGGAAATACCAGAACAACTTCAGGAACAAACGATATGTTGCTCATAAAGATAACTACTGAAGGTGAAGTTGTTTGGCAAAAAACGTATGGAGGAAGCAGCAACGAAGAACTTAATCATATTCTTCCGGTAGAAAACTCAGGCTACTTTCTGGTTGGTTTTACAGCAAGCTTTGGAGCGGGTGCTAGAGATATTTATCTGGTTCGCATTGACGAAAATGGAAATGAATTATGGAACAAAACGTATGGAGGTCTGAGCGAAGAAGGAGGAAACGAGATTATCTCAACTCCTGACGGAAATTTCATGCTCTTTGGTTTCACCCAAAGTTATGGTGCGGGTGACCGTGATTTTTATTTGGTAAAAATAAATTCTCAAGGTGATACTATTTGGA
Source organism: Chitinophaga pinensis (assembly GCA_945889235.1). GTDB lineage: Bacteria > Bacteroidota > Bacteroidia > SXHM01 > SXHM01 > SXHM01. The sequence continues at coordinate 2,393 of CAMDBK010000013.1, forward strand.
CAAAAACTTATGGAAGTCCTAATTATGAAGAAAGTCAGGAAATCACAAAAGTGAAAAACGGTGGTTATGTGTTATGCGGTCACAGTATAGCTTTTGACCCAAACCATGATATGTATGCAGTGAAAATAAATGAAGATGGAGGTGTTATTTGGAGCAACCCGTATGGCGGCAACTCACACGATGGCGGTGAAGGAACTTTGCAGGACAATGCAGGGAATTTTTTAATACTCGGTTCCAGTAATAGTTTTGGCAATGGAGAGCAAACTTATTTGGTAAAAACAAATACATATGGAATAGTAGTTACTGAAAATAATTATGGAAGTATCAGCGATGATGCAGGTTTTCATATTCTTGAAACAACTATATCTTACATTATTATTGGTGAAACCAAGGCAAGCGGAAATTATCAGATGATGGTGAAAAAGATTCCAAAGTAATACGATAAAAATATACTTTTGGCAAAAAAATTTTTCATTATGAACGTTCCTGAAAACCTGAAATACACCAAAGACCACGAGTGGGTAAATGTTAATGGCGACACTGCCACAATTGGCATTACTGATTTTGCGCAAAGCGAATTGGGCGACATCGTTTTTGTTGACATCAACACTGTTGGCGATACACTTGCAAAAGAAACTGTTTTCGGAACGGTTGAAGCAGTGAAAACTGTTTCAGATTTATTTATACCGCTTTCGGGCGAAGTATTAGAAATGAACTCAGCAATAGAGACAAATCCCGAAACAGTTAACAAAGACCCTTACGGAGCAGGCTGGATGATAAAAGTAAAATTATCAAATGCTTCAGAAGTTGCCTCTCTTCTTTCTGCTGACGACTACAAAAAACTAATCGGAGCTTAATTGCTTTGAAGTATCTGGCACCGGCATTTTTATGGGCGCTGGTAATACTTTGGTTGTGTGCAATTCCCGGGCAGGATATCCCCGACTGGAAGTTGTTAAGTTTTGATAAAGCAGGCCACGCTTTTCTGTTTTTTGTTCTCACACTTTTTTTATTTTGGGGATTTTTTAAACAGAAAAACACAACTTCTTTTCATAAATATTTTGTGATTATTTCACTTTCAACAGCCATTATTTATGGCGGAGCAACTGAAATGATGCAGCAATACTGGTTTGAAAACCGCACAGCCGACCTATTAGATTTTCTTGCCAACTCAATCGGAGCATTCACTGCTCTTGCTGTTTATTTCGTTCTGCTGAAGAAAAAACTGTTCAACTCTTAACATTATTTTCATTTTCGATTGGGGTTTTTGGACTAATTTAGCCGACCATGTCCGACAGCATTGTAATCATACCAACTTACAACGAAAAAGAAAATATTGACGCGATGATTCGCAAGGTGTTTTCATTGGCAAAAGATTTTCATTTACTGATTGTTGACGATGGCTCACCTGATGGAACGGCAGCAATTGTAAAAACATTGCAAAAAGAATTTTCAGGTAATTTATTTCTGGAAGAACGCAGCGGGAAACTCGGTCTGGGAACGGCTTATATTCATGGTTTTAAATGGGGATTGCAACGCAGCTACCAATACTTTTTTGAAATGGATTGTGATTTTTCGCACAATCCCGAAGATTTAATAAGACTATACAACGCTTGTGAAAAAGGTGCGGCTGAACTGGCAATTGGTTCGCGCTACATTACAGGAGTAAATGTGGTAAACTGGCCAATGGGCAGAGTATTGATGTCGTATTACGCATCAGCTTATGTTCGTTTTATTACCGGAATGAAAATCCGCGACACCACAGCAGGTTTTAAATGTTATAAACGCGAAGTGCTGGAAACAATTCCGCTGGATAAAATTAAATTTTTCGGTTATGCATTTCAGATAGAAATGAAATTTACTGCCTGGAAATTCGGCTTCAACATTGTGGAAGTTCCCATCATTTTTACCGACCGCACACACGGTGAATCCAAGATGAGCAGCGGGATTTTCAGAGAAGCATTTTTTGGTGTACTTGAAATAAAATGGAAAAGTTTTTTCCGGACTTACGATAGGAAGAAACACAGAATTACAGAAAAATGAACTACATTATCCGCAACGCAACTATTGTAAACGAAGGGAATATTATCTCCTCTGATGTTTTGCTTGAAAACAGTATTATTTCAAAAATCGGAGCCGGAATAAAAGCAGAAAACGCAACCGAAATAAATGCTTATGGAAAATATCTTTTCCCTGGGGTAATTGATGATCAGGTGCATTTTCGTGAGCCCGGATTAACGCATAAAGCAGAAATTTATACCGAAGCAAAAGCTGCCGTAGCAGGCGGAATTACTTCCTTCATGGAAATGCCGAACACCGTTCCAAACACGCTTACGCAAGATTTACTGGAACAAAAATATCAGCGTGCAGCAAAAGTTTCGTTGGCAAATTATTCCTTTTTCATGGGTGCTTCAAACGAAAACATTGAAGATGTGCTGAAGACTGATGAAAAGAATGTTTGCGGAATAAAAATCTTCATGGGTTCATCCACCGGAAATATGCTGGTGGACAATGAAAAAACATTGGAAGGAATTTTTTCGCGCTCGCCCATGTTGATTGCAACACATTGTGAAGATGAAGCTACAATAAGACTAAACACCGAACTCTACAAACAGAAATACGGAGAAGAAATTCCAGTTGAAGCACATCCGCTGATACGCAATGTGGATGCCTGTTACAAAAGCTCTTCAATGGCAGTTGCGTTGGCAAAAAAACATAATACACGTTTACACATTCTGCATATTTCCACAGCAAAAGAATGTGGATTATTTGATAACAAAACTCCTTTAAAACAAAAACGAATCACAGCCGAAGCCTGCATCCATCACCTATGGTTTGACGACAGCTATTACAAAACAAAAGGCAATTTATTGAAATGGAATCCTGCGGTGAAATCTGTAAGTGAAAGAGATGAAATTCTGAAAGCTTTGCTGGATAACCGCATTGATATTATTGCCACCGACCACGCTCCGCATACATGGGAAGAAAAAAACAACACCTACCTGAAAGCGCCTGCTGGCGGACCTATGGTGCAACACGCGTTGCCTGCCATGCTTGAGTTTTACAAACAAGGAAAAATCTCACTTGAAAAAATTGCCGAGAAAATGAGTCATGCTGTAGCCGATTGTTTTCAGATTAAAAACCGCGGATACATCCGCGAAGGATATTTTGCAGATTTGGTTTTAGTTGACTTGGAAAAACCATGGACCGTGAGTAAAGAAAATATTTTATACAAATGCGGGTGGAGCATTTTTGAAGGACAAAATTTTTCATCACGCATTACTCACACCTTTGTAAACGGCCATCTGGCTTATGAAAATGGACATTTTGATGAGAGCATAAAAGGCAAACGAATGACATTTCACAGATGAGGTTTCTCGCAAAGGCGCTAAGACCGCAAAGGAAAAAATCACAACAAATACCATGAAAAAAATCTTTGCGAACTTTGCTCCTTTGCGAGAGCTACTGTATGCAATATGTGTGCTTTCGTTATTCTCTGTCTTTCTTATCTCCTGCAAACAAAAGAGCGTAGAAACACCCGGACATATTCTTAAAAAAAAAGAATTAGTAGATGTGCAGGTTGATTTATATTTGGTTGAAGCCGCACACAACATGAATGTACTCAAGCCAGACAGCGCTGATACCGAATATAAAAACTTGTTTGAAACAGTGATGAAAAAGCACAACATCAATAAAGAAGATTATGAAAGTTCGTTGCGGTATTATGCGATTGATAACGAATCGCTGAACGAGATTTATGACAGTGTAGTGGTTAAACTGACACGTTTGGAAAATACCGTCACTTACTCCAAAGACCAATAGTTCTCAGGAAAATTTACACGCATTCTCAACTGATTCTTTGAGAGGAATAAAATTCCAGTTGAGTTTTTCTTTTACTTTTTTGTTACTGTAAACATTGCGCTGTTGCCCTGTCATAGCGGTTTCGCGGGTGATGAAAGGATTTGAGTTAGTCAGTAATCCTGCTAACCATGCTGCTCTCCATGCGAGTGCAGACATTAATGCAGTTGCACGAATTGACGGTGCCGGTTTATTTAATGCAGCAGCAATTAATTCAAATACTTTTTTGTACTCAAGATTTTCGGCAGCAAGAATAAAGCGCTCGTTTTTTATTTCGCTTTCCATCAACGCAATCATCAGTTTTGCCACATCACGCACATCAATAAATGAGTTGGCGCCAGTTGGATAAAACTTCAATCCTTTCCTGATACTTTGTATCATTCTGCCGCTGCTTTTTTCCAAATCTCCCGGACCGATAATAATGCAGGGATTTACAATCACTGTATCTAAACCTTCCTCCGCTGCACGCCATACTTCGCGCTCAGCAGCGTATTTACTAATCGCGTAAGCAGAATTTTTATTAGATGTTTTCCAAACTGTTTCTTCGGTAATTATTTTGTCGTTGTCGGCTCTTCCCAGTGCAGCAACTGAACTTACATGACATACTTTTTTCACTCCTTTTTCCAGTGCAGCATTCACAATATTTGCGGTGCCTTCCACATTTACCTTCCTCAAGGTTTTCTCTGCATTTCCGGCAAACGAAACCATAGCCGCGCAATGATAAACCTGCTCCACTCCTTCCATCGCATCTAACAGAGAAAAATAATCCGTTACATCACCTTCCACCCAAATTGATTTATCGGGAGAAGGAAAATTATAATGCGCAAAAACTTTATCAACGGTTGAAGTATCAGAGCCTGCGCGTTTAAAGGCACGAACCTGTTTTCCTTGGCTGAGCAACTCCACTAAAAGATGCGAACCCACTAATCCCGTTGCTCCTGTTACTAATATCATGCGCTAAAAGTATAGATTTGAATATTAATGCTGATGTTTGCATAACACTAACTCATGAAAAAACTCTACTACTCCATTCTGCTGCTGTGTTTGAGCGTATGTTCAACCGCGCAAATTGTACCTTATGCCAACCGTGTAGATTGGTTGGATGCAGGTTACCCGGGAAGTTTTCCTGAACCTGCAACCATTAGAAACGTTATGGATTTTGGCGCGGTTGGCGATGGTGTTGCTGATGAACGAAACGCGATCCTGTACGCCATTTATTCATTGAACAATCTGCCCGGTGTTATTTTTTTTCCTGCCGGCACTTATAAAATTACTTCTACAATCAGCCTCCCTTCAGGTGTTGTTTTGCGGGGCGAAGGCGCTACCTCTTCCTTCATAAAATTCAACATGGGGGGTGCTGCAATTGATGGTTTTAGCATTTCCGGAAGTGTTAACAGCACTGAGGTTCCTGCAGTTTCGGGCTATACAAAAGGTTCAACACAATTGGTAATTGATGCTGCGTATGAAAACTTTTTTGTTGCAGGAGATTATATTGAACTACGCCAAACCAACGGAACATGGGATACTAATCCTGCATCATGGGCAACTTATTCTGTGGGGCAGGTTGCACAAATTATTTCAGTTTCGGGTACAACACTTACACTTAATCAGCAACTACGCATTGATTACGATGTTGCTCTAAATCCTCACCTGCGGAAAATGACTCCGAAAATGAATGTAGGAATTGAGTGTATGAATATTGAACGCATTGACGAACCCGCAAGTGGTGCGGGATACAATATTCTTTTCGGAAATTCAGCCAACTGCTGGGTTAAAGGAATTGAAAGCAACAAAAGTGTAGGCAGTCACGTGATGATTGAAAACAGCACCAACATTGAAGTGCGCGGAAGTTATTTTCATCATGCGTTTACTTATGATGGCAGCGGAACGCGTGGCTACGGTGTTACAATCAATAACCACAGCGGACTTTGTTTAGTTGAAGATAACATATTTGAACACCTGCGCCATGCCATGATGGTAAAGCACGGTGCAAACGGAAATGTGTTCGGATACAATTATTCGCTTGACCCTTTTCGCAGTGAAACCCCGGCAAATGCAGGAGGCGATATTTCAGTTCACGGACATTTTCCATACGCCAATTTGTTTGAGGGAAACATCATTCAGAATTATATGATTGACCACTACTGGGGCCCTGCCGGACCATACAATACTTTTTTCCGCAACCGCTGCGAGTTGTATGGAATTATAATGACCAACTCAAACGGCTACGACAGCAACATGCAGAATTTTGTGGGTAATGAAGCTCCCAGTACCGGTTTATTCATGGGCAATTATGTGATTACGGGAACCGGACACATTCAGCACGGAAATAATATTCGCGGAACGGTAACACCATCAGGCACTTCAACGGTAAATGATAATTCATATTATTTAAATTATCAACCTTGGTTCTGGAGTGATGGACTGTCAGGAACATGGCCGTCACTCGGCTATCCGAATGCCGGAAACTCAGGAACCATTCCTGCAAAAAACCGCTACCTATACACTCCGCAATCACTTACTACCTGCGTTGAAGAAATTGTAACAACAGTTGATGAAAATCTTTCTTCCGAAAAAAATATCATTGCCTTTCCAAATCCGTTTAGTGATGAATTATCCATTTCTTTTTTCTCAGAAAATTCTGAAATGATTTTCGTTTCACTGAAAGATATTACGGGGAAAATGATTTTTGAAAAAACTGTTGCAAGCAGAAAAGGCAAAAACCAAATCCACATTTTTGAAAACAATAAATTGAGCAATGGAATTTATTTTCTGCAGTTGCAAAACACAGAAGAAATAATGAATTTGAAGATTGTAAAAAATTAGTGTTTGTGTCATGTCGAGCGTAGTCGAGACACATATCAAAACCAAATTTTTATGACTTCTCGACTACGCTCGAAGTGACAAGTTAAGATTTACTTCCCTGTAAAGTTTGCTTTTCTTTTTTCTAAAAAAGCTGCAGTCCCTTCTTTAAAATCTTCAGTTTCGCAGCAAGCACCAAACTCATCGTATTCAAAACGGAAACCATCATTGCCCGGCTCAAAGTATTTGTTTACGCAATCAATGATGCGTGAAATTGCAAAAGGTGATTTGCTCATTATTTTTTTCAGCAGTTCAATTGTTTTTGGCAATAAATCATCTGAAGTTGTAACGTAATTCACCAAACCTAATTGCAGAGCTTCCTGCGCGCTAATCATGTCGGCAGTCATCAGTAATTCAAATGCTTTTCCTTTTCCTATGAGTTGTATCAAACGTTGAGTTCCGCCATAGCCGGGGATTAACCCAAGGTTTACTTCGGGCTGACCGAACTTTGCGTTTTCAGATGCCAACCTAAAATGACAAGCCATTGCCAACTCACAACCACCGCCTAAAGCAAAACCATTTACGGCAGCAACAATTGGTTTAGGGCAATTCTCAATCTGAAAAAATATATTCTGACCAACCTTAGCAAGGTTACTCCCTGATTCTTTATCCATTCCCTGAAAACCGCTGATATCAGCACCCGCAACAAATGCTTTGGAACCCGAACCGGTGATAATTGCAGCTTTAATAGTTGAATCGTCATAAACGCAATCTACTGCTTCTTTTATTTCATGCAATGTTTGTGCATTCAGTGCATTCAATTTATCAGGCCGGTTGATGGTAATAATAAAAATTCCTTCTCTGTTTTCGGTAAGTATATTTTGGAAAGCCATAGTAGTGAATGAATTTTTTAAATTAATGTGTTAGTAAACTCTCTTTAGTTTTACATCCTGAACAGGAACAATTGCCATAGGTACTTTTTCTACTAAAACTGAACTGGTGTCCAGTCCAAAAGCTTTTTCTTCGCTCATGCTTAATTCTTTCAAAACAAAATAAATATCGAGAATTATTTTTTTGTAAAATGGCATGTCGGTATCATAGCTAAGGTATTTTTCCAGTACCACAAACTTAAAATCGCCTATCACATTATTTTTATTCAACGATTCATAGCGGCTTGTAATGTCTACTTCCTTTTCTTTCACCAGGTCTTCCACCACCTTGCGGAACATCAGGTTTATCTTAGGTTCAACCCTGAATCCCAGCTTAAAATCAACGCGGATAACATCATTGTCTTCCATGTGGCGCACCGTGTATTCCATGCGGTACGGGTCATCGGTTACATCCACGTGAACAAACCAATAAATATCGGCACGTTTGGGTTGCTTTTGCATAATAGAGTAAATAACTTTCGATTCTATTTCTCCTTTGTTATCCGCGCTGGTAAGGTAAACCAGGTGAGTTGCAAACTTGGGCACACTCAGGTCGCTGCTCAAATCGGCAAGCAAGCCAATGTAATCGTGCAGGTGCACAAATTCCACAAAAGAATTCTTGATTTTACGTGCCTGATACCACGACAGCATAATAACTACCAACAGTGAAGCCATTAATAAAGTAACCCAGCCTCCATGTGAAAACTTGCTGAGGTTGGCCACCAAAAAAGCGCTTTCAATAGACAGGAAAGTAAGAACAATTGTTACTATTAAAATCAGGTTCCATCTTTTCAGCAACATATAAAAAGAAAGCAAAAGGGTAGTCATAATCATGGTGAGGATAATCGCTAAGCCATAGGCGGCTTCCATGTTAGCCGATTCCTTAAAATACAAAACAACACCAATGCACCCTGCCAGTAAGAGCCAGTTTACAGAAGGAATATAAAGCTGTCCGCGCAGGTCGGTAGGAAATTTCACTTTCACCTTGGGCCAGAAATTTAGTCGGATGGCCTCGTTAATAAGCGTGAAAGAACCGCTGATTAATGCCTGACTCGCCACAACTGCCGCGCAGGTGGCAATAATAACCCCTACAATCAGGAACCAATCGGGCATAAGGGCAAAAAAGGGATTGATTTCTCCAAGATTCATTCCTTCGTGGTTGAGCAGCCATGCGCCTTGCCCGAAATAATTAACCAGCAACGCGGTTTTCACAAATATCCAGGAGATGCGGATATTATTTCTTCCGCAATGTCCAAGATCTGAATACAATGCCTCAGCTCCTGTTGTGCAAAGAAAAACCGCGCCCAGTATCCAAAATCCTCCGGGATGCTGCACCAATAAATTGTATCCGAAATAAGGGTTGATTGCTTTAAATACCCAGGGATATTCAGCAATCTGGTTCGCTCCAAGAACAATGAGCATGCTAAACCATACCATCATTACAGGACCAAAGAACCTGCCCACAAAGCGGGTTCCGAATTGCTGGATAATAAATAACGCGGCAAGTATGGCAATGATAATCGGGATGGTAGGAATATCTTCATTCAGTATTTTTAACCCTTCAATGGCTGATGCCACTGAAATTGGCGGGGTAATCATACCATCTGCAAGCAAGGTGCTTCCGCCAATGATAGCAGGAATATAAAGCCATTTTATTTTTGCCCTTCTTACTAAAGCAAACAACGAAAAAATTCCACCCTCACCCTTATTATCCGCTTTAAGAATAATGATCACATACTTGATAGTAGTTTGCAGAGTAAGTGTCCAGAAAATACAGGATAATCCACCAAGCACCACTTCGCTGCTGATAACTTTTCCTTCTCCGATTATAGCTTTCATTACGTACAGCGGAGAAGTTCCGATGTCACCGAAAATTATGCCGAGTGTTATGAGTAAACCGCCTGCGGTAACTGCATTATTGTGGCGTGATGACATGGTTGGAAGTTTGAAAGGCGGTGCAAAAGTATGTATTTAAGAAACCGCCTGAACAAGATTTTTGTTTTTAAATCGCTTGTAATAAAAAACTGAAATAGAAATAGCTCCGGCAACAAAACCTATTGCAGCAAAATCTTTGTATTCCACATAACCAAAAAACTCACAGCACATCCAGAAAGCATTGGCACAAATCCAGGCAAGAATGGCAAGGTTTACAAAAAACTCATCTTCATGCCGGGTGCTCCAGGCAAGCATAGCAGCAACAAAAATGGTTGGCACTATCATTATAACGCCAAGTGTTTTCCACTCCATCATCCAGCATGTGTCTTTCAGCAACCATAAAGGAATGTGGATATTTTCAAATTGTCTTATCTGATGTTTCATTTGTTAAAAAATTTTGTGCAAAGATAAAGAGGCTTTGGATTTCAAGGTATTTATTACCTTCGCAGCATTAACCAAAAACTTTAAACCATCTAAATCATGAAAAAACATTTACACGTATCAGCTTTATTACTAATGCTGACAACTGCATTTTATTCTTTCGGACAGCAACGTTATCTTGACGAAGTCTTTACCGAAGTACAGGTTACACCGGATGTAAAATACGGTGCAAACTATTCCACATTATCTGGAACACCAACGCTTACCGACCTTTTTATGGATGTTTATGAACCGGCAAATGACAATGTAAACAGTTGCAGAGCCGTTGTTATTGTTCTTCACACAGGAAGTTTTTTACCTCCTCCTGTAAACGGACAATGTACCGGAACACGCAAAGACAGCGTAATTAAAGAAACCTGTATGCGCTTTGCAAAAAGAGGCTATGTTGCTGCAGCCGTTTCCTACCGTCAGGGATGGAATGCTGTAAGCAGTGATCAGGACACACGCACCAGCACATTAATTCAGGCAGTTTACCGTGCAGTTATTGATGCAAAAACTGCTGTACGTTATTTCCGTAACGATGCTAATACAATGGGATACTGGAACACCGATCCTGATAAAATGATTGTTGGCGGATACGGATCTGGTGGTTATGTTGCACTAGCATACGGTTCATTAAATAAGCCGGCTGAAATTGAGCTTGACAAATTTCAATTCGCCTCAACAGGTGAACCCTATGTTGATACTTTGGTTTTCGGAAATTTTGACGGTTTTGGCGGAACAGTTCCAAACAACGTTGCAAATTACCCGGGTTTAAGCTCAGAGGTACAATTGATTTTTAACATGGGTGGTGCGTTAGGCGACTCTTCATGGATGGAAGCAGGTGAAGCTCCTGTTGTTGCTTTCCATTGTCCAAGTGATCCGTTTGCTCCTTATGGTTTCGGACAGGTTATTGTACCTACTACCGGAGATTTTGTTGTTGAAGTTAGTGGTTCTTATGATGCTGTTCGGAGAGCAAACATGCTTGGAAACAATGATGTTTTTATTAATGCAAATCTTAGCGATGCTTATACCCAACGTGCTGATATGGTTAATGATGGTTTTGAAGGACTGTTTCCATTTGTTGTTCCGGGCCAGCAAGCTGGTCCTTGGGATTGGTGGGATACAACCTGCATACGTCATTCAAACGGATTGCTTACCAATCCTGATATGAGCGAAACAAAAGCTAAAAGTTATATTGACAGCATTATGGGTTACCTTGCTCCCCGCGCTTATGCAGTGCTTACTCCTATTGGTAACTGCAACTTCTCAGGAGTAGAAGAAAACACGTTACAATCTGTAACTGTTTTCCCTAACCCCACTGATGAAACATTTACTATCAGCGGTTCACAAATCGGAAACAATATTCAAAACATTCGCATGTTTGATATTGCCGGAAGAACTATTTTCAGTTATGGAAAACTAAATCAGCCTAAACTTACTATTGACGGAACTAAATATGCACCGGGTGTTTACCTGATGAATATTGATTTTGATAAAGGTTCTGTTTCAACAAAAGTTGTAATTAAGTAACAAACTATTTATTTTTAATAAAAAAACCTCTCGCAATAAACGAGAGGTTTTTTTATTTCTACATTTGCTCAAACAAGAAAAAATATGAAAAAAATTCTACTGTTTACTTTATGCACTATCAGTGTGAACACTTTGTTTGCACAATATGTTTTCCCCAACTTCAGTTTTGAAAACTGGACAGGTGCGGAGGCTGATGGTTGGAACAGCAATAATGTTGTAGGTCTTACCACTCCTATAACACAATCAATGGATGCGCATTCAGGAAACTTTGCCGTGAAAGGAACAGTCACCACTTACAACACATGGACAGCCCCCAACTTTGGTTCTTATTCCGGAAGCCTTTTTCAGATTAATCAAAACTATCCAACCCTGAACTTCTATTACAAATTTAACAAGTTGAATAACGATGTAATTGTGGTGACTGCACAATTGAATACTGCCACAGGCTATCCGGCCGGATTTATCCTTGCTAAAATTACTGATGCTGCATCAACATACACCCCAATTGAGATTCCTATTACTTATCTTCCTGGCGACAGCGCTGCTGCTGAAATGGGTATTCTCATTGGTATTCAGGATACGGTTCTCAACACTGCATCTCCAGGTTCCTATTTTATTTTTGATGATTTTTCATTAGGTTGGTTTACCGCTTTGGAAATAGAAGAAAATAATCTCACTAATGAAAATGTTGTTGTGTTCTCAAACCCCGCAACTGATTTTATTTCGTTTTCAGTGCCGGAAAAAAATCCGGACAATATTATTTCTGTTGTTGATATTACAGGAAAACAAGTGGCAAAATCTTTCGTTTCTAAAAGTTCAAGAACAGATATTCCTTCAACAGATTTATCCGATGGAATTTATTTTCTCAATATTCAGAATGGAGAAAATCTAAGAGTGAAGAAAATTATAGTGAAGCATTAGTTCATGAAGAAACTCTTACTGCTCACTGCTTACTGCCTACTGCTTACTTCTGTTTTACTCAAAGCGCAAACAACAACATCTCCCGATTCCGTCATCATCAAAAAAATAAGTGATGAAATTTTTGTAAGCGGTGAAGTTTACCGTAATGAAGAATACCTGTGCAAAAAAATAGGTGCACGCCTGACGGGTTCCGAAGGCGCTGAAAAAGCAGTAAACTGGACAAAGCAATTAATGGAAAAGTATGATTTTGATACCGTCTATTTACAGGAAATGATGGTGCCACATTGGGTCAGAGGAGAAAAAGAAACAGCTTATTTTTTCAGTCCCGGTGAAAAGAAAGAAAACCCGGTTGACATTGTGGCCCTTGGTGGAAGCATTGCCACACCTGAGAAAGGACTGACTGCTGAAATAATAGAAGTGAAAGATTTTGATGAACTGAAGAAACTAGGCACAGAAAAAATTAAAGGCAAAATAGTTTTTTATAATCATCCGTTTGATGTGAGAATGATACTGCCTTTTTCAATGTATGGCGAAGCGGGAAAGTATCGCTATAACGGGGCAGCGGAAGCAGCACGGTATGGTGCTGTTGGTTCCATCGTTCGCTCCATGACAAATTACATTGATGATTATCCGCATACCGGAGGCATGGCCTACAATGATACTTTTCCAAAAATTCCTGCATGTGCAATCAGCACACTTGATGCCGAAGCGCTTTCAGCAGCATTGAAAAATGGAACAGAAACAAAATTTTATTTCAAGATGAGTTGCGAAATGTTGCCCGATGTGAAATCATACAATGTTATTGGTGAGCTGCGTGGCACCGAGCATCCTGAAGAAATTATTTTGGTTGGCGGGCATCTTGATTCTTGGGATTTAGCTGAAGGCGCACATGATGACGGAACAGGAGTTATGCAAAGCATAGAAGTGCTGCGCACGCTGAAAGCAATTGGCGTGAAACCAAAACGAACCATTCGTGCCATTATGTTTATGAACGAAGAAAATGGTTTGCGCGGAGGAAAAGAATATGGCGCTCAAGCTTTGCTGAAAAAAGAAAAACACATCCTCGCTGTTGAAACCGATGCCGGAGGCTTTACCCCGCGCGGGTTTTCAATGAGCATGAGTGAAGAAAAAAAAGCTACTATATTGAAGTGGAAAGATTATTTTTTTTCATACGGAGTTTATGATTTTACACAAAAAGGTGGAGGTGCAGATATTGGTCCTCTGGAAAAAGCTGGTGTTCCTGTCATGGGTTTAGAGCCCGACAACCAGCGCTATTTTATTATTCATCATACCGCGCTTGATACGTTTGAGCAAGTAAATAAACGGGAATTGGAATTGGGTGCAATAACGCTCACCATGCTTGTTTACCTTGTAAGCGAATACGGACTTTAAGAAACCCATTTTAAACGGAATTGTGCTGTCACTTCGAGCGTAGTCGAGAAGCAATGATTAAAACTTCTCGACTACGCTCGAAGTGACAATGCCTGTTTCTATTTAAACAGTTGCCGTCTACTTAATAATTCCGTTTTTCAATATCCGAGATTAGGACTCAGCCAGCGCTCTGCTTCATCAAAACTCATCCCTTTGCGTTTTGCATAATCTTCTACCTGATCTTTCGTGATTTTTCCAAGTCCGAAATATTTGCTTTCAGGATGCGCGAAGTATAAACCACTCACAGCGGCAGTTGGATACATCGCAAAACTTTCAGTCAGTTTTATTCCTGCATTTTTTTCTGCACTCAGCAAATTAAAAATGATTGGCTTCTCAGTATGGTCAGGACAAGCAGGATAACCTGCGGCCGGGCGAATACCTCTGTATTTTTCTGAAATTAACTCTTCACTGCTTAGCGTTTCACTTTTATCATACGCCCAGAATTCTTTTCTCACACGTTCGTGCATGCGCTCTGCAAATGCTTCTGCAAGCCTATCGGCAAGGGCTTTTAGCATGATGCTATTGTAATCGTCATGGTCTTTTTCAAATTTCTCAATCCACTTTTCAATTCCAATTCCGGCTGTAACTGCAAATGCTCCGATGTAATCCTGCAATCCACTTTCTTTTGGAGCAATAAAATCTGCAAGAGCAATGTTGGGAGCAGCAGCAGTTTTTTTAGTTTGTTGGCGAAGCGAATGAAGAATAATTCCGTTTTCTAATTCTATATCATCTCCATTAGAATTTGCTTTCCAGAAACCAATCACAGCATTTGCGGAAATCCATTTTTCTTCCACTACTTTTTTCAAAAGTTCTTGAGCATCGTTGTAAAGTTTTTTTGCTTCAATACCAACAACTTCATCATCCAATATTTTGGGGAAACGCCCCGCTAATTCCCATGTCTGGAAGAATGGAGTCCAGTCAATATACGGAACTAACTCTTCCAACGGATAATTTTCAAATGATTTTATACCTGTGAATGTTGGCTTAGCAATGTCTTCTTCCTTCCACTCAATATTGTATTTATTTTTTCTCGCATCTTCAATTGAAATAAATTCTTTTGCTGATTGTGATTTGCGATGATGCTCACGTAACACTTCGTATTCGTTTTTAATCGCAAGCGAATAAATCTTTTCTTGCTCCGGACTGAGCAAACTTCCAACCACAGGAACTGAGCGGCTTGCATCCAAAACGTGAACGGTGTTGCCGCTGTAATGCGGTTGTACTTTTACTGCTGTATGCACACGCGAAGTTGTTGCTCCGCCAATCAGCAACGGAATTTTAAAGCCTTGTCGCTCCATTTCTTTTGCAACAAAAACCATTTCATCAAGAGATGGTGTTATCAATCCGCTCAAGCCGATCACATCTACTTTTTCGCGGATAGCAGTCTCAAGAATTTTCTCACACGGAACCATTACGCCCATATCTATCACTTCGTAATTATTACAACCTAACACAACCCCTACGATATTTTTTCCGATGTCATGAACATCGCCTTTGACAGTTGCCATCAGCACTTTCCCGGCAGAAGAACTTGCTCCTTCTTTCTTATCGGCATCCATAAAGGGAAGAAGATAAGCCACGGCTTTTTTCATAACACGTGCACTTTTTACAACCTGCGGTAAAAACATTTTTCCGGCACCAAATAAATCACCCACTACATTCATTCCATCCATTAACGGGCCTTCAATAATGTGCAACGGCTTTGGATATTTCTGACGCGCTTCTTCTATATCCAGATCAATGAATTCCACGATTCCTTTCACCAACGAATGTTTCAGACGCTCCTCTACAGTTGTATTTCTCCAGGCATCATCTCTCACCTGTACTTTCCCTTTTGCTTTGATTGTTTCAGCATATTCAACAAGTCGCTCCGTTGCATCCTGTCTACGATTCAGCAAAACATCTTCAACACGTTCAAGTAGATCTTTCGGGATACTTTCATATAATTCTAATTGTCCTGCATTCACAATTCCCATATCCAATCCTGCTTTGATAGCATGATATAAAAATGCAGAGTGCATTGCCTCGCGTACCAAATCATTTCCTCGAAAAGAAAAGGAAATATTACTTACACCTCCGCTAACTTTAGCTCCGGTCAAATGTTCTTTTATCCATTTGGTTGCGCGAATAAAATCAACAGCATAATTATTATGGTCTTCAATCCCGGTTGCAACGGTGAGAATGTTCGGGTCAAAGATTATATCCTCAGGTGCAAAGCCAACTTTTTCTGTCAGTATTTTATATGCGCGTTCACAAACTGAAATTCTTTTTTCATATGAATCGGCTTGTCCGTTTTCATCAAAAGCCATTACAATTACAGCCGCTCCGTAGCGTTTTACTTTTTTTGCAACGGCAATAAATTTCTCTTCACCTTCTTTCAGTGAAATGGAATTCACCACTGATTTTCCCTGCACACATTTAAGCCCTGCTTCAATAACACTCCATTTACTGCTGTCAATCATAATCGGAAGCTTGGCAATATCAGGCTCCGATGCAATGAGATTTAAAAAGGTTGTCATCGCTTTTTCGCTGTCCAGCATTCCTTCGTCCATGTTAACATCAATCATCTGCGCACCGCCCTCTACTTGACTTCTGGCAACAACCAATGCATCTTCGTATTTGCCATCAATAATCAGTTTTGCAAATTTTCGTGAACCTGTTACGTTGGTTCGTTCACCCACATTCACGAAATTACTTTCCTTGAAAATGGTAAGCGGCTCCAAACCACTATAGCGCGGAAGGTGCTCTATATGCGGCCTCTGACGTGGAGGATATTTAGCAGCAACTTTTGCAATTGCACGGATATGGTCGGGGGTTGTTCCACAACAACCGCCTACAATATTTACAAAATTATTTTTCAGCCAGTCTTCAATTTGTGCTGCAGTTTCTTCAGGAGTTTCATCGTATTCGCCAAAAGCATTTGGCAGCCCGGCATTTGGATAAGCGCTAACTCTGAATGTTGAATTCTTAGACAATGTCTGAATATGCGGACGCAATTGCTTTGCCCCCAGCGCACAGTTAAAACCAATGCTCAGCAAAGGAATATGTGAAACAGAATTCAGAAATGCCTCAACCGTTTGTCCTGATAAAGTCCTTCCGCTTCCATCCGTAATTGTTCCCGAAACCATAACAGGTAATTTTTTTCCGATGGTTTCAAAATACTGGTCAACCGCATACAGTGCTGCTTTGCAGTTGAGAGTATCAAAAACAGTTTCAATCAGCAGCATATCAACACCACCATCAATTAATCCGCGAACCTGTTCGGTATAGGCATTTACCAATTCATCAAACGTAATGGCACGAAAACCCGGATCATTTACATTGGGTGACATAGATGCTGTGCGATTGGTAGGTCCCATTGCACCAGCAACAAAGCGAGGCTTCTCAGGATTTTTTTTTGTGAATTCATCCGCCACTTCACGGGCAATTTTTGCGCTCTGGAAATTAATATCGTAAACCGCAGATTCTAATTTGTAGTCTGCCTGGGCAATCCATGTTCCTGAAAATGTATTGGTTTCTGCAATATCGGCCCCGGCTTCAAAATATTCCGCATGAATAGCTTTAATAATATCGGAACGCGTGATGGAAAGCAAGTCATTATTGCCTTTCAGCAAATGTGAATGATTTTTAAATCGTTCACCACGAAAATCTTCTTCCGAAAGATTGTAACGCTGAATCATGGTGCCCATTGCACCATCCAGCACCAAAATTCGTTTTTCTAATTCTTTATAAATATCTGCCATAAATTAAATCTTCGTTTGTTCTCTAAATCCCAAAAACAAAAAACCCCTCTGTTAAGCAGAAGGGTTGGATATTTTAAAAACCTGATTCTGCTTATCTATCCCCCGCCTTAGGCGGGGAAGGAGTTGGCACCTTCTCCTTTCGGGCGGGTTGCCAAGACGTCAAAGGGCCTTTCCCTCAGTCTTTCTTGATAAGTATGTTAAAGAACTGGCGCAAAGATAAACAGCGAAACCGAAAAAACGAAATTTTATTTCTTAGCGCATTTTAACAATGTATGGCAAACCCCAACCTGGTTGGTTTCTTCTTCCACTTTCAATCCTGCTTTTTCTATCAGTTTCAGAAACGTTTCGGAATAATACATCTGGCTGTTGCCATTTGCCATAGCGGTAAAATAAATGGAAGTCATTTGCAGTGAAAATGCTGCAGTCTTGAAGCGTTGTTTATCCCAGAAAGGCTCAAGAATATAAACTTTGGCATTGTTATCAATTGCTTCATCGCAGCGTTTCAGGATGGAAGTAATTTCACTATCAGAAAAACAATCAAGGAACTGGCTCATCCAGATTGCATCGTAGCCTTTGGGAAATTTCTGTGTTTTGTCCAGTATATTGGCGGGGTGAAAAGAAATCCTGTCTGAAAGTCCAAGCTTTTCAATATTTGCTTTTGCTATCTCTAACTGCCCGGGTAAATCCATCATGGTTACATGCACATCGGGGTCGAACTGCACACACTTAATGGCAAATTTTCCTGTGTTACCGCCAATGTCTAACAAGCGTTTAGGTTTATCTTTAAAAATCAGTGGCAATACAATCGGGAAAGATCATCTGAATAATAATGGTCGAAACTGAACCAGCTTTTTTGAACAGGTTCGGGTAATTTTGATAAGGCTTCGTAAATGGTTTCCCATGAACCAAATACTTTTAAACCTTCGGGTTTACCGGTTTCTATTGCTTTATCCAAATCAAATAAACCTTTGTAACAAACGTCATGGGTAAAATCCATATTGACTTTTGTCAACGTATCATTAAGAATAAAAAAGCCGGTTTTAGTAAGTGTAAACTTTCCTTCGTTGAGCAGCACCAGCCCAATTCCCAGCCCTCCTTCCAGCAGCACGCGAACTCCATAATGTGAAAGTTTTGACTTTTCAACAATTTGCTCGAGTGTGTAGCCTTCATTTCTACTTTCGCGGACAATAGCGAGTATTCCTGAATCGCGCAGCACTTTTGACGTTTGAAAAACAAACGGTGCAAAAGCTATCCATTGTGCATCTTTCTTGGCTTGCAGGGCCGTTTTAGTTTCTTTTTGAAAAAAATCCATAGGCAAAAAATGAACCGCCAAAATTAGAATTTAAAATAAGATTAAAATCCAGGTCTGCTTTTACTCATTAAATTCAAAAGCCGTTGGCGCGAAATCCTTACCTTTGTCCCATGCCTGAAATAGCTGAGAAGAAAGACATACGTGCGGTTTCGCTGGAAGAAATAAAAAACTTTTTGTCGGAAAACGGAGAAAAACCATTCCGCGCGAAACAGGTTTATGAATGGCTGTGGCAGAAATCAGTTCGCTCGTTTGACGATATGAGCAACCTTTCTATTTCGCTTCGTGAATTGCTGAAAAAAAAATTTGAGATCAACGCTGCAGCTATAGATTTCATGCAGGTGAGCAACGACCGCACCATTAAAACTGCTTTTAAATTATTTGACGGCAACGTGGTGGAAGGCGTATTAATTCCTACTACTTCGCGCATGACGGCCTGTATTTCATCGCAAGTGGGTTGCAGCCTGACTTGTAAATTTTGCGCAACGGGAAGAATGGAACGCCTGCGAAACCTCAACGCTGATGAGATTTATGATCAGGTGGCGCAACTGCGAAATCTTGCAATAGATAAATACGAGATACCTCTTTCAAACATCGTGTATATGGGAATGGGCGAGCCTTTGCTCAACTATGCGAATGTTTTAAAATCCATCGAACGCATTACTTCGCCTGACGGATTGAATATTTCTCCACAGCGCATTACAGTTTCCACGGCCGGAATTGCGAAGATGATTAAGAAGCTGGCTGATGATGATGTGAAGTTTAATCTCGCACTTTCACTGCACGCTGCCAATGATGAAAAACGTAGTCAGGTTATGCCTATCAATGATACAAACACACTAGAATCATTGGCGGAAGCACTGCACTATTTTTACGAGAAAACAGGTACACGACCAACATACGAATACATCATTCTCAAAGACTTTAACGATAAAGTTGAAGATGCGCGTGAGCTTGCTGAGTTCTGCAAACTTGTTCCCTGCAAGGTGAATGTGATTGAATACAATGCCATTGAAGGCGGTGAGTTTCAGAAAGCGGATGACAAAAATATCCGTGAGTTTTGCAACTATCTTGAAAACAGAAATATCATTGTAAACGTGCGCAGAAGTCGCGGAAAAGATATTGATGCTGCATGCGGACAACTGGCAAATAAAAAAGAAAATAAAACTGTATAATTGGCGTTAATATTATTAAGTAGTATCCCGCAAAGATGAATGATGTGAAAAAAATATTGGTTCTGTTTATGCTTGCCGGCATTATTTCATCCTGCCACCCAAAGCGTATGCCAAGCAAAGGCTGTGATTGTCCGGGTGGCGGACATGGTATGCTGAAAGTGAAAAACATCAACGAATCTACTGCTTCCATATACCCTAAAAGCGGTAGTAAGCCCTCCTGATTTTTTGGGTAATTTCGCGCCTCATTCGTCATGCTGAATTTATTTCAGCATCTCAAGAAAGACCCTGAAACAAGTTCAGGGTGACGAAAAAGTAAAATGAAACTCTCCGAATTAAAACCCGGCCAAACAGCTATTATTAAAGATTTCAGCGATGATGAACTTTCATTGCGCTTTATGGAAATGGGCTGCGTTCCGGGTGAAAAAATTTTGCTGGAACGCATTGCTCCTTTGGGCGACCCGATTGCTATCCGCGTGTCGGGATATTCACTTTGTTTGAGATTTTCGGAGGCTGAGAGCATTTTAATTTCCACAAGCGAAAATAAATAAGGTGGCTGCCGGAACTGAGAAAACTTTGAAAGTTGCACTTGCCGGAAATCCTAACAGCGGGAAAAGCACGCTGTTTAATATTCTTACAGGGCTTAATCAGAAAATCGGAAATTTTCCGGGTGTTACTGTTGACAAAAAATCAGGCTTTGCAAAAATAAAAAATACAGCAATTGAATTTATTGATTTCCCGGGCTCCTACAGTCTGAATGGGCTTTCGGAAGATGAAAGAGTTTTGCCCGATGTACTAAACGACAAGAACAACTCTGTTCATCCAGATTGTGTTTTATATGTTGCAGATGCAACCAGTTTAAGGCGAAGTCTTTTCCTCTGCACACAAATTATTGATACCGGAATTCCTGTAATTCTGGTGCTGAACATGATTGACCTGCTTGAGAAAAGCGATGAAGAAATTGATGTTGTAAAACTTGCTGAAGAACTGGGAATAAAAATTTTTGCCATCACAGCCCGCGATGCAAAAGGAATTGAAGAGTTGAAAAATGCGCTGACAGAATCCTTTGGACTTCCGAAGAAAAAAATACTTAGTGAAGAATTTACTGAAACTGATACAGCCAAAAAACAGCGCACAGAAACTATTGAACGCTACAAATTAATTGGTGAGATTTTAAAAAAGACAGTCACCAAAAAACAAAACGGGTTAGGTTCTTCTGTCACCAAAAAATTAGATGATATTTTAACACATCGTATTTATGGTTTCCTGATTTTTTTCGCTGTGCTGTTTATTGTTTTTCAATCCATTTTTTCATGGTCGGCATACCCGATGGAATTGATTGAACAACTCTTTTCA
>CAMDBK010000014.1 GCA_945889235.1 Chitinophaga pinensis
CCCAACCATCTAAAATAAGGAGGGCGAGTTTCTTTTTTGCAGGCATGGTTTTAATTAGGTTTGCAAAAGTAAGCAAATGAAAGAAGCCCTATAAATTTCTATTTTTGTTTCATGGCAGAAAATCACGAATTTGGTAAACAGGGCGAAGACGAAGCTGAAAAATTGCTGAAAAGCAAAGGCTTTGAAATTCTTGGCAGAAATATTCGTTTTGCCGGACATGAAATGGATATTGTTGCGAAGAAAAAAAATTTACTGGTTGTAGCAGAAGTTAAAACCAGAAGCTATGCTACAATGGGCGAACCCGAGGAATTTGTTTCAAAAAAGCAGCAGCAAAATCTTATAAAAGCTGCCAATGCTTTTGTGGTTCACAAGAACTTAGATGTGGATGTACGGTTTGATATTATTTCCATTGTTAAAAATCAATATCAAACAACGGTAAGACATATTGAAGATGCGTTTTATCCGGTGATGTAAACTTCGTCATGCTGAACTTGTTTCAGCATCTCTCAAGACCCTGAAATAAATTCAGGGTGACGTTCAATGCATATTTCCTCATAAAGTATTACCTTTAATTTCTTTTTTGAAAATTGTGTTGATGCGAGGTTTCAGATTTAGTATTATTTGTTGTTTGGTTCTGTTTGCAGGAATTGCTAATGCTCAATTCTATAACGGCTTGCAAATGCCCTTCGGCAAAAACCGTGTACAATACAAAAACATGAAAGACCGTTTCTGGTCTTTTTATCGTTTCGAAAAATTTGACACCTACTTTTACCTTGGCGGGAAAGAGCTGAGCAGTTATACTGCACGCTACGCCACCAAACAAATTGCTGAGATTGAAAAAGTTTTTGATTACACGCTTGACGACAGAATTCAATTCATAATTTTCAACAAATTTTCTGATTTAAAAGAAAGTAATATAGGTCTGGAAACCGACCAGCAATATAATATTGGCGGAGTAACTTTTATTGTGGGAACCAAAGTGGTATTGTATTTCAATGGCGACCACCGCGACCTTGAGAAACAAATAAAAGCTGGCATTACCAAGGTTATTCTTGACCAGATGATGTATGGCGGAAACATCAAAGATGTGGTGCGCAACTCCACGCTGCTCAATCTTCCCGAGTGGTATACACAAGGTTTGATTTCCTACATGTCAAATGACTGGGATGCGGAAATTGAGAACCGTGTGAAAGACGGAATCCTTACCGGAAACTATGAAAAATTTAACCGTCTTACTGGTGATGACGCGCGGTACGCAGGACATTCCATCTGGCGCTATGTTTCCGAAACGTACGGCAAACAAGTGATTTCAAACATTCTTTACATGACAAAAATAAGCCGCAACATTGACAGCGGTTTTCTTTTTGTGCTGGGCGTTTCACTTAAAAATCTGACTTACGAATGGCTGGCTTATTATGACAAATTGTATTATGAGCGCAGCAAAAATCTTTCGCTTCCAAAAGAAGAACCTTTACTGAAAAAAGTAAAACCAAATATGGTTTTTTCACAGTTGAAAGCCAGTCCTGATGGGCAATACAACATTTTTACCGGAAACGAATGGGGGAAATATAAAGTATGGCTGAAGAATTCACAGACCGGAAAAAAGAAAAGAATTATCCGCATCGGACATAAGCTTGAACAGAAAACAGATTACTCAATTCCGCTGCTGACATGGCATCCGTCATCACAAGTGTTTTCAATGATTACTGAACACCGAGGAAAAATAATCCTCACACTTTATAATCTTCATACCAAGAAAAAAACCAAACGACCTCTTTTCAATTTTGAAAAAATTCTTGACTTTTCTTATTCCGATGACGGAAAAGAATTAGCCATGTCAGCCGTACAGTTCGGACAAAGCGATATTTTTGTTTACAACCTTGCTGCCAATACTTATCACCAGATAACAAAAGATATTTGGGATGATTTGAATCCACGCTTCATCAACAAATCACGTGAAGTTGTTTTTGCATCTAACCGGAATAATGACACACTGAAGTTAGAGGAATCAAAACTTTTACCGCGCGATGCATCAACGGATATTTACGTTTACAACTACAAAAACAAGTCGAATATTTTAAAACGTATTACACAAACAGCACACGTAAATGAATCACAACCTGCTCAGCTTGACAGTGCACATATTGCTTACCTGAGTGATGCAAATGGTGTGAATAACCGTTTTCTTGCAAAAATGGATAGTGTTATAAGTTATGTTGATACCATTGCACATTACAGTTATATCGCCACTTCTTTTCCGGTAACAAATTATCCGCGCAGCATTATTCAGCAAGATGTGCAACTTAAATCAGGCAAGGTTTCTGAGATTATTTATAATGAAGGAAAATACTATTTGTACCAGCGCTCGGTGCTTACAGAAAGTGCTAACAGAAACATTGAACTGAAAGATTCGCAATTCCGCACAGAACAAAAATCCTCTAAACAGGAAGAAGAAAATTCCAACGGAGCCACCGGAGTTCCGCGCTCACGAAACCAGATTGTTTCTGTTCCAAAAGAAGAAGAGAAATTTACACCGTCCGGAAAAATTGACATCAACAATTACACGTTTGAAGGCGAAGTGCGCGACAGCAAACAACAAAAACAAGTAATGCAAACCGAAACAGCTGCCAATGACCAGGGGATAAAGCAGCATGAAAACGGGAAAGAAGTTTTAACTGAAAAAGAAAAAGAATTCAAGCTTCCTAAACTTAGAAATTATGATGTTGCATTTTATACCGATTACGTTGTTACACAACTGAACAATAACTTTATTAATTCATCGTATCAGAAATTTACAGGCGGTGGTGCTGTGTTTTTCAATCCCGGAATCAACGGGCTTTTCAAAATAGGAATCAGCGATGTAATGGAAGATTATAAAATTGTAGGCGGTCTGCGTTTTGCCGGAAACCTGAACAGCAATGAATATTTTCTGAGTTACCAGAATTATAAACACCGCCTCGACCAGCAGGTTGTTTTTCACCGCCAGAGTTTTCTCACTATTGTAGATTTATCTGCAATAAAAGTTCATACGCATACGCTTACTTATACATTGAAATATCCGTTCAGTGAAGTTGCCTGCCTTCGCGGAAGCCTTATAGGGCGCACTGACCAAGAAGTAAATCTGAGCACCGACTTGAGTAATCTGCAGGAAAAAAACCGGAATAATTATTTGGGTGGCGTTAAAATGGAATACATTTTTGACAACACCGTAAATCGAGGATTGAATTTATACAATGGCTGGCGCTACAAGATTTTTGGCGAATACTATCAGCATGTTGATAAAAAAGCTGCACGCTTTTTTGTAGTCGGATTAGATGTGCGTTACTACAAAAAAATTCATCGTGATTTGATTTGGGCAAATCGTTTTGCAGCCAGCACTTCTTTCGGAACGGAGAAACTGATTTATTATCTGGGTGGAGTTGACAACTGGTTTTCACCTAAGTTTGATAATTCAACAAGCATTGATTATTCGCAGAATTACCAATACCAGACTGTTGCTACTAACATGCGCGGCTTTTATCAGAATGTAAGAAACGGAAATAGTTTTGCAGTTTTCAATAGTGAATTACGTGTTCCTCTTTTCAAATATCTTATGAACCGCCCGCTGCGTTCTGATTTCCTCACCAATTTTCAGGTGGTGGCTTTTGGAGATATAGGAACAGCATGGACAGGTACATCGCCTTACTCACAGGATAATTTTCTTAATACCCAAATCATTCAATCGGGGAACCTTCTGATAAAAATAAAAAACAGTAAAGAGCCTATTGTTGGCGGTTACGGCTTAGGAATTCGCAGTCGTATTCTCGGCTATTTTATTCGCTTAGATTATGCATGGGGGGTAGAAGATGGAAGAGTGCTGAAACCACTTTTATATGTTTCACTGAGCCTTGATTTTTAAAATGAAAAAACTAAACGAAAAAAATTTATCATTCAAAACTATGGACATAAATACTGTTCTGATATTGCTTACAATTGGCCTGTTTGCCGGTTTGCTTAGTGGGTTTGTCGGTGTTGGGGGAGGAATAATTATTGTTCCGGGGTTAATTATTTTTCTTGGATTTTCGCAACACACCGCACAGGGAACAAGTCTTGCGTTGCTGATGTTACCGGTTGGAATTTTAGCCGTAATGAATTATTACAAAGCCGGACACATCAGCTTTCATGCGGCTTTCGTTATTGGCATTGCTTTTATTTTGGGTGCTTTTTTAGGTTCAAAAATTGCTATTGGAATTGACCAAACTATTGTAAAAAAAGTTTTTGCTGTCTTTATGATTTTGGTTGCATTGAAATTTTTATTCGGAAAATAATCCGGTGAAAGAAAAAATAAAATCACTTTCAGAAAAATATTTTGCGGAGGTTGTTGCGCTTCGCAGGCATCTGCACGCCAATCCTGAATTGTCTTTTGAAGAATTTAATACTTCAGCTTTTGTCTGTTCCAAACTTGATGAATGGAAAATTCCTTACAAAAAAGGAATTGTAAAAACCGGAATTGTTGCATTGATTGAGGGCGAAAAGAAGCCTCACCCCGACCCTCTCCAAAGGAGAGGGAGCAGGGTAATAGCTCTGCGTGCAGATTTAGATGCGTTGCCAATAAAAGAAGAAAATAAAAAGGATTACGTTTCAAAAAATGTTGGCATTATGCACGCGTGTGGACACGATGTGCATACATCATCATTACTGGGCGCAGCAAAAATTCTGAACGAATTAAAAAATGATTTTGAAGGAACCGTGAAACTGATTTTTCAGCCCGGAGAAGAAAAACTTCCGGGTGGTGCATCGCTGATGATTAATGAAGGTGTGCTAAAGAATCCAAAACCTGAGAGCATTTTTGCGCAGCATGTTTTTCCAAGTATGGAAACAGGAAAAGTTGGTTTTCGTGCGGGAATGTATATGGCTTCAACGGATGAGATTTACATCACAGTGAAAGGCAAAGGTGGACATGCTGCCATGCCTTCAAATTATGTCAATCCATTATTGATTGCATCCAAATTAATGCTGGCTTTGCAGGCAGAATTTATGGATGAAAAAACTAGAACGATTCCGAATATTCCTACTGTTCTTGCCTTCGGAAAAATTACGGGAATTGGCGCTACCAATGTAATTCCTGATGAAGTGAAGATAGAGGGAACATTCAGAACAATGGATGAAAAATGGCGCGATGAAGCACACGAAAAAATGAAAGACATTGCTGCAAAAGTATTTGCTGAGAATGGCGGCAGCGGAGAATTTAATATTATGAAAGGTTATCCTTTTTTGGTAAATGATGAAACACTGACCAACAAAGCCATTGCAAACGCAAAAGAATTTTTAGGAAAAGAGAATGTTGAAATGCTTGACTTGCGCATGACAGCAGAAGACTTTGCTTTTTACTCACAACATATTCCTGCGTGTTTTTACCGCCTTGGAACAGGAAATAAAAAACTCGGCATCACCAGCGGAGTGCATACTTCCACTTTTGATATTGATGAAGAGGCGTTGAAAACAGGAATGGGTTTAATGGCTTGGCTGGTGGTTTGCGAACTGAAATAATCCCCCTGTGTGGATAGCAACAACTGTTGCACCTTTTTCAAAATAATTTTTCTTTATCAAATCAAAAATTCCAAACATCATTTTTCCGGTGTAAACAAAGTCAAGTTGAAGATTGTGGTGTGATTTAAAGTCAGAAATAAAACTTAATAGTTCTGCGGTTTGTTTTGCATAGCCGCCAAAATGATAATTTGTATTTAGTTCAAATTGCTGCTTCTCGACTACGCTCGAAGTGACAAGTTTTTCGATTTCAGTTTTTAAAAACTCTCCGCCTTTCAAAACCGAAAATCCAATTGCTTTTTGACTTGCTTTCAGAGAAGAAATAATACCTGCAATTGTTCCACCGGTACCAACTGCACAACAGATATAATCAAAGGGAATATCAATGAGCGAAACGATTTCAGAACAACCTTTTACTGCGAGTTCATTCGTTCCGCCTTCAGGTAAAAAATAGGTATTGGGTAATTGGGTAATTAGGTAATTGGGTTCGTTGCCTCTCAATTTTTTATATTCTTCTCTTGAAATAAATTTTAGCTCCATTCCACAACTCTCAGCAAACTGCAAAACCGGATTTACAGCACTCTGCTCCCCTCTCCCTCGGAGAGGGGCCAGGGGTGAGGCTTCTAACTCCTCTCCACGGATTATTCCAACCGTTTTAAACCCAAATTCATTTCCTGCTGCTGCTGTGGCAATAATGTGATTAGAATATGCACCACCAAAAGTTACCAAGGTATTCTTCCCTTGCTTTTGCGCTTCTTCCAGATTATATTTCAGTTTGAACCACTTGTTGCCGCTGATATGTGGGTGAACCAAATCAAGCCGCAAAACATAAAGATTGATTTCTTTTTCTTTCAAAAAAGTGTCTTCTATTTTTTGCAGCGGAATATTTTTTGTTTCGGGAAACATAAAAAATCAGGACTGTAAAAATGCTTTAATTGTTTTACTTTGCAGTCATGTCAGATGATTATTCTTTTAAAAAAGAACTGGAACCGGATGACTTTTATTTAAGTCCTGAAGGTTATATTATTTTTACCGAAAAATATCACCTGAAGCGTGGATATTGTTGTAAAAACGGATGCAGGCATTGTCCCTATAACTACGATCCCAAAACAGGCAAATTTGATAAGGAGAAAAAAGAATGAACGCGAAAGAATTCAGAAAAAACATTTTACAGGGAATACCGGAAAAGCTTCCTGCGCTTAAGCCTTACGATACTTCGCTTAACCACGCGCCCAAGCGCAAAGAAATTCTTTCTGCCGAAGAAAAAAAGTTAGCGGTAAGAAATGCCCTGCGCTATTTCCCGAAAAAATTTCATGCTGTTCTTGCCAAAGAATTTGCTGATGAATTGAAAAAATACGGACGCATTTATATGTATCGTTTTCGTCCTGATTACAAAATTTTTGCGCGACCACTTTCTCAATATCCTTTTAAATCAAAACAAGCAGGTGCAATTATGCACATGCTTAGTAACAACCTGGATTATGCAGTGGCTCAACATCCTCACGAACTTATTACATACGGAGGAAACGGTGCAGTATTTCAAAATTGGGCACAGTATTTATTGACCATGAAATACCTGGCGGAAATGACAGACGAACAAACATTAGTGATGTATTCCGGTCATCCGCTTGGGTTATTTCCTTCACATAAAGATGCGCCCCGTGTTGTTGTTACCAACGGCATGATGATTCCGAATTACAGCAAACAGGATGATTGGGAAAAGTTTAACGCACTAGGCGTAACTCAATACGGCCAAATGACTGCGGGTTCGTTTATGTATATAGGTCCGCAAGGGATTGTGCATGGAACAGCGATTACAATACTTAACGCAATTCGTCAAAAATCAAAAATCAAAAATCAAAAATCAAAAACTCCGGTCTTTGTGTCCTCAGGATTAGGGGGTATGAGTGGCGCACAACCCAAAGCTGCTGTTATTGCAGGAGCCATTGCTGTGATTGCTGAAGTAAATCCAAAAGCAACACAAACAAGACATTCGCAAGGTTGGGTAGATGAAGTTTATGATGATTTAGATAAACTTATTTCACGAATTGAAACAGCACGCAAGAAAAAAGAATCTGTTTCTTTAGCTTACAGTGGAAACATTGTTGAACTTTGGGAAAAGTTTGCAGCGGAAAAAGTAAAAGTGGAAATTGGTTCTGACCAGACCTCATTGCACAACCCCTATTCAGGCGGATATTACCCTGCCGGAATTTCGTTTGAAGAAGCGAAAAAAATGATGGCTGAAAAGCCTGAACAGTTCAGAAAAGAAGTTCAGAAATCATTAGTGCGGCAAGTGAATGCAATAAATAAAATAGTGAAAAACGGAATGTATTTCTTTGATTACGGAAATGCATTTTTGTTGGAAGCAGGAAGAGCAGGAGCGGATGTATTCACCCCATCCCAACCTTCCCCAAAGGGGAAGGAGCAGAGAACGAAGTCCTCTCCCCTTTTGGGGGAGATAAGAGAGGGGGTATTTCGATACCCTTCTTACGTGCAGGATATCATGGGACCAATGTGTTTTGATTATGGTTTTGGTCCTTTCCGCTGGGTGTGCACTTCTGCTGATGCAAAAGATTTAGCAACAACAGATAAAATTGCAACTACAGTTCTCGAAAAAATTTACAAAACTGCTCCGAAAGAAATCAAACAACAGCTTTCTGACAACATTCGCTGGATAAAAGAGGCGCAAAAAAATAAATTAGTGGTGGGTTCGCAAGCACGCATATTATATGCCGATGCAGAAGGAAGAATAAAAATTGCAGAAGCATTTAATAAAGCTATTAAAGAGAAAAGGATTTCTTCACCAATTGTCCTTGGGCGCGACCATCATGATGTTTCGGGAACAGATTCCCCATTTCGTGAAACTTCCAATATTTATGATGGTTCACAATTTACTGCTGATATGGCTGTCCAGAATTTTGTGGGCGATGCATTCAGAGGTGCAACCTGGATTTCGTTGCACAATGGTGGTGGCGTTGGCTGGGGCGAAGTAATTAACGGTGGTTTTGGTTTGGTCTTAGATGGCTCAAAAGATGCAGGCCGAAGATTAAACTCAATGCTTTTCTGGGATGTAAACAACGGAATTGCCCGCAGAAGCTGGGCAAGAAACAAAGAAGCTATGTTTGCTATTGAGCGGGAAATGAAGAGAAGCAAAGGGTTGAAAGTAACATTACCAAACCTGGTGGATGATGCGTTGCTGAAGCAGCTTTTTTAACTCATTTGAGTTCTTTTGGACTGAAGCAAAAAAAAAATCATATTTTTTATAACTTTTTCTGAGATTTAAGGTAAAACATCTGCTTTTTAATACTGCATTTTGTAGTTGTAATAACAGGAATGCTATTGTAGTTCATCAAAATTATTGAATAATTTAAGGAGTTTCGTATATTTGCGTTGCTTAAACATTAAAACATCCAGAACTAATTAATACCATGAACAAATTTTTTTCTCTGTTATCCGTTCTTGCATTCTCTGTACTTTCTGCATCTGCCGGTGTAATTGTCCTTGAGGGAAATTACCAAGGCAAAAACATTTACGTAGTAAATCCTTTTGCCAGTTCCGGTGTAGGTTTCTGTGTATACGAAGTAACCATTAACGGGCAAACAACTACAGATGAGTTAAACTCAAGTTCCTTTGAAATTGATTTCTCATTTTTTCAGTTGGCGCTTGGTTCTGCGGTAGAAGTAAAAGTAAAATACAAAGACGATTGCAAGCCAAAAGTGCTGAACCCTGAAGTGCTGAAACCAATGGCAACTTATGAAATTGATGCGATGGCAATTACAAAAGAAGGAGTATTAAAATTCACCACTAAAAACGAAACAGGAAGTTTACCCTACACAATTGAACAAAAGCGCTGGAACAAATGGGTTGATGTTGGAACTGTTCAGGGAAAAGGCTCGCCTGATGTGAACAGTTATGAATTCCAACTTGGAACCATTCATTCAGGCGATAATGAATTCCGTTTGAAACAGGTTGATGCAAGCGGAAAATCTCGTCCTTCGGCATTTATTGCCAAATACAAAAGCCCGCTGCCTCCTGTTATTTTTAATGATGCAGGCAAAAAAGTAAGCAGCAGTATTTCATTTTCTGATAATACGATGTATGAAATTTATAATGCTTACGGAAATATTGTGGACAAAGGAATTAAGAAAAGTGTGGATGTTACTAAATTAGATAAAGGTGAGTATCAAGTAAATTTTGATAATACCTTTGGAACATTCAAGAAATAAGTTTGAGTATACTATAAATAAAAAGCCAGTCCAATAGGATTGGCTTTTTTATTACTATAAGAATGGAAAAAATAGAACACCTCGGCATTGCTGTAAAGAATTTAGCAGAAGCAGAAAAAACATATGCCGCTATGCTGGGAGTTGCGCCTTACAAGCGCGAAGCGGTAGAAACCGAGGGCGTAATTACTTCTTTTTTTAAGGTTGGAGAAACTAAAATTGAATTACTCGAAGCTACTTCACCCGAAAGCGCAATAGCCAAATTCATTGAGAAAAGAGGTGAAGGTTTGCATCATATTGCATATGATGTAAAAGATATCCGTTCAGAAATGAAACGATTGAAAGAAGCCGGATTTATATTCACTCGTGACGAGCCTTTTCGCGGAGCAGACAATAAACTGGTTTGCTTTGTTCATCCAAAAAGTGTGGATGGGGTCTTGACAGAACTTTGTCAGGAAATACAGTAAGAACACATACTCTTAAAAAGAAAAAAGCCCCTGAACGGAGCTTTTTTTGTGGGCCCACTTGGAATCGAACCAAGCACCCACAGATTATGAGTCTGTTGCTCTAACCGAATGAGCTATGGGCCCTGAAAAAGGACTGCGAAATTATACATTTGCACCCAATATGCAAAATAAGTTTCCCGTTACAGGCGGCATTAAAAATATCATTTTCGATTTAGGCGGAGTAATCTTAAACATTGATTATACCCTTACTTCGCAGGCATTTAAAAACCTCGGGCTTACTGACTTTGATGAAAAATATTCACAGGCAAAACAAAATCATCTGTTTGACAGGCTTGAAACAGGCAAAATAAATCCGTCTGATTTCAGGCAGGAAATGAAATCATATTTCAATTTACCTGTTACAGATTTAGATGTAGACACTGCGTGGAATGCTATGTTGCTCGATTTGCCGCAGGAAAGAATTGAGTTGCTGAAAAAACTTTCAACCCGTTACAGACTTTTTCTTCTGAGCAATACCAATATCATTCATTACAAGGCTTATTCAGCCTATCTG
The DNA here is from genome assembly GCA_945889235.1 of Chitinophaga pinensis. GTDB lineage: Bacteria > Bacteroidota > Bacteroidia > SXHM01 > SXHM01 > SXHM01. The sequence goes on from CAMDBK010000014.1 coordinate 10,770, forward strand.
CAAAAAACTTTCGGGAAACTGATTTTTGATGCTGTTTTTGAGAAACAATATTTGTCTTTTCAAATCGGGATGAGAAAACCTGACAAAGAAATATTTGAACTTGTATTGAATGAAAACAAACTCCAGGCTTCAGAAACACTTTTTATTGATGATTCTATCCAGCATATTCAGGGGGCAACATCTTGCGGCATTATTACTCATCATCTTAAACCTTCACAAACAATTATTGAATTGTTTGAATAACCACAATTAAAACTCTCCTTCCATTCCTTCGCCCGAACGTTTCTGGTTCTTCTTTTTAAAGAGTGAAGCATCCTGCTCACCAAAATTCCATGTAATGTTGAAACGCAGAAACCGTGTTTCTCTTCTTCTTGAAATCTCTTGAATATAATAAGGGGTATCATAGTTTGAACCAAATCGTTTTGTATTAAAAGCGTCATTCAAGGTAAGGCTGAATGTCCATTTGCGTTTAATAGATTTGTTAAGTGAAACATCCATTTGATATTGAGGAATTGAGGTTCCCTGCAAAATAATTTTTGGTGATTCGTAATTGCCATTAACCTGAATGGTAAAATCTTTTGGAAGCCTGTAAGTAATGTTAGCTTTTGCAGTCCAGTTAAAACCGCTGTTTTTTGTTATTCCGTCAGTAGAACTCAAAGCAACATAAAAAATATTTCCGCTGAGGGTAATATCAAGAGGCTTGATAAGCGTGAGTTTCAGCGTATTGTCCCAGCCGTAGGTAAAACTGGTTTTCCCGTTAATAAATGTGTTCACCAAAATCAGTGAATCGCTTGCAGAAGGATAGGCAACGTTGGTGATTGGGTTTTCAGTAAGTTTAAAATAAAAGGAACTGAGCAGGTTGAATTTTTCGTTCCATGGATTATAATTCAACTCACCCATGTTGGTAAATTCAGGTTTCAGTTGCGGGTTTCCTATGCGTATATTTTGTTTATCGGCTCCCATGATAAAAGGATTGAGCTGAAAGAAATTCGGACGATTTAATTTGCGCGAGAAGTTCAACTGAATATCCTGATTTTTTGCAACTTCTTTTGTAAAATATATTCCCGGAAAAATAGAGTTTAAAATATTGGAAGCACTGGAAGGATAGGAATAGGAGAACGATTGATTGTGGTCTTTTATAGTTGCTTTATAATACGATTGTTCAAAGCGGAAACCTGCCTGATATTTAATGTTCCACCACATTTTGCCCATATAATTGATGTAAGCAGCATTGATGATATCGTCAATGTAATATTGATTGCTTAGAATGGTATCTTTCTGATAACTGTCACTTGCATACATATAATTTTCGGTTGCGTTTGCAGATGTGTAAGGTTTATAGTAGCTGCGAATCCCGGTTTCCAATTTTGAATTTTCGGTAAGCGGATTTACATAATCCAACTGAAAAATAAATTGATTTGATTCGGAAAGTCCGGCATTGCGCTGAATTACGGGATTGTCAGGCAACAGCGTCTGGGCGCTGTCATAATTGTAGGTTGTAAAAACATAATCGCGCACAGAGTAGGAATAATTATAGCTCGCATCCATCGTCAGTTCTTTTCCTTTTTTTGGAAAACTATGTTTGAAAAAGATTGCCGCAGTTGCATTGTTGTGATTGTTTAACTGACGGTTGTTTCTGTTGCCGCTGCTGGTAGTATCATTCAGAGCATTGGCAATACTGAAACTCTGATCGTCATTTGAATCGTTGAAGCGATACGAAAAATTTCCGGAAACGGTAAGCAGGTTGCGATTATTGAGATTGATGTCGAGGCCCAATCTGCCACTGTGATTTATGCTTAATTCATTATTTACATTTTTTTGATTAAAGTAGCTCGTTACAGTTTCGTTGTAAAGATTAGTGCGGTTGGTATAACCGTTATTGTAATTTCTTGAACTGTTGAAACTGTAGGAAGCCGAAAAGTTGAATATGCTTTGACGGATATTGATATTTCCTGTTGCATTGTAGCGGTTATTGGTTCCTATGCCAGCCGAAATCATTCCGTTGTAGCCGGGCTTTTGATTTTTCTTCATCACAATATTTAATATTCCACCCGAAGTAGAAGCATCAAATTTTACAGATGCATTGGTGATAACTTCTACTTTATCCACCTGATCGGCAGGTATCTGGTCAAGTGTTAATGTTGTTGGTCTTCCATCAACATAAACCTGAGTACCACTGTTGCGAAGTGTTGCGTTACCATCTGCATCCACACTAACGCTTGGAATATTTTTCATAATGTCTGAAGCAGTTCCTCCCCGTGTTGAAATATCTTTGTCAACATTATACACCTTGCGATCGATATTCATAGTCATGGTACTTTTATCTTCACCAATCACCACTTCGTTCAGCACTTTGGTATCGAGTTCTAATTTCAGGTTGCCCATGTCCACTTCCATGTTCTGCATATTCAGCGCAACGGTTTGTTCAAGAGTTATGTAACCGAGAAAACTTACTTTTACTTTCAACGGAATAAGCGGAAGTTTCTCCAATGAGAAATCACCATTTTGTTTTACTAATGTGCCGGCAATAATGCTGTCACTCTTTATAGTAGAAACAGTTACTGAAGAAAATTCAACGGGTTGTTTGGTTTTGGCATCCAGAATACGTCCGTATATTTTACCAATGGAAGGAGGCTTGCGATTGCCTTGCCCCTGCTGGTTTTGCGCGTGAACTGTGAGAAGGTGACAAAGTAATAAGGTGAGAAAGATTAAGAAAAATTTATTCATCTTTACAAGAAACAGCGCAGTAATAGAAATGTTCTGCTGTTTCGCGTTATAATAGAAACTATGGAAAATGTGTGTAAATATCTTTGCGATGGTCAAAGGCTACAAAAAGCGGTTTTCATTTACCAAGTGCCTTCATAATTTCTTTGCGACTTACATCAAGGGTTTTCATTCCGGCTTCAATTTTTTTGGCAAGATGCCAGTCTTCCACTTCTGCGCGGGTAAGCGTGCGTGTATTCATGCCAAATTTTTTTGCTAAAGCAAGCAATAAACTCATGTCTGTTTTTTTATCTGCGTTGATTATAACAGTTTCCATAGTGTAAATTTTTACAAATATAACGCTTTCGTTTTTTACCCGAACACTACGAAACGAGTGTCCCTACCTTATCTCCCTGAACAACTTTCAAAAGTGTTCCGGGTTTGTCCATGTTAAAGACAATAATAGGCAGCTCGTTTTCTTTGCAAAGTGTGAAAGCCGTAAGATCCATTACGTTCAAACCTTTTGCATATACATCATCAAAAGAAATGGTATCGAACTTGGTTGCTGATTTATCTTTTTCAGGGTCGGCATTATAGATGCCGTCAACGCGAGTGCCTTTTAAAACCACATCCGCTTCAATTTCTATAGCACGCAATGATGCCGCTGAATCAGTTGTGAAGTAAGGGTTTCCTGTTCCTGCACCAAAAATAACAACACGCCCTTTTTCTAAGTGGCGCACCGCTCTTCTGCGGATAAATGTCTCTGCTATCTCTTCCATTTTTATGGCGGTAAGCAAACGGGTTTGCATTCCTTTGCCTTCCAATGCGCTTTGCAAGGCCATGCTGTTGATCACTGTTGCCAGCATTCCCATAAAATCGCCCTGCACACGATCCATTCCGCCTTCAACCGCCTGAATACCTCTGAAAATATTTCCTCCTCCGATTACAATTCCGATCTCCACACCTTTATCAGCAATCTCTTTTATCTCTGTTGCATATTGCGCCAAACGGTTGTTGTCAATACCAAACTGTTTATCGCCCATCAATGATTCACCGCTAAGTTTCAGAAGTATTCTTTTGTATTTCATCTTTATAATATGTTTTGATTACAAATAAACGCAAAAAAAATCCCGCCTTTGAGCGGGATTTCATTTTTTGTTTTTATCACTTTGCCAGTGAAATGCGCTTGAAGCCTGTTGCTATCAAACCTTTCTCGGTTTCGTCAAGGTATTGGCGAATTGATTTTTTGTTGTCTTTAATAAACTCCTGGTTTAACAGTGTGCTTTCTTTGTAGAATTTGTTCAGTTTACCTAAAGCAATTTTCTCCAGCATCTCTTCAGGTTTACCTTCAGCACGTGCCTGTTCTTTACCGATTTCAATTTCGCGCTCTAAAGTTTTTGCATCCACATCGTCTTTATCCAGAGCAACAGGAGCCATAGCAGCAACCTGCATTGCTACATCTTTTGCAGCTGCATCAATTGCTTCGCTTCCGCTTTTGTTGAAACCAACAATAGTAGCTACTTTATTTCCCGGATGATTGTAAACAACCACTTTTTCTGCATTTACTGTTTCGTAAGAAGACAATTCAATTTTCTCCCCGATTTTTCCAACCTGTTCGGTTACGCGTTCTTCAACGGTAAGTCCATCAAGGTTCAGTGCTTTCAATTCATCCAGTGTAGCCGGATTTTTTTCAATCGCTAAATCAAGAATAGACGTTGTGAAAGCAACGAAAGCATCATTTTTCGCCACGAAATCTGTTTCGCAGTTCAAAACAACTAATACTCCGCGTTTGCCGTCAGCAGTTGTTTTTCCTATTACTACACCTTCTTTTGCATCACGGTCTGAGCGGTTTGCCGCTACTTTCTGACCTTTTTTGCGAAGGTAATCTACCGCTTCTTCAAAATTTCCGTTTGCTTCTGTTAGTGCTTTTTTGCAATCCATCATGCCCGCTCCGGTCATCTGACGAAGCTTGTTCACATCTGCTGCTGATATTGTTGCTGTTGTTGACATTTTATTTTTTACTTTTTTACGATTTAAGTGTTTGCTGTTTGGCTAACCCCTAACTCCTAATTCCTGTTATTATGCTTTTGCTGCGGGTCTGCGTGCTCCTGAAGATGGTCTTCTGCTTCCGGGCTTGCGTGTAAGTCCTGGTTTTCCGCCTTCTTCCACTACCTCAGCTTTTGCAAACTTATTTGTTTCTGTCGCTTCTTCGCCTTCTTCAGTTTCATCATCTTTGTCTTTAGAAACTTTACGTTCTTCCAGACCTTCTATAACTGCGTTAGCAATAGTTGAAACAATCAGTTCAATTGATTTTGAAGCATCATCGTTTGCAGGAATTGCAAAGTCAACCAGATTAGGGTTTGAGTTTGTATCTACAATTGCAAATGTTGGGATGTTCAGGCGTTTTGCTTCTGCAACTGCGATATGCTCTTTAGAAATATCAACAATGAAAAGCGCTGCAGGAAGACGGCTTAAGTCAGCAATGCTGCCTAAGTCTTTTTCCAGCTTCTCACGCTGACGAGAAATTTGCAGTTTTTCTTTTTTAGAAATAGTATCAAAAGTTCCGTCAGTTGTCATGCGGTCAATTGTTGCCATTTTCTTCACCGATTTACGGATAGTAGCAAAATTGGTCAGCATTCCACCGGGCCAGCGCTCGGTAACAAAAGGCATGTTCACTCTTTTCGCTTCGCGGGCTACAATTTCTTTTCCTTGTTTTTTAGTAGCTACGAAAAGAACTTTTTTCCCTGATTTTGCAATTTGCTTTACAGCAGCCACTGCTTCAGCAAGCTTTGCAGTTGTTTTGTTCAGGTCAATAATATGGATACCGTTTTTCTCCATGAAAATGTAGGAAGCCATAGCAGGATTCCATTTTCTTTTGAGGTGTCCAAAGTGAACACCTGCATCCAGCATTTCTTTTGTTGTTGGTAATGACATGTATTAGTTTAAAGTTATTAGTTTAAAGTTATTAGTATTCTATGGTCTATGGACTATCGTCCATCGACTCATTCTTAACGTTTGCTGAACTGGAAGCGTTTTCTCGCTTTCTTTTGTCCGAATTTTTTACGCTCAACCATGCGTGGGTCACGGGTCATAAGACCTGCAGCGCGCAAAGTTGGTTTGTTTTCGGCATTGTATTCAACCAATGCACGTGCAATTCCAAGGCTGATAGCTTCCGCCTGGCCTGTAATTCCTCCGCCTTCAACTGTAACAGTTACATCAAAGTCAGTTGCTGAGTTAGTCAATGACAATGGTTTTGTAACCGAAGTTTGAAGTGTAGTGATTGGAAAATATTGTTTGTAATCTTTATCGTTTACAACGATGTTACCTTTTCCTTTTTTCAGGTAAACACGGGCAACAGCCGTTTTTCTTCTTCCGAGAGCGTTGATGACTTCCATTTTTTTTCAGATTTGAGATTTGAGATTTGAGATTTGAGATGCTAGTCTAATGTCTAACATCTCATATCACATATCTTATCGTATAGTATTAATGTTGATTTCTTTTGGTTGCTGTGCTTCGTGTTTGTGCTCACTTCCGGCATAAACGTGAAGGTTTTTGTTGATGGCTCTACCTAATTTGTTTTTAGGCAACATACCATAAACCGCTTTGGTAATTACTTCCGAAGGGTTCTTTGCGAAAAGCTCACGTGGCGTTGTAAAACGCTGACCGCCCGGGTAGCCGGTGTGGCGCACATATTCTTTATCATCCAATTTAGCTCCGCTCAGCACAACTTTTTCGGCATTGATAACTACTACGTTATCGCCACAATCCATGTGAGGGGTGTAATTGGTTTTATGTTTTCCGCGAATAAGAATGGCAAGCTGAGATGCCAAACGTCCGAGCGTTTGTCCTTCGGCATTTACCAAAACCCAATTTTTGGTTGCCGTAGCCTTATTGGCTGAAACGGTTTTGAAACTTACTGAATCCACTGTCTGTTAATGTTTTAGCTGTTAAAATTTTGAATACTACCCTAAAAAGGGGCTGCAAATGTAAAACTATTTTTGATATTTCAACATGAAAGTGTTGATAATTTATTCATGTTGAATCAGCTAAGGCTTAGCATACAACAAAAATATGGTTTTTTGATATGGATTTATACCTTTGAACCGACTGAACTTTTATAACCATAAAATTCATTGCATGAAAAAATTTCCACTCTCTGTTTTTCTGCTTTCTTGTTTTACAACTGCCTTTTCCCAAGACTGCACCGACTGCCGCTACATCTCCCCTGTTTTTGATTCGGTAACTGTTGAAACCGTTCATTTCGGGCAAGGTCTAACTATTGATGGCGACACCATGCAGCTTTACATGGATGTGTATCAGCCCTATGGCGATACGATGCAGGCGCGTCCTGTAATAATTTTTGCATTTGGCGGTGGCTTTGTGCAGGGCAGCCGAACGGACTGGTATGTAATTGAAGTCTGTAACCAGTTTGCAAAAGCCGGTTATGTATGTGTAGCACCTGATTACCGCACCGGTATTGATTACGGTGAAATACTTGCGCTTCAGCATATGCGTATTTTCTTTCGTCCCATGCAGGATATGCGTGCCTGCATTCAACAAATAAAGGCGGATTATTCAGAACTGGGAAATAATTTCAAGGTTGATACCAATAAGATATTTGTTGGCGGAGCATCATCAGGAGCTATTACCGCATTGATGACTCAGTACTGTGATAAAGAATCAGAAATGGCGCAAATGGGCGACATTGCTGCATTGAATGCTTTAGGAGGTTTTAACAGCAGCACCGGCTATTACCCGAATTACAGCTGGAATGGTGTAGCCGTTATTAATGTTGCGGGTGCGCTTATTGATGCCAACTGGATTGAGTCGGGCAATATTCCGGTAATATCTGCGCATGGCGATGCGGATGCCATTGTGCCTTATAAGTATGGCGGATTTGGTGGAATTTCGTTTGGCTTCTTTGATTTGCAGGGAAGCTTTGTAGTTGACTCAATGGCAACAGCAAAAGGGGTTTGCAGCTACCTCTATACTATGGCAGGTCAAAACCATCCTTCTGATACCATGGGTGTTGAATACATCAAAAGTGTTGTTCATCGCCTTGCTTTGCGGGCGCATGCTGTATTGACGGGTCGCTCGTTCTGTTGTCCCATGAAGGTAGATGTGCAACCCGGTGACACCCTGTTTCACTGGTACGATCAGGTGCCTGTTGATGTAACACTTACTTCTGCTCTTACTAATGACAACGGTAATGCTATTATACAATGGTGCAGTATTCCCTGCCAGTTTTCAGGAACCGGAAATTCAATAACCTTTCAGGAAGCGGATACCAATTTACGGTACGTTGTTGCTATGGCTTATGAGGGTGGCTGCGAATCTTCAGACCTGTACATTGTTAGCGATACGGCTATGTGGGAATCCATTCATGAATACAGTTATTCCGTTGACTTTTCTGTTTATCCGCAACCCGCAAATTCACAGATTACAATAAGCGCTGACTTAAAACAAAATTCAGTGAAAGCGATTACTGTTGAATTATATAATATCAAAGGACAAACTGTTTTTGTACAACAGTTTCCGACAAATCAAAAATTGCAGGTAAGCATTGAAACCAATGATTTCCCGTCAGGAAATTATTTGCTGAGATTGAAATCTGGCAACGAAATTCTGGGTGCAAAAAAGATTATTGTGTCAAGGTAGTTTTAAAAGTCCTATCTTTGCAGCCTCTTAATGAGCGACTCAATAAAACACGAGTGCGGAATTGCACTCATCAGGCTGCTCAAGCCACTCGAATTTTACCGCGAAAAATACGGCACAGCCTTTTACGGGCTTAACAAACTGTATCTTTTGATGGAAAAACAACACAACCGCGGACAGGATGGCGCGGGTGTTGCCACTATTAAATTAGATGTTGAACCCGGAAGCCGATACATCAGCCGTTACCGCTCCAACGCAGCACAACCAATCAAAGATGTTTTTGCGCAGATAAATACAAGACTGGAATTAGCGCAACGCACTAATCCCGATAAGATGAATGATGTTGCCTGGCTGAAAAAGAATATTCCGATTATGGGTGAATTGCTGCTTGGTCACTTGCGTTACGGTACATACGGAAAAAACAGCATTGAAAGTTGTCATCCTTTTTTACGCCAGAATAACTGGATGACACGTAATTTAGTTGTTGCGGGAAATTTTAATCTCACCAATGTTGATGCGCTTTTTCAGCAATTGGTTGAAATCGGTCAGCACCCGAAAGAAATGACTGACACCGTTACGGTGATGGAAAAAATCGGGCATTTTCTAGATGAAGAAAATGAAATGCAATTTCAAAAATTCAAAGCGCTTGGGTATTCAAATAAGGAAATATCAACACTGATTGCTGAAAACATGGACATCCAGAGTTTGCTTGCCGGAGCTGCAAAAAAATGGGATGGTGGTTATGTGATGGCGGGATTGATAGGTCATGGTGATGCGTTTGTATTGCGCGACCCGAACGGAATTCGTCCCGCCTATTATTATTACGATGATGAAGTAGCGGTGGTAACTTCTGAACGCCCGGCAATGCAAACTGTATTCAACATTCCGTTTGAAGCGATAAAAGAAATTACTCCGGGACATGCGCTCATTATCCGTAAAGACGGGCGCATTGGTGAGTTTATGATCCGTGAACCGGAAGAGCGTAAATCCTGTTCATTTGAACGCATTTATTTCAGTCGCGGAAGTGATTCTGAAATTTATAAAGAGCGTAAACAGTTGGGCAGAAATATTTGTGAACGGGTTTTGGAAAGTATTGACCACGATACAAAAAACACGGTGTTTTCTTTTATTCCCAACACTGCCGAAACCGCTTTTTACGGAATGATAAAAGGCCTGGAGGCTTACCTGAATAATGTGAAGGTGAAGAAGATAAAAGCGATGGGGAATAACATCGATACTGAAAAGCTGGAAGATATTATTTCACGCAGACCACGCATAGAAAAGATTGCTATTAAAGATGCAAAACTCCGCACGTTTATTACCGAAGATGCTGCACGCGATGAATTGGTTGCACACATTTACGACATCACGTATGGCACAGTGCGCGCGGGAATCGACAACCTTGTAGTGATTGATGATTCTATTGTTCGCGGAACAACATTGCGTCAAAGTATTATAAGAATGTTAGACCGTTTGCAGCCGAAAAAGATTGTGATTGTTTCTTCTGCTCCTCAAATCCGTTATCCTGATTGCTATGGAATTGATATGGCTAAACTGGGCGACTTTGTTGCCTTCCGTGCAATGATTGCTTTGCTCAAAGAAAACTTCAAAGAAAATATGCTGGATGAAGTTTATGAAAAAGCAAAGGCGCAAATGGAATTACCGAAAGAAGAAACGGTGAACTGCGTAAAAGAATTGTATCGCCAATTTACGGTTGAACAGATTTCAGATAAAATTGCACAACTCATTACACCACCAGAAACTAATGCAAAAGTGGAAGTTATTTTTCAGTCGTTAGAGAATCTTCACAGCGCAATTCCTGACCACACAGGTGATTGGTATTTTTCCGGTGATTATCCAACACCGGGCGGAAACCGTGTGGTAAACAAAGCTTTCATAAATTTTATTGAAGGCAAAAATGTGAGAGCGTATTAAGCCTTTCGCTTGATTCCAATTTCTATAAAATATAAATTCACATTCTGTTTTTTCCTAAATTTGCAATCGCAGAACAATCATCATGAAGCAAATAACATTAAACGTAGCGGACAATAAACTTGATTTCTTTATTGACTTAATCAGGAATTTTGATTTTGTTAAAGTTGAAAATCAAACCGAACCAAGTAAAGCAGAAATTCTCGAAAGCATTGAAACAGGAATGAAACAGGTTGAACTTATCCGCAAAGGAAAGTTGCCGAAGAAAAAGATAGAAGACTTGTTGCGTGAGTTATAGCATAATCTATACTCCTGAATTTGAAAAACAATTAAAGCGACTTTGTAAGAAACACAAATCACTTCCGAAAGACCTTTCTGTATTAGTTGCAGAACTGAAAGTAAACCCCGAAAGCGGAACTCCATTAGGACATAATTGCTACAAAATACGACTTGCCATTTCGTCTAAAGGAAAAGGGAAATCGGGAGGAGCACGTGTAATCACGTTTGTAATTCTAACAGAAAAAGAAATCTACCTTATGTCTATTTACGATAAATCGGAACAGGCAAGTATTTCGGATAAGGATATCAGCGTTATGCGAAAGCAAATAAAACCGAAAAAATAAAATTCAATAGAAAGCAGAAATGCAAAAAATATAAATGTCAAAGAACAAAAAACCAAACAAAGCAGTGGACGACAGTTCATTCGCGAAAGCCATATTAGAAGCATTAAGCAAGTCTTCTTCACGGGCATTAAACTATAAACAGATTGCTAAAATATTAGATATAAACGATGGTCCGGGGCGCAGTAAAATTGCGCACACGCTGAACCAGATGAAGTTGAACGGAACGGTAAAAGAAATTGACCGCGGCAAATTTAGACTCAAAGCAGCCTCATCTTACTTTACCGGAAAAGTGGACATGACCTCCACCGGTGCGGGATATGTAATTTCGCCAGACACAGATAAAGATATTTACATCGCTCCAAAACACTTAAAAACTGCGTTACATGGTGATACAGTGAAAGTATATGTTCATGCCGTAAAGAAAGGCGAACGCCTGCGCGGAGAAATTGTTGAAATAACAGCACGCGCAAAATCCAACTTTGTAGGAACCGTAAAAATCTCTGCAAAGTTTGCTTTTCTGCTGCCTGATAATCCTAAAATGCCGGTCGACTTATATATTCCTTTGACTGCACTAAATGGTGCAAAAGACGGTGAAAAAGCAATCGGAAAAATTACCGACTGGCCGGCAGGTGCAACTAATCCCTTTGGTGAAATTACTGATGTATTGGGAATGCCCGGAAACAATGACACGGAGATGAATGCAATTTTAGCGGAGTATGATTTCCCGCTTTCATTTCCAAAAAATGTGGAGCGTGATGCAGAAAATATTCCTGACACAATCAGCGAATCAGAAATTAAAAAGCGAAGAGATTTCAGGGATGTAACAACGTTCACGATTGACCCGGTGGATGCAAAAGATTTTGACGATGCGCTTTCATTGCGCAAGTTGGAAAACGGAAATTATGAAATTGGTGTTCACATTGCAGATGTAAGTCATTATGTAAAACCGGGAACTGCCTTAGATGATGAAGCCATTAAACGCGCCACCTCGGTTTATCTTGTTGACCGTGTGATTCCAATGCTTCCCGAAAAACTGAGCAACATGGTTTGCTCATTGCGACCGAAGGAGGATAAACTTACGTTCTCTGCTGTTTTTGAAATGAATGAGGATGCAAAAGTGCTGAACCAATGGTTCGGACGCACCATCATTAATTCAGACCGTAGATTTTCTTACGAAGAAGCGCAGCAAGTTATTGAAACAGGCAAAGGAGATTTTTCAGATGAGATAAATTTATTAGACCGTCTTGCTAAAAAATTGCGTGCAGAGCGTTTCAAGCAAGGCTCTATCGCTTTTGAAAAAGCGGAAGTGAAATTTTTGCTGGACGAGAAAGGAAATCCAACCGGTGTTTATGTGAAGGAGATGAAAGATTCCAATAAACTGATTGAAGACTTTATGTTGCTTGCTAACCGCAAGGTTGCTGAGTTTATCGGCAAAACAGAAAAAGGACATAAAGAGCGCACATTTGTTTACCGTATTCACGATAATCCTTCGCAGGAAAAGCTGC
>CAMDBK010000015.1 GCA_945889235.1 Chitinophaga pinensis
TCCGCTGTCTTCTTCAAAATCACCCCACACAATAGCATTATAAACCCGTTTGGTAGTGCGGTCAAAAAACTGTCCTGCAAGATGCGTCATCGCAAATTCGTTCTTCGCAACAATCATAATTCCAGAAGTGTCTTTATCCAGACGATGCACCAACCCCGGGCGCGGAGTTTCCGTGTTTTGATTGGGTAAATCCTTGAAATGATAAACCAAAGCATTCACCAAAGTGCCCGAATAATTTCCGTATCCCGGATGCACCACTAATCCTGCCGGCTTGTTCAGCACCACCACATCATCATCTTCATATACAATATTCAGTGGAATATTTTCAGGAATAATTGTCCGGTCGCGTGGAGGATGCGCCATCACAATGCTGATAACATCGCCCGGCTTTACTTTGTAATTAGATTTTACGGCAACATCATTTACCATAATACTTCCGGCTGCTGCTGAGTTCTGTATTTTGTTACGCGAAGTATTTTCCAGACGGTTCATCAGGAATTTATCAATGCGCAGCGGCTCCTGCCCTTTGTCAGCAACCAAGCGGTGATGCTCAAAAAGCTCTTCCTGTTCTTCTTCGTTCAGTTCAATATCGTCTGTTTGATTTACCATAAAATTTTAGGAATATGTTGTCATGCTGAGCGTAGTCTAAGCACCATTATTATTGCACCTCGACTACGCTCGGTGTGACAAAATACAACAAAAACCTACCTGCTTATTACCAGCTTATACGTTCTCTGCTCCTGCGTTTTTTTGTTCTGAATAGTAATGAAATAAAAACCGGTTGCAAGTTCTGAAATGCTTACCGCTCGCGGCAAATAGGAAATCTGTTTCACAATGCTGCCAAGGCTGTTGCTGATGTTCACCACAAAATCTGCATTGTTTCCGGTTTCATTTTCAGCTACAATAAATACCTCATCATTTGCAGGATTCGGGAAAATACTGAACTCATCCATCGATAAATTTTCTCTGATTGAGAAAACATCAGGAGGCAATGTATCACTGCTGAACACCGGCCGAATCATCCATGCACCGGGCAATTGCGATTGCAGCCAGCCACCACCTAAAATATTGTAGAACATGTTTTCATTTGCGCTCAGATTACGATCGAAACCAACATTCATGCGGTAGTTACTCTGTTGCATCCAGCCCACAAAAAAATTTCCTGCGGGAAGAAGAAGGTCGGTATCATTAATTGCATATGTCCTGAATCCGTTCAATTCAGGGGAATATTCAGGCGAAAGAGAGTCTTTCTGATATCTGACATCTCCCGGTGTTTCCCCTTCTTTCCAAACCATCAATGAAAAAAGCTTTTGCGAAACATCTTCCAGCTGAGGATTAAAATAAAAACGAACACCACGCAAGGTATCCTGCTTAATCATATTGAAACGATAGGCTGCCATTGAAACACCTGTGGGAGATTGTATTTCCAGCCCGTAACCGTTTTCTGCTGTGCCGTCATCATAAGCGTAATAATTATCAAAAACCTGTGTGTAATGCAGCGTGTCGTTATCTTTTATGTTATCAGGATTAGTGGCAAGACTGGCAACAATTTCAAATGCCGCGCTGTTATTTCCGTTGCCGGGAAAAGTAAAGGCAAAATCAGGTGACATGGGTAAAGGGTCAGTAGGGTCGCACTGAGTGCCTGAATTCTGACAGAAAACAGTATCAGCAAAATTCTTGCTTCCCCCGTCTTTTTCAAAAATTTCGGTGTTGCTTTCATCAAACACTTTCCAGCGGTAACCTGTGTTCTTCACTGCATTCAGGTTATTGTGAAAAGTCAGCAATAAAGTATCATTCATAAACGAAGCAGGGTCAACCAGAAAATGACTCCACGGCATTGACTGATATTTTTCAAGCAGTGAGTAAGCAGGATAAACATAGGCCACATCTTCATAAACTGTATCAGCAAAACTGCGGGCATTATTCAATCGCACATAATCAATATGCCAGTGGTCAACATTCCCCGAAAGTGTTGCGTAATTCATAAACCGGAATTGAAAATCATTCTTAAACCAAACAGTATCGGTAATAGGAATCATAACCTGTGTAAACATACTGTCCACAGGTAAATTGCTGCCTTCAATACCCCAGATATTTGTCCAGCCAAGTGTTGAGGTTCTGAACTGCATCACCAACGAATCATTTTGTTCGGGTGCATTTCCTCTTCCCTGCGGCTGATAATAAAAGCTAAGATAAACCGAATCTACCGGAGCATGAGCAGCAAGGTTTATTGGCTTTGAAGTAAGATGGTCGGCAACTCCGTAGGGTAAGCCTGTAACAAAGTTGTAAGGCATTCCGGTTTCATCAACACCGTCAAGCGTTGCTACACCAATTGAAGGTGGATAAATAGGATAAGTTGAATTGAGAAAAGCATAATTGTCAATCCACAGACTTCCTCCGTCAGGCTGATAAACCTTAACAGTATCACTGCTGTTTTGCAATAAAAAATAATCAGCCGGTGATGAAGTATCTGATAGTACCACCCCGGTAGAATCATAGAACGTATAAAATTCCTCAGACGGCCAGTAATTAACGGTATCATTTGGAATAAAAGGATTGTAGCCATTGTAAAACACAACCGGATAAGGTGTAAGCATCACCGCGCTGTCTAGCTGACCGTTAATAATATTTACGGCAAGTGTATCATTAAGCATTGAGTCAAGCCGGTAGTAATAATGAAAGGTTGAATCCTCAGAAACGTTTACTGAATTAGTATCACCATTCAGTGTCCAGCGAATAGCCATTGAATCAACGCCTGCAGGATATTCCCATGTATAGTACCGTTTTAATTTGTTGGTTGAAAAATCATCAGTAAAGGGAAGGCTGAGTGTATCAAGAATGAAATAATATTGATTATTCATTATGCTTTTCTCGGTAACATTTTGTTTGCTGAACAACAAAGGATTTGTTTCTAGGTCAAGCAATACCTCCTGCGAAAACAAGGTAAAAGGCAGCATAAAAGCTGCAAGAATTAAGAGTGATCTTTTTTTATTCATCATAATTTTCCTCACCTCCTTCAATCATTTCTCCTTCATCAACCGGGTTTTTATCAAGGGAAGGATCGTAATCAATTTTATCTTCGTTTTCTGTAAACCACAAATCAACCGGGTCGCCAATTTTTGCTATTGAGTTTGTACTGTAAGCCGGCCTTTGCTTGTAAACACGGGATTTCAGACTGTCTTTTACTTCGGTGTCGTAAATAAATGCGCCCTTAATTAATGCTCCTGATTTAATTGCTTCTTCGGCCTGTTCAGGAGTTAGATTAATAAAATAAGGAACAGGTATTTCAGAATTATTCAACCCGTCACCCAAAACCAGATCAATAGAAGAACCTTTAACAATAAGGCTGTCGGGATGAATTTTTCGGCCTCTCCAAAGCTGTTTCAGAATTACATTTTTGGCAATATCGGGTTCGTAAGAAGTCTTGCCTACTTTCAATCCGTAGGTTTCTAATTGCGCTGTAGCTTGTCGTAGCGTAAGGTCAACAAGGTTAGGCATTTTAACGCGTTGCGGCTGCATGGCAACAACAGTAACATAAACGGTTCTTCCGCCTTTTACATGAAACCCCGGTGAAGGCGTTTGGTCAACTATTGAACCCTTTGGTTTCTTATTGTCATATACCGAATCAATAACTGAAAACTTCAGGTCTAAGGTATTTAAAACAGATTCAAGGTTTTCTTTCTTTAGTCCCGAAAGGTCAGGAACAGCAACGGTTTTGCCATGGTCGGTATACGCATTCAGCGCAAAGACAATGAGCAGAATAATTACAATAAATACCCCTAGCGCAATGCCAAGATGTTTGAGAAAATTTTTACTGAATATGAAAGAGAAAAAATTCATAAGGTGGCAAAGGTAATTTTTTGTACAACGCTAAATCCAATCACTTATTTCAATTAAGTCTTCTCCTTTGTCTAAAATTTCAAGTGCTGAGGTAAGTTTTGCTGTGAAAAGCTTTTTCAAACTTTCATTAGAAGTGTTGCCGCAAGTGAGCCAGATTATTTTGGGTGGTGATTTATGTTTTCTTAACAGGTCACAAAAATCAGAATCTTTTGTAATGATAATAACTCCTTGTTCTTTCCCTTTCATGAAAATTTCAAAATCAGTTGCATCACGCAATCCTAAATCGCGAAGTGCAAAACATTGAATATTGAAATTTTGGTTAATCCATTCAGCCTGCAAAGGAGAAATCTGTGCATCCAACCAAAGCGTCATGCAGCTTTCAAAATAACGTGATTAAGTTTGGCCGATGCATAAGCTACTGCTGCGCGAATATCTTCTTCAACCAAGTCAGGCATTTCCTGCACTATCTGTTCAGCGTTTAACCCTGAAGCCATAAGGTCAAGCACATCTGTAACGCGTATTCGCATACCTCTGATGCAAGGTTTTCCACCACATTGCTCAGGGTTTACTGTTATTCGTTCTAATAAATTCATGAATACTAAATTTGTTTCAAAGATAGTAAAACCAATGATTATTCTTCATTCCTCCTAATTTCTATCTTTGCGCCTCATAGAAAAAAAATGCTCGATAAATTAAGAGATATATACAAGCGCTGGGAAGATATTGGTATTCAGCTGGGCGACCCGAATGTGGTGAGTGATATGACGCGCTACGTGAAGATGAATAAGGATTACCGAGATCTGGAACCTATTGCCACTGCTTACAAGGAATACGATTTGCTGCTGAAAAATATTTCTTCCGCAAAGGAAATTCTGAACACCGAAAAAGACCCTGAATTTCTTGACCTTGCCAAACTGGAGTTAACTGAAATGGAAGCGCGCAAACTTCAGATTGAGGAGGAAGTGCGCCTGATGATGATACCCAAGGACCCGGAAGATGATAAAAATGCTACCATTGAAATCCGTGCGGGAACAGGAGGTGATGAAGCCAGTCTTTTTGCAGGAGAATTGTATCGCATGTATACCCGCTATTGCGAAGAGCGCGGCTGGAAAGTAGAACTCATAGATTGTTCTGATGGAACAGCCGGTGGCTACAAAGAGGTTATCATATTTGTAACAGGTGATGGCGTTTACGGGCAAATGAAATACGAATCAGGCGTTCACCGCGTACAGCGTGTGCCTGCCACTGAAGCACAGGGAAGAGTTCATACATCTGCTGCTACAGTAGCTGTATTGCCCGAAGCAACGGAAGTTGATGTTCAGATAAACCCTGCTGATGTTGATATGCAGACCTCTCGTTCAGGAGGTGCAGGAGGACAGAACGTAAATAAAGTAGAAACAAAAGTACAGTTGACACACAAGCCAAGCGGTATAGTTGTGGTTTGTCAGGTTGAACGCAGTCAGCTTAAGAACCGTGAACGGGCGATGGCAATGCTCCGCACAAAATTGTACGAAATGGAATTGCAGAAACACAACGATGCAATCGCGAAGAAAAGAAAGACAATGGTTTCAACAGGTGACCGTTCTGCAAAAATCCGCACCTATAATTATCCGCAAAGCCGTGTTACTGACCACCGTATTGGAATGACAATACATAGTCTGCCTGCATTTTTAAATGGCGATATTCAGGATATGATGAATGCGCTTCAAAATGCTGAGAATGCGGAAAGATTGAAAGAAGGAATGACAATATAAATTGAATACACTATGGAAACATTGACAAAAGAAAAAACAATCGTATTAAATGCTAAAGCAGAAAAACAACGCAAACAATTCCTGAGTTTTTTTCTGTTCAATCTTTTTCTTTTGATAAAACTTCCTGCTGCATTTTTCTGCGGATTAAATATTAGAAAATTAGATGTTGATAATTGCGAAGTAACACTTCCTTACGGATGGCGCAGTCAGAACCCTTTTCAGAGTATTTATTTTGCTTCACAGGCAATGGCAGCTGAAATGTCAACAGGTGCGCTTGCCTTACTGGCAATAGAAAACTGCAATGCCAATATGGGAATGCTGGTTATAAAAGTTGAAGGCAGCTTTTCAAAAAAAGCAGATAAATTAACTACCTTCACCTGCACTGAAGGAGCAAAGATTTTTGCAGCTATTGACCAGGCAATTGCAACAAAAGAAAAAGTTCCTGTAACAATTGAATCAGTTGGAACAATGCCCGATGGAACAGAAGTAGCAAGGTTTTTAATTACATGGTCGTTTAAGATAAAAAAATAAGATATGAGATTTGAGATGTTAGTATTTAGAAAACAAATTTTCTTGCAATTGAACGCTCACATCTCATATCTCATATCACACATCTGATATGGCTGAACAACAAAATACACGTGCGGGCTGGCTCTACGAACCACTATTTCCGGATATTAAAACCTGGCCTATTTACCAGCTTACACAACAGCGCGATGAATTTTTAAAGCAGGTAAAAGAAGCTGCATTTAAAGCAGTAAAAGAACAAACAAAAACCACTCAGGGACTTAACGAAGAACTGGCAAAAACCTATTACCTCGAACGCATTCGTGTTAAAACAAATGCCTGGGCGGCAGATAAAAAAGATGAAGGTCCTTTTTGGGAAGGCATAAAAAAGAAACTTATAAAAATAAGTCCTGAGAATGAAAAAACCCCAGACCTTAACGAAGACAAAATTCTTGAAAGTATTATTGACCGCTACACCGAAGAGATAGCAGGTTTCTTTAGTCCTTCAGCTTATAACTTTGCAAAAGAAGCTACCACTTTTGGTTTTGCGCGCTTGCTCAACGCATCAGAAGGTAAAGGCATTTCACGTTTCTGGAAAACACGCCATAACCTTCACGAAAAAATAAGATTGCAGGGTGAGATGGAACAAATCCGCAGCCTTGCAAAAAAAGGAACATTGATAATGGTTCCCACCCATTTCAGTAATCTTGATTCTATTATGATTGGCTGGGCAATTGCCTCACTTGGCTTGCGCCCATTCCTTTACGGAGCGGGTTTAAATCTTTTCGGTATTGGTATTCTTGCGTTTTTTATGAATCGGTTGGGAGCGTATAAAGTTGACCGCAGAAAAAAAAATCTCATCTACCTTGAAACGTTAAAAACTTATTCAACCATAGGAATGCTTCGCGGATGTAACAGCTTGTTTTTTCCGGGAGGAACGCGTTCACGTTCCGGTGCAATTGAAACAAAACTAAAACTCGGCTTGCTGGGAACAGCAATGGAAGCGCAGCGACTGAATTTTTTAAATAACCCCGAAAAACCTGCTAAACTTTTTGTGGTGCCGGTGGTTTTCAATTACAACTTTGTGCTGGAAGCGCCCAGCCTTATTGATGAACACCTGAAACGAACCGGACAACAACATTATTTCCGTGAGAATGATGATTACTCCACTTCGTATAAAATGGCGAAGTTCATGATTAAATTTTTTACCAAGTCATCTGAGATATCCATCTCGTTTGGTAAATGTATTGACCTGTTCGGAAATCCGGTAGATAATGACGGAAACAGCATCGGTAAAAACGGTGAAAAAATTGACATCAGCCGCTACTTCATGACCAACGGAGTTTTTACCCGCGACTCACAGCGTGATGCTGAATACACTAAAATGCTGGGCGATGAAATTGTAAAACGGTTTCACATTGAAAGCCGTGTGTTTGCAAGTCATCTGGTTGCATTTGTGGCTTTTGAACTTATACGCAAACGCTATAAAAAATTGGATATTTATGCTGTATTGCGTTTACCAGAAGAAGACCAGCGTTTAACCTACCTTGAATTTACAAATGCAGTTTCGCGCCTCTTAGACCGCTTGCGCGAAATGGCTGCAAACGGTGAGGTTCATCTTTATCATGAACTGGAGATCCCGGAAATAGATAAAGTGATTGAAACAGGAATAAAAAACCTGGGAATGTATCACGCCAAACGCCCGTTATTAAAGACTAAAGGTGATTTTGTTATTTCGGAAGACTTTAACTTATTGTTTTTTTACCACAACAGATTAGAAGGATATGGACTCGCAAAATACATCTGACAAATTTCCGGTTGGCGTAATTGGTGCCGGTGTGTTTGGAACAGCGGTTGCAAATCTTTTGGCCGAAAACCGTGATGTAATCCTTTACAGTCGCAGAAAAGAAGTGATGGATACTATTTTGTCAAAACGCGTAAACCGCGGACAAACTATGAATCCGCGCATAAAGCCAACAAATAGAATTGAAGATATTACTTCATCCTGTACGCTTATTTTCCCTGTGGTTTCTTCATCAAGTTTCAGGGAAATGATAAAGAATTTTTCACCGTATCTGCGCCCCGACCATATTTTAATTCATGGAACAAAAGGCCTTGATGTGCGCCTGAAAGAAGGTGAAACTCTGAACGAAAAAACTTTTCTTAACCGCAAAATGATTCGCACCATGAGCGAAATTATTTTGCAGGAAACAGAAGTAATGCGTGTGGGTTGCCTTGCAGGGCCTAACCTTGCGAGTGAAATAGCTTTAGGACAACCGGCTGCATCTGTTCTTGCCAGTCGCTTTGATGAGGTAATTCGTGAAGGACAAAAAGCGTTGCGCAGTTCACGGTTTCAGGTTTTTGGCAACCATGATATAACCGGAGTTGAGTTGGCTGGCGTTCTTAAAAATGTAATTGCCATTGCCTCGGGTGCATTAAGCGGATTGGGTTATGGTGAAAATGCCCGTGCATTGCTTATCAGCCGCGGAATGGTGGAAATGGTTCACATCGGTAAACTGATGGGAGGGGAGCCAAAAGCGTTTTTTGGTTTAGCCGGAGTTGGTGATTTGATTGCCACTTGTTCCAGTGAAAAAAGCCGCAACTTCACTGTTGGTTTTCGTTTGGCAAAAGGTGAAAAGATTGAAGATATTCTGCGCAGTATGGATGAGGTTGCTGAAGGCGTGAACACCGTAAGAGTTACCAATGCGTTTATCCGCAGCGCAAAAACCCGCGCCCCAATGACCGAAACAATTTACAAATGTCTTTTCAGCGGAATGACGGTGAAAGAGGGGGTTGATTACCTCATGAACCTGCCTCTTGGAACAGATTTAGATTATTTCTTTTGAAGTAACTTAACCACCGTTTTCTTTAACCCAGTGACTATCCGGTTCTAAGGAGTAGTGAATGCAGCCTAAAACAACAATTGATTGTTGCTCTTCATTAATTGTAAAATGAATCATAAAAGGATATTTTTTTAAAGGCAAACAACGAATTTCATCATACCTGATTTGAAATTGAGGAGTTTTTCTGATTACTTCAAGTGAACGCTTCACGTCTGAATAAAATTTCTTGCCCAGCCCTTTTTGTTGGCGGTTATACCATTTTCTAGCTTCACGAATATCATCTCTGAAACGTACTGAAAATGAAAAATGATAAGTAATGCCGGAACTATTCAGTTATCCAGTTCCTTCATCATATCATCCCAGGTAAGAAGATGTTCGGGATGCGCTTTGGCATCTGCCAATCTTTTACGAACAATATTTTTATGCCATTCAGGAACAACACTGTCTTCTTCCTGAATAATGGTAACATCGGGAATGTGTTTAAATAATTCGAGGAATGAAGTATATAAATTGTTTGGAATACTAATAGTTACCTGCTTCATAAGGCTTTCTGATTTATTAATTTTATAAACTGTTGCCGGTTCCTTTACCTTTTGAACAGGTTGTTCTTTACCGTATTCTTTGTTGCTACTTTTTTTCTTCATGGGGTGAAGCAATGTTATTTGAAAACAAATTTACAAATTCTATTTTACTGTCAAATTCATGCTCCTAAGCAGCAGCCGAATTGATTACCTCAACATAAACTTCACCGGAATGTGATAGCGCACCGAAACGGTTTGTCCTTTGCAAACACCCGGTTTCCAGTCGGGCATCATACCTATTACACGCTGAGCTTCTTTGTTAAGATTAGAGCCATTTGCAACGCCACGTTCAATGGTTACATCTTTTATTTTTCCTGATTTATCAACTACAAAACCAATGTAAACGGTTCCTGTAATTCCGTTTTCTTTTTCAGCCTGCGGGTATTTTGTTTTCTCGGTTATAAACTCATACATCTTTTCTATTCCGCCCGGAAACATTGGGTTTATATCCACAAAATCAAGAATGGTATCTTCTTTAAAAGTTACTATTCCTGTTCCTGATTTTTTAGGAACTTCAGGAATATCAATGCTATCGTTGGTTTCAACGCCATCTACTTTTCCGGGTTTCAGTTCAGTTTGAGTGGGCTGCTTGTCTTCAATACTATCCTTATCGTCAGTAATTATTGGTGCCATAAACTCTGTTCCTTTGGGTGGGGGAGTTGATTTCATCGGTTCAGTTTTAGCCGGAGGAATTTCTATCGGCTTTAAATCAACTGGAGTAATTATTTCAATCGGTGAATTGATGATTGGAATTTCAACCGGAATAATGTTTTTACTGAAGTACTGCGAAAGCTTTAATGATAGCGCACCAAACGCAAGAATGGTTGTAGTAACAAACAAAGCAAAAAATACAGTGCGCGGATATTCCCTGCGAATGAAATATGCTCCATAAGCCTGGTTGCGGTTTTCAAAAACAATGTTGTTGCGCACGTTTGAAACAACATTTCCCCACTCGCTGATTAAATTGATTTTCATGGTTTTGTTTTTTTTAGGATTAATAATGTGAGACCTTTAGTATGATAACGGAGAACTTTTGATTTTATTGTGTGCTCCGGTTTTAAGATGAAAATGCAAGAGGATTTCCATAATGATTATGAAAATAAAGCAGAATTGAAAAGATGTTGTCATTCTGAGGATGGTGACAACGTGGCTGCTATCACCCTGAGCGTAGTCGAAGGGCTTTATAAACAGCCATTTTGTGGTGCTTCGACTACGCTCAGCATGACAGCCGTGCTCAGGGTGACAGAATACAGCCGTGGTTTAATTAGTTCTTCTTCGGAACTCAGAACAAACAATTGCTGTTGCCAGTGCAGCATTCAGTGATTCGGCAGAGCCTGAAGCGTAAGAAGGAATTAAAAGTTTCAGGTCAATAATAGAAAGCAAATCCTGTGATACACCATGACTTTCACTGCCAATTACAATCAATCCGTTTGAAGATAAATCCGATTTGTAAGTATTCTTTCCGTCTAAAGTTGTAGCGTAAACAGGAATTCGTTTTGCGTTAAAACCAGCAACAATTTTTTTCAAATCAGCATAAATAATGCGCGTGCTGAACAATGCACCCATTGAAGACTGAACAACTTTTGCATTCCATGCATCAACCGTATTTTCAGAGCAGATAATGGTTTCAATCCCAAACCACGCAGCCGTTCGGATAATGGTTCCCAGATTTCCGGGGTCATTGATTCCGTCTAACGCGAGTGAAAGTTTATTCTGAGAATTTTCAAAATTGAATTCAACTTTAGGAATAGAAGCAACGGCTAAAACCTTGTTGGGCGTTTCTAAGCTGCTGATTTTTTGCAGTTGAATTTCGGTGATAACAGTTGGTGCAACTTTAGAAAACGTACTTAGTTCGTTCGCTGTTTCTTCCAGACAATAAACGGCAGAAACAGAATAATCAGACTTCAAAAATTCTTTCACCACTTTAATTCCTTCAACAATGAACTGTTGATGTTCAGTGCGGAATTTCTTCTGCTTTAACGAAATGATATGTTTAATTTGTGAATTGGTAAGCACAGCGCAAAGCTATACTTTTGGGCTGATTGTTGTAAGGTGCTTCAGTAAATAGAAATTGGTAAATAGAAATCAGAAATTGGAAAAAACTTCACTGCTGCGTCCTGCGTCCTGCTTCTTACTTCTTGCTTCCTATTTGCTGCTTTCTTCCTGTGGTGCTACACGAAAACTTACCGATGGTGAATTTTTGCTGGTAAAAAATAAAATTGAAGTCGACAGCGGAAAAGTGAATAAAGAAGATCTGGGTAAATATATCCGCCAGAAACCAAACCGGAAAATTGTTGGTTTTATCCGTTTCCACCTTTGGGTTTACAATTTGGTTGACCTTGATAAAGTAGAAGCAAGAAAAAAAGAACTCAGAGAAAAGCGTGAACTTAAAAATCAAAAACGTATTGCTAAAAACAAAGAACCAAAAGATACACGCAGAAGCTTTGGTGAGTGGATGTTGAGCATTGGCGAGGCACCAGTAATTTTAGATTCAACGCTTACACTCAGCACGCACAAACAATTTGAAAATTACCTGAAGAACAAAGGCTACTTCAATGCAGAAGTGTCGGACACCGTTGAGTATAAAAGAAAAAAAGCAGTAGTATCTTACTTCATTAAACCACACCTGCCTTACACGGTAAAAAACATTGTTTACACGATTTATAATCCTGAGTTAAGTCAGATAATATCAAGCGCAGATGTACAAAATTCGTTGTTGAAACCCGGGATGAATTATGATGTAGATATTCTGCAAAAAGAGCGTGAACGCATTTCAAAAGAATTGAAGAACAGAGGCTATTACTTTTTTGCAGCCGATAATATTGTTTTTCAGGCTGACACCGGTGTTGGAATCAGAGAGGTGGAAATTACCATGATGATAAGAAGCAATATGGAGAAAGATTTCGGAAGGCCTGATACCACAATAGAACCCAAGGAATTTACAAAATATCAGCTGGGTAAAATTTTTATAAATACTGAGTTTTATCCTAAAAACAGTTTGGTTATTCCTTATGATACATTAGTGTTTAACAAGTATTCACTTGCTTACAGAAAAAAATGGACAATTGATCCGAAAATAGTGATGAGTTCAATCTTTTTTAAAGAAGGTGAACTCTATGAAGCCAAAAACCTTGAGAATACCTACAAACAGTTGTCGAGTCTCAAAATTTATAAATTCATAAATATAAATTTTGAAGAAAAAAATGACAAATCACTTGATTGCCATGTACAGCTTACACCCGCACCACGACAGTCATTTTCTATTGAAGCACAGGGTACAAATACCGGTGGTTTTCCGGGACTTTTTGCTGATGTTATTTATCAGAATAAAAATATTTTCAAAGGTGCCGAAACATTTGAGATACGAATAAAAGGCGGTTTGGAATCACAAGTGGTTTTTGATAACAGTGAAGATGAAAAAACTCCTATTTTCAATACGTTGCAGATAAGTCCGGAAGCTTCGCTTACAATTCCCCGCTTTTTATTCCCCTTTAAAATTGTGAAGATTTCAAAATATTTTCGTCCGCAAACAAAATTTAAACTGGCGTATGATTTTCAACAGCGTCCTGATTTTACGCGAACTATTTTTCGCACCACCTTTGGTTATGACTGGCGCGAAACAGCCCAAAAGCGCTGGACTGCAAACCCGATTGAAATAAATTTTGTAAGCATTCCTACTGAAAAACAAAGCGCTGCATTTCAGGAAAGAATAAATGGTATAAATGATAAGCTCCTAAAAAACACGTTCATTTCTCACATCACCAGTTCAGGTGTTTATTCCTATACCTTCAATAATCAGGATGTAAATAAAGTTAAGAATTTTACTTTTTTACGTGCCAGTGTTGAGTTTTCAGGTAATGTACCCTGGCTGATAAGTAGCATTTCAGGAGCCCCGAAAAATGAAAATGGAAGTTACACGGTTTTTAAAACACCGTATGCGCAATACATAAAATTTGATTTTGATATCAGGCGCTATTTTGCAATTAACAAACGCAGTACGTTTGTGATGCGGCTTGCAGCAGGCAGAGGAACGCCTTACGGAAATCTTTATGTGTTGCCATATGAAGCCAGTTTTTTTGGTGGAGGTGCTAACGGAATCCGTGCTTGGAGAGCCCGAAGGCTTGGCCCCGGCTCTTATCCCGATGTGTTGCAAAGTTCAATTGACCAGTTTGGAGATATGAAACTGGAGATGAATGCTGAATACCGTTTTGATATTTATAAATATTTTAAAATGGCTGTATTTGCTGATGCAGGAAACATTTGGCTCATCCATAAAGATATTAATCGCCCCGGAGCAGAAATGGACATAAAACGCTTTTACAAAGAAATTGCGCTGGGTGGGGGAGTGGGAGCCCGACTGGATTTTAATTTTTTCATTATCCGTTTAGATGCCGCTTATCCGCTATACAACCCCGGATTACCTGAAGCCGGTAATCAGCGGTGGATTGGTGTCAGCGAACCGATTTTGATGAAACGGGTAGTGTTTAATTTAGGTATAGGATATCCTTTTTAAAAAATGGAACAACCTGTAAAACTGGAACGCTCACTTGGACCACTGATGCTGTGGGGACTGGGCGTTGGTTATGTTATTTCAGGAATGTATTTCGGGTGGAATATTGGACTGGAAAAAGGTGGAACACTTGGATTGGGAATTGCCACTTTTTTCATCATGATTATGTACATCACTTTTTCATTGTGTTATACTGAACTTGCCTGCGCTATTCCCAAAGCCGGTGGTGCATTTGACTATGCCGACAAGGCGTTGGGAGGACATTTTGGTTTTGTTGCAGGCATGGCACAAATCATAGAATTTGTTTTTGCGCCACCAGCAATTGCGTTTGGAATTGGTGCGTATTTTCATTTACTTTTTCCTGAACTTTCTGTAATTGGAATCGCGATTTTCTGCTATTTTGTTTTCACCACATTAAACATTATCGGAGTAAAAGCATCAGCTTCGTTTGAATTGTTTATCACCATTGTTGCCGTGGTTGAGTTGCTCATATTTGCCGGCTTTACGCTGCCACATTTCAAAACAGAAAATCTTACGCTCAACTGTTTTCCTCATGGAATTGAAGGAATTTTTATGGCAATTCCTTTTGCCATCTGGTTTTTTCTTGGCTTAGAAGGCATTGCGAATGTGGCTGAAGAAACTATTAATCCTCAAAAAAATATTACCATTGGATTTGCATCTGCGATGGTTACGCTGGCAATTCTTGCAACACTTACTTTTGGCTCTGCTGTTGGTGTTGCAGGCTGGGAGGCTGTAGTTTTTGATGCAGAAGGAAACACCTCTGACTCGCCTTTACCATTAGCAATAAAACATATTCCTGCTGTTGGCGATGTGTTCTTTCATCTGTTGATTTGGATTGGCTTGTTTGGTTTTGTGGCTTCATTCAATGGCTTGCTGTTGGCTGCAGGCAGAGCAACATATGAATTTGGTAAATCAGGAAATGCTCCTTCTTTTCTTGGAAAAATAAATTCAAAATTTAAAACTCCTGCAGTTGCTCTTGGCTTTAATATGGTAATTGGAATCATAGCTTTATTCACCGGAAAAACCAGTGAGATTATTACCATTGCTACATTTGGAGCATTATCACTTTACATACTTTCTATGGTTTCTTATTTCCAGTTGAAGAGAAAAATGCCTGAAATGGAACGTCCATTCAAAGCGCCTTTCTATCCTCTTTTTCCTGCAATAGCTTTAGTTATAGCAACCGTTGCATTGGTAAGCATGTCGTTTTATAATCCAATACTTGCCTTTATTTTCTTTGGCTTAATGGCAGTTTCATTTGCTGCATATTATATTTTTGTTAAGCCTCGCTGAAAATTTGTTTCTACATTTATAACCTCATTTCTTTACATCAATTTTAGCTATGAAAAGATTTTTTCTGTTGTTGTGTTTTGTAGTTGCCTCACAGTTGCTTAATGCACAATCTGTAACAACCATACTACTTCCCGCAACATTTAAAGAAACCACTAACCAAACGCTGTTATCTTATTTTCTTCCTGCAAAAGAACTGCGTGAAAAACTTGTTATTACTGAAGAGCTTACAGATTTAGTTAATTGTTTCAGCGTTGATTCAATGTTAAGAAGAAGAATACAGCACCACCGTGTTATAGGAAGCCGTATCATTAGTATTCTGGGCTGGAACTGGCGTTCCATCAACAAAAAAAAAATAAAAGTAGTTGGAACTATTAAGAATATTAATAACCCGGATGATAAACCACATTTCAAAGAACAGGATGTGAATTATAACCCGATACCACACACTAAAAAATATATTGATATTTTTTTCAGTGCTTATGAAGCGCAGAAGAAAACTAAAAGAGGAGCACGACTACACGATATAACTAAGACGCCATTTATTTACCCCACTGATTCAACAATAAATGAGTACAGGCTGCATTGTGAGTGTACACCGCCAATAAAAAAATTTGGCAGTCAGCTTAACGAATATCTGTATCCATGTTATTCAGGAGCCGACCTGATGGTGCATAAAAATTTTATGCATGCTCACCCGACTATGGGATTATATGGAGCATTTGTGCTGGACTGCAATCACAGTTGTCACCCTGAAATTCATCCTTACGAGTGGATTTATTGGCTTGACCTTAGCCCGCAGAAAGATAGTGTACAAGATAAAATTTCCTGGATTTTTGGGTACCTGCGCGATGTAAGTCAACGACAAAGTAATTGGGTTAAGAAACCAAGGTCAGGAGAAATTTCTTTTCCGTTTGTTTTTAAAATGGATAATAAAAACAAGGAACTATTTATTGAGCATAACATCAATGATAAATGGCGTCACGATGGTTTTAAACGAATAAAAGGAATTCCACCTGACGCTGTAAACCTTGATTTTGAAACACTCGTTTTTGATATTGGAAGACCCGGTAACAGCATAACAATAAAGACTAATAAAAAACTAGTGGATGCCGCAGCTAAGCTGTGGCTTAGTGAATTGAATGTGGACGAAAAAAACGGTTACATAACAGGAAATGTAAACCTTGCTTTGTCGATGGAGAATATTTACGTGGGAAGAATTACAATGACAAAATAAATACTGATGCGGTTTATTTTTATTCTGATTTTTCAAAGTTCATTTATCATATCTTTTGCTCAGCAAGCCAAACATGTTGTTGTACTTGGCTTTGACGGAATGAGCGCGGCAGGAATTAAAAATTCAACAACTCCGGTTTTTAATGAGTTAATGAAAAATGGTGCATGGACTTTACATGCACGGGCTGTAATGCCAACATCCAGCAGCCCTAACTGGGCTTCCATGATAATGGGCACTCCGCAAAAATATCACAGCATACATTCTAATGCATGGAAAGTAAAAAAAATAAAATACCGTTCGTTTTGTGGTTGTGAAAAAGGACAAGTCTTCCCAACTATTTTTGGTGTTTTACGCAAACAGAAATCTGCAGCAAATATTGTTTGTTATCATGAATGGGATGATTTCGCACGCCTTACTGAACCCGGAGTATGCACTGTTATTCAAGATACCAAAGATGAAAATGAAACAACGGAAAAAGCAATTGAATGCATAAAAAATCAGAAACCTGATTTCTTATTTGTGCACATTGATTATGTTGACCATGTAGGACATGCAATCGGTCACTTTACTCCGGAATATTACAAAGCAATTGCCAAGGCAGATTCAATTACCGGAGCTGTAATTGCTGCGCTTAAATCGGCAGGAATTTATGAGCGTACAGTTATACTTATTACCTCAGATCACGGAGGAATTAAAACAGGTCACGGAGGCAAAACCCTTGCAGAAATTGAAATTCCCTGGATAATTTCCGGACCCGGAATAAAAAAAGGATTTGAAATAACTGAACCTGTTGAAACTTATTTTACAGCTCCAACGCTTGCAAAAATATTAGGAGTTGAGCCTCCGGCATGTTGGAAAGGAAAGCCAGTACTGAGTGCGTTTGAGTGATAAGATTCATATAATTGTTACATTCGCGAAATATACCCCGTAACTAATAAATAAATCACTGCTGACATTTTTCAATCGTACCATACAAATTATTATCTTTCATAGAATTTTAAAAGCAGAACTTTAACAAAAATGGAATTATCAATTGTATTACCCTGTCTTAATGAAGCGGAAACGCTTGAGGTTTGTTTGAAAAAAGCAACTAAATTTTTGACAGAGAATAAAATTGATGGTGAAGTAATTGTAGCAGATAATGGCAGTACAGATGGTTCGCATGAAATTGCATTGCGTAACGGAGCGAGATTAATTCATGTTCCTGAGAAAGGCTATGGAAGTGCGCTTTTAGGCGGTTCAAATGCAGCTGAAGGAAAATATATCATAATGGGTGATTCGGATGATAGTTATGATTTTACCAATCTGATGCCTTACCTTGAGAAATTGCGTGAGGGATACGACTTGGTTATGGGTAACCGTTTTAAAGGTGGAATAATGAAAGATGCAATGCCTTTCCTACATCGTTACCTTGGCAATCCGGTTCTTTCTTTTTTAGGAAGATTGTTTTTTAAAATTCCGATAGGTGATTTTCATTGCGGGTTAAGGGGATACAGTAAAGATGCTTTTTTAAGAATGGACCTGAAAACAAAAGGGATGGAATTCGCTTCTGAAATGGTAGTAAAAGCCTCGCTTTTCAAAATGAAAATTACTGAGGTTCCTACAATTCTTCGTCCCGATGGAAGAAGCAGGCCACCGCACCTGAGAACCTGGCGCGATGGATGGAGACATCTTAGATTTCTTCTAATTTACAGCCCAAGATGGTTGTTCCTATACCCGGGAATTTTATTAATGTTGTTTGGGGTAATTACATCTGGTCTATTGATTATGGGAAAAATAACTCTTGCGGGAGTAGTATTTGATGTACATACACTTTTATATACTTCAGCACTTGTACTTATTGGTTTCCAGTTTATTTCATTTTTTGTGTTTTCAAAAGTGTATGCTATCACTAATGGTTTGTTGCCTTCCAGCCCTAATTTTGAAAAATCATTTGAGTATTTTAATCTTGAAAGAGGATTAATTCTTGGAGTTATAATATTATTATCAGGAATTGCTTTAACAGTTAACGCAGTTCTTTCATGGAAAAATTTAAATTTTGGAGACTTGGATCCAACAATAATATTAAGACAAACTATACCTGCTATTATGCTTTTAACTATTGGGGTTCAAGCAATTTTGTATAGTTTTTTTCTAAGTGTTCTTGGCCTAAAAAAATAAAGAAGTGAGTTCCCCGATTGTAGAAAAAGAAAAAGGATTAATAGAGAAATCGCTGATAAACATTCATCAGAGGGCTTCACACAATAACCGTGTGAATATTTTATCGAAATTATTAGGCGATAGAATTGATAGCTTATTTGAAAATAAAAAAGAAACACGCTGTATTGATATAGGTTGTGGTGATATGACAATTGCTGAAAACATCGCTATTGTAAACACTAAAACCAACTGGACTTGTATTGATATACATAAACTGCCTGAAGAATTGAAAGACAGTGAAAAATGGAAAAAGTATAAACAATTTGATGGAACAACTATTCCTTTTGAAAATAATTCGTTTGATTGCGCTTTGTTTTGTGATGTGCTTCATCATATTTCACACGATTTAACACCATTGATTACAGAAGCTGCACGTGTAGCTTCTGTAGTAATTATAAAAGATCATTTCGAATACGGTTTTTACAGCAGAAACATGCTTAAATTAATGGATTTTGTTGGTAATTGGGGATATGGTGTTTCTATTCCTGAGTATTATTTTACACAAAAAAACTTTGAACTGCTTTGTTCGCAATCAGGTTTGAAAATTGCAGAAATAACAGTGGGAATTGATTTGTACTCACATCTCCCTTTCGTTAGAAATGTTCTAAGTCCTAACTGGCAATTTATTTCAGTATTAAAACAACAATGAATTTTCTTGTAAGAGTATTTTCCTTTATTAAAGCAAAATCTCACATACGTTTTATTGCTTTCGTTTTATTATTATTTGGACTTCGTGCTTTAGAATTCAGTGTTGATTATTGGAAAGGGGATGGTGACGGAAGTATGACAAGCCCGATTGGTTTGGCTTTGAATACTATCTATCTTGTACTTATAGCTTTCTCATCTTATAACTTTTCATCCGTTTCAAAATTCTTTAACAAAAAATCAACAATTATTGTCCTAATTGGAATTAGTGCTATTTTGTCGATTGGCACACTGCGTAATGGGCATGGCTGGGGCGATGATTTTTCGCTTTATATAGCGCAGGCAAAAGTAATTTGTGAAGGCGGGTTTAATCAACTCAAAGCAGAGCAAACTTTTATACAAACCAATTCTGGTTACATGCTTGGCCCGGATTTTTATCCTTGGGGTTTTCCTGTTTTGCTTGCTCCGGCTTACAAAGTTTTCGGTTTTAATCTTATGGCATTTAAGGTTGTTACTTTTCTTTGGTTTCCTTTACTGCTTTGGCTATTATACTTTTCTTTTAAAAATGAGTTAGAAGATAAAACAGGACTTTTTATTGGGTTATTTGCTCTCAGTCCGGTAATTTTTGACTTTAGAGACACAATAGGTTCTGATATTCCTTTTATGTTTTTTTCAATGCTGGGCATACTGATGATTCGAAGGATTATTGCGAAAGATTATTTTTTTAGCAATGAAGCATTTAGTTATTTGTTTTTGGGCTTTTTGATATTTGTTGTTTACAGTATTAAAGCAGCTGGAATTGTATTGCTTCCGGTACTCATGTTTACTCAGATTTATGAGGGCATGGTAAAAAAAGAAGAAAGAAAAATCCCCCTCATAAAGACATTATTGCCTTATCTGACATTTGGAGTTTTATTAATTCTCTATTCTGTAATTTCGGGTTACTCTGATTCATCTTATGCAAATCAGCTTGACCTGGCAAATATTTATTATCATCTTCAATTTAATTTTTTCTATTATCTCAATATCCCTGCAGAGTTTTTTGACGCACCAGTGCTGAATAATTTTTCTACCTTATTCTGGGGTATTTGTTTTGTATTTGTTGTATTTGGAATCGTTGATATAAAATCGCGCGACATTCCACTGTTATTTTATGTTGTTTTTATGATAGGAATATTGCTTATTGCACCTTACCAGGCTGGGGTTAGGTACATTTTTCCAATTCTTCCCGTTCTCATTTATTTCTTAATATGTGGAATATGTTCATTTGAAAAACGAGTTTTTCTGCAAAATATTTCCGGCATTTTACTTTTTCCCGTTCTTGTTTTTTTTATGTATGGAATATTGCTTCAATCAACCGAGGCTTTATTGCACCGAGATAAAGTTTGGGAAGGTCCATTTGACAAAGAAGGAAAAGAAATCATGGACTTTGTAAGTAACAATACTACTCCTGACGATGTCATCATTTTTTACAAACCCAGAGCGCTGAGACTTTTAACAGGAAGAAAAAGTTTTGTCGTGAGAAAGATTTCTGAAATTAGAGACGGGCGAGCTAATTATATAATTATTCATAGGAATGCTATTAACGATCTTTTCCCCCCTAATGAGGAAATTAGTGCATTGTTTGAGAACAAGCCTGCTTTTGAAAACAATGATTTTTTTGTTTACAGAATTGGATTAGATTAAGACCTCCCAAGGATTTTTTTTATTCGGGTGCGGAGTTGATACTTGTCACGCATATCTTTTACCCAATCAGTAAATCTTTCTTTGTAAAGCCTGCCAGCCGTGTAATACAGATACATTTTATCTTTTTCAACATTAATGTGAAAAGATTTCAGTTTCAACCAGTTTTTGTTTTCTTTTTTTAAAACATAGGGTATCCCTTTTTTGTATATTATTTTTTCGTTGTTCTGAAAAACATCAAGAATACAGTATTCAAATATTGTATTATTTTCAATTTTACCAACGTCTCCGATCTTTTCTTTATTTTCTTCAAGATAAAGTGCTAGGAGAAGCATGTCGCAAACTCCACCATGTTTTCTTTCCTGATAACCAGCCCAGTTGAGTTCAAGAATATGAAAGAATTCCGGATTTGTATAATGCTTTGAAGTATAGTCACAAAATTCTTCTAAGGCCTTTATACTACTAAAGTAATTTAAGCCAGCCCCACAGTTGCCTCTGATTGTAAATTCATAAGAGTTGTATTTGTCTTTCACTTCGTTAGCATTGCAAAAGAGAAGAACATCTGAGTCGAGGCAAAGAAACTGTTCAACTTTATTTTTCTTAACAAAATCTTTAATAATAAACCAACGTTCAAAACAGAATTGTTCGAATTTTTGAGGGGTAAATGACATGTGAACATAATGCTTTGAAAACTCTCCGGCACTTTCAAAATAGTCTTCAATATTTATATGAGTTACAAAATCATACTGATTATTGCTTTCATCGCCTATTAGGTAGATTGGCGCGTGAGGATTATAAAAACGTGCCTGACGTAAAGTGTACTTTAAATAAATACTGTTACTGCGGTGAACAAAAAAAATTGAAGTAGTATTCATAAAATGCAGCAGATAATTAATTTAAGAAATTAGAAAATAAGCCACTGTCTTCTTTACAAGTCTTTAGTATGAAAACATCATTTTTTATAAATTTCATGCATTATAAATTCAGCTACATGTGGCCTGTAGTGTGAGTTTTCATAATAGTTATGATAATCATTTGTGATGCTATTTATGCCTGAGAAATCAAAGACGTTTTGCTTGCCGAATAATTTATTAAGAATTTCAAGATCATCTGTATTGAATTTTATCTGGTCATACTCCGGGTTAATAATTATTTTGAATTCTGCATTCTGTTTTTTAAATATCTCTGCCATTTCAGAGAGCATTTTATTCTGAATTTCTTCAATTACAGGTTTAGAATATTTCTGAATGGAATCACGGGGAGTAAATACTTCCATTCGTTTAGGAGTATAATATTCTTTTTCATCTGTTTTAATCAAATTTTCAAAATAGGTAAATCGGATCTCGTTGTACTTTGGAATATATTCCATAGGAACGTCATTTAATAGCAAATCTTCCTTCATGTAGTCCTTTACCTGATTAGAAATTTTAAAATCCAAAAATGTAATAAAGAAATCACGAGAAAGAAAAGTTTTAAAAAATTCCAATTCAAAATCAAACCAACTTTTACCTGACAATGCAGGGTGGGCAAGCTGCAGATGGGTTTTTTGTTCATTTATTTGTAGTAGAGTTGAGTTGTCTAAAATAATCAGAACATGGGAAATCATTACATTTCTGGAATCTAAAAATTTTATTTTCCTGGAAATATCATAAAGTGACTC
>CAMDBK010000016.1 GCA_945889235.1 Chitinophaga pinensis
AGCTCCGGCATATTCAACGGTCATTGATGTATAATCTACACAACACAATGAAATATCCATTCCATCAGGAACAGTTGAACGTTCACTGTGATTAAAAACACTACCTACGCTTTTGTTTAAGAAATTGAGAATATCGGAAGGATGAATAAGGTTGTATTCATTAATGGCTTGATTTAATGAATTGTAACCTAAAATACTTATCAATGCTCCCGGAACACCATGCCCGGTGCAGTCAACCGCAGCCATGTAATGCTTGCTGCCTTTACTGAAATACCAGTAAAAATCACCACTCACCACTTCTTTCGGGCGGAAGAAAACAAAACTTTGAGGAAAGGTTTTTTCAATTTCTTTTTTGAGTGGAAGTATGGCTTCCTGAATATGTCTTGCATAAGCAATACTGTCGGTAAGTTCAATATTCTTCAACAGAATATCGTAACCAAACATTTTGCGTTTGCGAAGTTCTTTTTTCAGATTATCATTCGCATCAAGGAGTTCGCGTGTTTTCTGTCCAATACTTTCACGAAGCTTGTCGGTAAGGCTAATAAGCTGGTCATCAAAGGTGCGCAGTTCTGTAATGTCTCTGAAAATAACCAACACTCCTGTGACCTGATTTGCAACATTAGTCAAAGGAGTATAATGCGCTTCAAAAAAACCTTTCTGTTTGTTTGATTGAAAATAGTAAGGGCGGTCGGTAGACAATGAGTCTTCACCTCCAAGTGCTTTACGGATAAATTTAATTTCTTCAATGGCTTCAAAAAATGGAAACGCCACCAGTAGGTTTTTCCCTGCTATATCTTCTTTCCGTTCACCCGAAATTTGGGCCATTGCGCTACTCCATTCCACAATCCTGAAATCGGTATCAATAATAAAAATGCCGTCAATGCTTTTTTCCAAAAGCACATTAACAAGCATTTCACCGTTTCGCGTAAGTTGAAGTGTTTCCATATAAATTGGGAACGGTTATATGGAAATTCATGCATTAAGTTACAGTTAAACCCTAAGATTTAAAAGATGAAAACATAAAATGGGGTTATAAAAACTCTAATACCGATTGAAATTCTTTCTCAAATTCTTTAAGGGATTTTAATTGTGCTGCTTCATCCTGATTTAGAAACTCAGAAAGCTGTTTTGATAATTTACTATAGTTGCCCATAATCTCAGGCCTTTCAAAATATAATTTTCCGGTTCTGCGAATCAGAAAATCGGAAAGGGAAGTAGTCATTTCATAATTTACAGAATACCAGATTTCAGCTTCTTCTATTGAAGAAACTTCTTTTGCTTTTTCTAAAATAAGCGAAGTATTTGTGCCGTATTTATAAACTAATTTTTGTGTTTCCTCTTCGCTGCAATTAACAGTTTGCGCAATGTGATTTAGCGAGCGGATAAATCCTGCAATGGCTTTTGGACTATTAAAATTTCCGCCTGAAAGAAGAATGCGGTCGGTGTTGCACGAGCTGAAATATTTTCCTGTTTCGGCTGACAACTGTTTTGCAACAAGGTTCACCGTTTTCTCAGCCATTTTTCGGTAGCCTGTGAGTTTACCGCCTGCGATTGAAATTACATTACTTTCTGAAATAAAAACTTCGTCTTTGCGTGAAAGTTCAGAAGGCGATTTTCCATCTTCATGAATCAAAGGCCGCAGTCCACACCAACTTGATACAATATCATTTTGGTTAAGGTTAAGTTCATCAAACATTGCATTTACTGCGCTTAACAAATACTCTGCGTCTTCTTTTGTAACGGAAGGTCGTTCCAGTTCTCCTTTGTAATTGGTGTCGGTTGTTCCAACGTAAGTTGCATTTCCGCGCGGGATTGCAAAAATCATTCTGCCATCACTCACATCAAAATAAAGTGATTGAGAAAGCGGAAATCTTTTGTGTTCAAAAACAATGTGAACACCTTTAGTCAGATGCAGACGTTTTCCTTTTAGTGAATTATCTTTTTCGCGCAGTTTGTCAACCCATGGACCGCAGGCATTCACAACTTTCTTTGCTTTTATTTCAAAACTTTTCTCGGAAATAACATCGTACACTTTTGCTCCGGCAACTTTCCCGTTTTCATAAATAAACTCTTCTGCCGAAACATAATTCAGACAAATTGCACCTTTCTCCACAGAGGTTTTCAGAAGTTCAATCACAAGGCGTGCATCATCTGTTCTGTATTCAGTATAGAGTGCAGCGCCTTTCAGTTTTTCTTTTTTCAGTAAAGGTTCGTGCGCAAGTGTTTCTGTTTTGCTTAGCATTCTTCTGCGCTCAGCGCGTTTAACACCTGCAAGCACATCATATACATAAATGCCGATTGAAGAAGAAAACATATTAAGCGAGCCACCTTCAGTAATCGGCAACATCATTTTTTCCGGAATAGCCAGGTGCGGAGCATTGCGGTAAACAATCTCTCGTTCCTGACCAACTTCTGCTACAAGAGCAAACTCAAATTGTTTCAGGTAGCGTAAACCACCGTGAATTAATTTAGTAGAGCGACTTGAAGTTCCTGAAGCGAAATCCTGTTTTTCTACTAAGGCAACGGACATTCCACGCGAAGCTGCATCCAGCGCGATTCCTGTGCCTGTTATGCCTCCGCCAATAACGAGCAGGTCGAATTCTTTTTCCTGTAATCTGTCAATAAAATTGTTGCGATTGAGCGCTGAGAACACGTTATTTTATTTGCCTGCCAACATTACTTTTTTCAAATCGGGGCGCAGGCGGCTTTTATACACCGAAAGGCTGTCATTCTTTATTCTTCCCTTGCGGAGTTTACGCTGTTCTTCTATTGGTAATTCAGTTATACTGATGCATTCGGGTGTGCAACAGTTTTTCATTTTCTCTTTGCATTTTTCACACTGAATAAAAAGCAAATGACAATCGTCATTCGCGCAGTTGGTATGTTCATCACAAGCCTCACCGCATTGGTGACAAACACTAATAATATCGGGTGTAATTTTTTCGCCAAGTCGTTCATCAAACACAAAATTTTTGCCTTTGAATTTTGATTCTAAACCTTCCTGTTTTATCTGCCGTGCGTAGTCAATAATGCCGCCATGCAACTGGTTTACATCTTTAAATCCCTGGTGCTTAAAATAGGCACTGGCTTTTTCGCAACGGATTCCTCCGGTGCAATACAACAGCATTTTCTTTTCTTTTTTGTCTTTAAGATTTTCGGTCACCCATTCCAATTCTTCACGGAAAGTATCCACATCAGGACAAATGGCATTTTCAAATCTTCCTACTTCACTTTCGTAATGGTTGCGCATGTCAACCACTACTGTTCCTTCTTTTTCCAACGCCTCATTAAATTCCTTTGCCGACAAGTGTTTACCAACATTCGTTACATCAAATGCATCATCCTTCAAACCGTCAGCCACAATTTTTTTTCGGACTTTAAGCAACAGTTTGTAAAATGATTTGCCGTCATCTTCAACCGCAATTTTAAACGGAACGTTTAATAAATATTTATCGCTTTCAATATCTTTTTTGAACGTTTCAAAATTTTCTTCGGGAACAGAAAGTTGTGCATTAATCCCTTCACGTGCAACATAAATTCTTCCTTTTACATTCAACGCATCCCATCGTTTGTAAAGTTCATCGCGATACTCGTTAGGCGTATCAATAATAACGTAACGGTAAAAAGAAAGCGTAATACGTTTAATGGGTTCTTCCATCAAACGTTTCTTCAATTCTCTTTTGTCTATGCGGTTGTGCAGCAGCATTATTGTAATAATTTGCGGGCGCAAAGATAAGCGAAAGCACGATTATTTAAGAAATTATGCAACTTTACGCCTCGTTTTAAATATTTATGCAGGAAAAACTTAATTCAATAGTAGAAGAAATAAATGCGCTGCAACCGGCAAATGCAGAAGAACTGGAAAATTTCCGGTTGAAATATCTTTCGCGCAAAGGTTTGCTCACAGACCTTTTCGAAGAATTTAAAACCGTTCCCAATGACCAGAAACGTGAGGTTGGAAAAAAATTGAACGAGGTAAAAACCGCAGCTGAAACCAAATTTAATGAACTGAAAGAAAAGCTTGAAAACGCAACCGCCCAAAGCACTGTTGATTTTGATTTAACCGCTCCGGGTGAGCCTTCGGAATTGGGTTCGCGCCACCCGCTTTCTATTGTCCGTAATGAAATCATCAGCATTTTTTCACGTATTGGTTACACCGTTCAGGACGGTCAGGAAATAGAAGATGATTGGCATAATTTCTCTGCATTGAATTTCCCTGAAGAACACCCTGCGCGTGATATGCAGGATACTTTTTTCATTGATGTTACTAACAAGAAAAACTCGATTGCGTTGCGTACGCATACCTCTTCTGTTCAGGTGAGATTAATGGAAAGCGGCAAGCCTCCATTCCGTAGCATTATGCCGGGAAGAGTTTTCCGTAACGAAGCGATTTCTGCCCGTGCGCACTGTATTTTTCATCAGGTAGAAGGCTTGTATATTGATGAAAATGTTTCATTTGCCGACCTGAAACAAACGTTGCTTTATTTCGCCCGCGAAATGTTTGGTGAGAAAACCCAAATCCGTTTGCGTCCTTCTTATTTTCCATTTACCGAGCCAAGTGCGGAGATGGATGTTTCTTGTTTTATCTGCGAAGGAAAGGGTTGCAACATTTGCAAATATTCAGGTTGGGTTGAGATTTTGGGTTGTGGAATGGTTGACCCGAATGTGTTGGAAAATTGCGGCATCGACAGTAAAAAATATACCGGCTTTGCCTTTGGAATGGGAATAGAACGCATCACGATGCTGAAATACCGCATCAACGATTTGCGTTTATTTTTTGAAAATGATGTTAGATTTTTAAATCAATTCAAGTCGGCAATATAGCCATTCGACTACGCTCAGGGTGACACGGTTTGTCACATCGAGCGTAGTCGAGATGCAAAATAAAAAATATGAAAAAGAAAATAAAAGAACTTGAAGATAAAATTGCTGAAGCCAAATTAGGTGGCGGTGAAGAGCGCATAAAATCGCAACACAAGAAAGGAAAGCTGACTGCACGCGAGCGCATACATTTTCTTTTGGATGAAGGTTCATTTGAAGAAATAGGAATGTTTGTAACACACCGTTCTCAGGAGTTTGGATTGGAGAAACAGAAATTTCTTGGTGATGGAGTTGTTACCGGCTACGGCACTATTTCAGGAAGAATGGTCTATGTTTTTGCACAGGATTTTACAGTATTTGGAGGTTCACTTGCAGAAGCACATGCAGAAAAAATCTGCCGCATTATGGATTTGGCAATGCAGAACGGAGCACCTGTAATCGGACTAAATGATTCAGGTGGAGCGCGTATTCAGGAAGGTGTTGTTTCACTCGGTGGCTATGCTGATATTTTCTATCGCAATACTCTGGCTTCGGGTGTTATTCCTCAGATATCAGCAATCATGGGTCCTTGTGCGGGTGGTGCGGTTTATTCGCCTGCACTCACCGATTTTATTTTAATGGTGGAGAATACTTCCTATATGTTTGTTACCGGGCCGAACGTAGTGAAAACAGTTACGCACGAAGAAGTAACCAGTGAAGAATTAGGAGGTGCATCAACGCATTCAACCAAATCAGGAGTAACACATTTTTCGTGTGCGAATGGATTGGAGTGCATTGCTTACATCAAAAAATTACTGAGCTACATTCCGCAAAATTGCGAGGAAGAAGCGCCATCAATTCCTTATGATAAACCGGAAAGCGAAACTCGCCCGAAACTGAACGATATTATTCCTGATAACCCCAACCAGCCTTACGATATGCGTGAGGTGATTGATGGCGTGATAGATGAAGGAACTTTTTTCGAAGTTCATAAAAACTTCGCAGAAAATATGGTGGTTGGTTTTGCACGACTTGCCGGGAAAAGCATTGGAGTTGTTGCAAATCAGCCCGCATTTTTAGCGGGGGTTTTGGATATTAATTCATCGGTCAAAGCTGCTCGTTTCGTGCGTTTCTGCGATGCGTTTAATATTCCCTTGCTGGTGTTTGAAGATGTTCCGGGATTTCTGCCCGGCACTGATCAGGAATGGCATGGCATTATCACCAACGGAGCAAAACTGTTGTATGCATTTAGTGAAGCAACAGTACCACGGATTACTGTTATCACACGCAAAGCCTATGGTGGCGCGTATGACGTGATGAACAGCAAACACATTGGTGCAGATATGAACTACGCATGGCCCTCAGCAGAGATAGCAGTGATGGGTCCTAAAGGTGCAGTGGAAATTATTTTTAAAGGAGAAAAAGATTTGAAAAAGAAAGAAGAAGAATATACCGAACACTTTGCAAATCCTTATCGTGCGGCAGAAAGAGGTTATGTGGATGAAGTGATTGTTCCCGAGCAAACGCGTGAGAAATTAATCAAAGCGTTTAAAATGCTGGAAACAAAAGTGGCAAAACTGCCGAAGAAAAAGCACGGCAATATTCCGTTGTAATCAGAACAAAACCCTGTACATCGCAGTAGGGAAAATACCGAACTGGTAACTGGTTGTTATTTCCTGTTTCCGCGAGTCATATTCTTTGCGGAAAATGTTTTTACGGTTCAGGATATTTTGCAAATCAATAAATACTTCGTGTGTTACTTTTTTGCCGTTTGATTTGAAAGAGATTTTAAAATCCAGACGGAAATAATCTTTCAGTTTATTGTTGTAAGCCTGATCGTAGTAATAAACGCTGTTGCCACTTGCTATTGATGCATCAAGATTGATTGGAATGTAGCGTTTGCCCCCTGCAAACGTAACTTTAGCATCAAAACCAACAGTTTTGTTTTGCTTCTTTTTACTTACGTTAAATTCTTTTCCACCTAAAAAATTTACGTTATAATTTCCGTTGAATGCTGTGTTGCTCAACACAGCATCACTGCCTTTATATTTTGATTCATACAATGAAGTGGTGAATAAAGAATACCATCCTTTTGAATAAAATTTCTCTGCTGTAAATTCCAATCCGAAGTTGTACCCTGTTCCTTTATTGACTAAACTATCGGTGTCGGGCGTGTCAAAATTTGCGCCTGTATTTACCAGCGAATAATACGATGAATGCTGTTCAACAGGAAGTTTGTTCAGGTATTGAAAATAAGTTTCAAACTTGAAACGCATATTTTTTAATGCAGTGTTATCGTAAGCAAGTACTACTTGTTTGCTTTGCGATAAAGTCAGATTATGATTGGTCAGCGCTGATGTTCCATCTGAGTATTGTGTCTTCACAAAATAAGCTTGCAGCATTTGCATCTGACTGTGAAAACCCGCACCAAAACTCAACGCATTTCCTTTTCCCATGTCCCATTTTAAACCTATTCGCGGCTCAATTGCGTAACTGTTGTTGAGAAAAAGTTGTTGGTAATGAATGCCTGTTGTCAACGACAGATTATCGGTAAAACGATGTTGCCATTGTGCATAAGCCTGTAACAAAAATGAGTTGCCGCTGAAATTGCGAAGTGTCATAAAATGTGTTCCGTCAATTAGTGTGCTGTCGGTAAAATTAAATCCGTAGCGGTCTAAAATAAAACCTGTTTTTACCGTATTCTTCGCACTGAATTTTTTGTTTACACTGTAATTAACGGTTAGTTTGTGTTGCGAAGAATTGTTGCGATAATATGGAATTGGCGTGCCATTCAGCGTACTGAGTGAATCATCTTTGATATTATTTCCGGTTCCTGAAAGTGCGATAATCAGTTTTGAAAAAACTTTTTCGCTGAAGAAAAAAGTATGTGAGAAACCAACAGATCCCATCTTCGAACCGAAATAATTATCAGAGCCGCCTGAAGCGTAAGTAGTGTTTTTCTTTCCT
The DNA here is from genome assembly GCA_945889235.1 of Chitinophaga pinensis. Classification (GTDB taxonomy): domain Bacteria; phylum Bacteroidota; class Bacteroidia; order SXHM01; family SXHM01; genus SXHM01. The sequence continues at coordinate 7,768 of CAMDBK010000016.1, forward strand.
TTGCTTTCAAGCAATTCTATGTAACTTGTTCCTCCAACACCAAAGAGAGAAAAGATGCCGGCTTTCTTTGTCGGAAAATGAAATTTGAAAGAAACATCCTGATACAATGGCAGTGCGCCACCCGAACCAAAATCAACGCCAAATAAGGCAACCAATGCAAGAACGGAATAACGATAATTAACTAAATAACTCGCATTATGTTTTTTTGAAAACGGACCTTCCAGTCCAACCTCAAGCCCGTTAAAACCAACCTGTGCCACGTATTCACGTTTCTCATTATTTCCGTGTCGCATCCGCAAATCAAATACGCCCGACATGGCATTTCCATATTCAGATGGAAATGCTCCGGTAAAAAAATCAGAACGATCGAGCACGTTGTTGTTAAGAATATTTATGGGTCCGCCAGTTGAACCCAAATTTCCAAAGTGACTGGGATTCGGAATATCAACACCATCCAAACGATAAAGCAAACCAATGGGTGAATTCCCGCGGATGATAATATCGTTACGTGCATCATCGGCTTCTGTAACACCGGCAAAGTTGGCTGCCATGCGTGCAGGGTCATTGCGTGAGCCTGCATATTTACGTGTGTCTTCCACTGTAAAAGATCGCGCACTAACGGTTGCCATTTCATTCAGCGTTTGTGATTTATCGCGTTCTCCACTGATTACAACTTCCTTTCCTAACACAATACTCTCTTCCAGTTCAATATCTATCACTGTTTCTTTTCCGGTGTTAACTATTACAGGAATTACTACTTCTTTATATCCGAGATAAGAGATTTTTAGTTGTCGTCTTCCAACAGGAACTGCAGATATTTTAAAAACACCTTCTTCATTGGTAGCTGCTCCAAGCACTTTAGTAGAATCCAAAACAATAACACTTGCGCCCGGAAGCGGAGCCTGTGACTGTTTATCTATAACTCTTCCACGCACAGTTTGCAGATAATTCTGAGCAGAAAGACAAGTGAAAAAAAATATAAAAAGTGTAGTGAAGAAAACACGCATCGGGTTGCAAATGTAAATTCTTACTTAACTACAAAGCAGCATTTTCAAATTCATCTGCAATCCTTATATTTGCATGAAACAATTTCAATTCCGGTGCGACCTGCTTTTTTAAATAATAATTCTTTTTCAGGCAGAATTTTTTTTCTGCTATTTTCTATTTTCTATTTTCTATTTTCTATTTCTCAATCTTCCGCACAGGAAGGCAGCTCCTACATCACCAATTTCAACTTAAGCGAATCGGTTTACAGCAATCAGAATTGGGCGATTGTTCAGGATAATGATGAGGTGATGTTGTTTGCAAACCGAAGAGGAATGTTGACCTACGATGGCGCTCTGTGGCAGGAAATAAGTTTGCCCGATATTATTTTTTCAATGGTCAGCGACCCGCAAAAAAACAGAATTTATGCAGGTTGCAGAAATGGTTTTGGGTATCTTTCAAAAAACGAAAAAGGAATTTATAATTATACTGAACTATCAGCAACTCTAAAAAATGTTTCTGAAATTTCAAAGATTGAAATGACTTCGGATGCAGTTTACTTTTATAATAATGAAACCATAAACCGCTGTCTGCTTGGTAATCTTAGCAACTCACATCAATTCTCAACTTCAGCAGCAAATCCATTTGCGGGAACGCTAAAATTTAAAGATAAAATTTATGTGTTGGTTTCAGGAAAAGGATTGCATGTTATTGAGAACGATAGTTTAAACGCCTTAAGCGGAATTACTGAAACTCCTGCTGAGATTTTATTCAGTCTTCCTTTTGATAATGCCCATGTGATGGTTGGAACAGGCAATGACGAACTTTTTCTTTTTGATGGAAAAACATTCACAAAATTTTTATTTGAAGGACAAAAACAGGTTACCGAAAACATTCTTTCTTCGGGCGTTGAACTCAATGAAAATGAAGTTGCAATTTCTACAGTTACCGGTGGCTGCCTTATAATTAACAAAAAAACAGGAGAAACAGCTCAATCAATAAATTACCGCACTGGTTTGCCTGATGATGAGCTATATGCAATCGGAAAAGACCGCAGCAATGGGCTTTGGCTCTCGCACGAATATGGATTGAGCCGCATTGATAACAATCTTCCTGTAAAGAATTACAGCTCCTATCCGGGACTTGAAGGAAACCTGAATGCTGTTGCTACAAATTCAGGAACAGTATATGTTGCCACCAGCCAGGGAGTTTATTTTCTGACAAAAACGTTTGACAATCAGGAAGTGCAAAAACTAATTCAGTTACAGAATAAAGAAAAAACGGAACGCATAAAACTGGATGAGAAAAAAACAGGAGCACAGGTGGATTTTAAAAAACTTTTTGAAACTCCTGCTGAAAATGAAACTTCATTAGAGACTTCCCAAAAATACCAGAAAAAAGAACAACGGGAAGAAAAAAAGAAAAAGCAGAAAGAGAAATGGAATAATTTATTCGGCTCAAAGAAAAAGGAAAAGAAAACATCTGTAAATCAGGAAATGCAGCCTGTTCCTGAAGAAGAAACACCGGAAGAAATTCCTGCGGAAGAAATAAAAACAACGCAGCATGTTATTCAGCAGGAAACAAAACCTCTGAAAAAAACGCAACAACAACAATCAATTCCTGAAACAAAAAAGGAAATTTCAGTTTTACCGCAAACACAATTCGGAACATATATTTTTAAAAAGATAACCGGACTGAATGAAAAATGCAAGCAAATAGTGGCGTATAAAGAACAGCTGCTTGTTGCAACCAACACGGGTTTATATGATATAAAAAACAATACCGCAAAAGTAGTGGTGCCCAACCTTTACATTAATTGTATTGTGGCCTCTGCTGACAATAACCGTTTTTATATTGGAACCGCTACCGGAGTTTTTTCAGTAAAATGGAATGGAACTACATGGTTGGTGGAAAATGGATTTGAAAATTTCAATCACCCGGTGTACTCCATCACCGAAGAAAAATTAAATACTCTTTGGCTTGGAAGTGATGGAGTAGTATACAGTACTCTGCTCAATGAAAATGCAATGAGCGGTGCTACTAAATCGTATTCATTTAATAATGATTATGCAGAAAAAGTAATTACAGGTATGGTAGAGGGAAAGGTTCACTTTTTTGTTTCATCAGGTATTTATAGTTATGATGCGGCAAAAGATTCATTGATAAACACAGACAAAAATTCTGACGGCAAAACGAATCACTATAACAGACGCTACCTTTCATCGCAGGAAAATATTACCTGGAGTTTTAATAACAGTGAAAAGAAATGGAAGAGCTATAAAAACAATCCTTCTCAGAATTTGATTTTCTCTGTATACCTTGATTTGTTTGACGGTATTCAAAACATTTTTGTGGATGAGTTGGGAAACTTCTGGGTGATTGACAGAGAGAACTCTCTTTATAAAATTCTGCCGTCCGAAAAATTTATGGCAATGCACGATTTCAATGTTTATATCCGTGGAGTTACGGATAACAATGAAAATAATTTTTCACTTGAAAAGCTGGTTGTGGATGCATCGAACAATATGTTGTCATTCAAAATTGCCGCGCCTTATTATTTAAAAACAGATGCTACAGAATATCAATATATCATTGATGGTTTAATGACCGACTGGAGTAAATGGGATTCAAAATCTGAGATAGGTCCCTTTCCATTGCCACCGGGAGATTATACGCTGCGAGTGCGTGCCCGCAATATTCTCGGAACAGTGAGTGAAGAAAAAAAATTATCGTTTTCAATCAATCCGCCATTTTATAAAACGTGGTATTTCTTTTTACTGTATGCTTTTACGGGAGTTGGATTGGTGTGGGCTTTCATCCGTTTTCGCGAGGCAAGTCTTAAACGTGAACAAGCTGTGCTTGAAGAAAAAGTTCGTTTACGTACAGCACAACTTGCAGCCCAAAAAGAGAAAACAGAAGAATTATTGCTCAACATTTTGCCGCACGAAACTGCAGAAGAGTTGAAATTAAAAGGTTTTGCGACTACACGTTTTTATAATATGGCATCGGTAATGTTTACTGATTTCAAAGATTTCACAAAAATTTCGGAAACGATAAAACCAACAGAATTAATTGCTGAACTTGATTTCTGTTTCAAGAAATTTGATGACATTATTGAAAAATATGGTCTTGAAAAAATAAAAACAATTGGTGATTCATACATGTGTGCCGGGGGAATTCCAAAGGCAGATGATTTTAATCCTATCCGCATTACGCTTGCAGCGCTGGAGATTTGCACATTTATGGCAGAAAGAAGAAAAGACGAAAACGTAATAGCTCCTTTTGAAATCCGCATTGGTATTCATACAGGCCCGATTACAGCAGGTGTAGTGGGCAAAAAGAAATTTGCTTATGATATATGGAGTGATACGGTGAATACCGCGAGTCGCATGGAATCAAGCGGTAAAGTGGGAAGAGTGAATGTTTCAGGAACTACAAATGAGTTTATAAAAACTTATTTTGAATGTGAATACCGTGGAAAAGTGGAAGCAAAAAACAAAGGAGAAATTGATATGTATTTTGTTAAAGGTATTAAAGAAAAATATTCGGAAAATGGAAGAGGAATAATTCCTAATGAATTGTTTATTGAATTGCTCGCTTCTGAAGAGTCATTGCAAAAAGCCTGAGCATTGAGATACCTCACAGCTGATTATGTTTTCCCTATTTCACAACCGCCAATAAAAAATGGAGTTGTTGTAATTGATGATGAAGGAAGGATATTGGATGTCACCCTGAGCGTAGTCGAAGGGCAATCACTAAACAAAATAGAATATTACAACGGCATTCTTTGCCCCGGATTTATCAATACACATTGCCACCTTGAACTTTCGCACATGAAAGGTGCAATTCCTGAAAAGACTGGACTGGCAGGCTTTATCAAAGATTTTATTGCCGCACGAAAAACATTTTCTCTTGAGCAAATTGAAAACGGAATTGCGGCAGGAGAAAAGGAAATGCTTGAAAACGGAATAGTTGCTGCAGGTGATATTTGCAATGTTTCTGATACATTCAAACAAAAGGCAAAACAAAATTTAGTGTATTACAACTTTATTGAAGGCTTTGATTTTTTTCCTGAAAACTTTTCTGGTGAGTATACAAGAATGGTAAATGTGGCTGAGGAATTGAAGAAAATTTTTCCCGAAGCAAAAAATAATTTTGTTCCGCATGCACCGTATTCTGTGTCTGTATTATTGTTTCGTTTTATTGGTGAAGAACCGGATAAAATTATTTCTATACATAATCAGGAAAGCGCAGAAGAAAACCTTATGTTTCGTGAAAAGCGTGGAAAAATTATTGAGTTTTTTAGTTTGATGGGAATGGATTTCTCGAACTGGAAAGCAAGTGGAAAAAGTTCATTGCAAACGGTGCTTAATTATTTCCCCAAAAAAAATAATGTATTGTTGGTTCACAATACTTTTACTGATGCTGAAGACATTAAATTTGCAGAAGCATACAGTAAAAACATTTATTGGGTAACATGCCCGAATGCAAATCTCTACATTGAAAATAAATTACCGAATTACAATTTATTTATTGCTGCAGAAGCAAAAATCACAATAGGAACTGATAGCCTTGCTTCTAATTATTCACTTTCAATTCTGGATGAACTGAAAACAATTTCACAAAAATTTCCTGAAATAAATTTAGAAATGTTGTTGCAATGGGCAACGCTGAATGGTGCTAAAGCATTGGGTCTTCAGAATGAACTCGGTTCATTTGAAAAAGGCAAAAAACCAGGAGTTCTTCTACTGGAGAATATTAATCTTGATACAGTTTCCCTTACTTCTGAATCTAAAGTGAAACGATTGGTTTGATTACCAATCTTCTTTCGCAGGCAGGCCTTTATCTTCCATTCCTGTAATCATAGCATCAATGGTAGCTTTGATTTCTTTATCTATGGTTGTAAGCCACAATGCATGTTTTTCTGCATCTGCCGGAACTGCATCTTTACCCGCAGGAAGCGTAGGAATCCATTGTTCAATTCCCTGATACGATACAGCCATTTCATTTATTTTAGTGACAGTGTATTTATATCGCCCGTCTTTAAAAGTCAGGAATAAACTATATTGCATAGTGGTAACACCACTTTCAACACCTTTTTTATCCGGAACCATTAATTTGAAACGGATAAAACCTTCTAATTCATTTTTTAGTGAATCATCGGTCCTAATTTTTTCAGTTGGATTTTTGAAGTAAGAGAAGAACCATTTTTTACCACGTTTATATAATTCTTTTGCTGTTGTACCTTGCAGATTCATTACAGCAGAGTAAGTAACAAATTCGTTTTTGTCATCCATCGGTAGTTTTGGAAAAGCAACTTCCTTCGGTTTTTGTGCGAAAAGGGCTGTGGCAGCAAAGAAAGAAATGAAAAGGAAAAAAAGTTTTTTGTTCATGGTGTAAATTGAAAATTTTGTGAGCGACAAAAATATGAATTAGATGTTGAACGTTACTTCAACAGATTCAAAAAGTATAATTAAAATTAGAGCCTACAACTTAAACTCCTTCAAATACCCCGGCATTTCTTCGCTGGCATCAATGTTTGAAAGGGTTTCGCGTTTGCGGATAAGATGTGCCTTGCCTTTCATATCAATCATTACCACCGCAGGACGCAGGGAAATAAACTGCATCCATTGGGTCATGTTGTAAGCTCCTACTGTATGCACTACTACATGGTCACCTTTTTTCATTGGGGGCAATGTTACATTTTCGCGCACCACGTCAATGTTCATGCACAGCGGTCCATACATCACCGAGTTTTCGGTGTAGTGACTGAACTCCTGTGCGGGAGTTATTTTATGGTCGTACCAAAAAGCAGTGAATAAAATATTCACACCAAAATCCATGATGGTGGCTTTGCGTCCATCCGACAAACGCTTGTTGGAAATAACAGTTCCGAGTAAATATCCTGCTTCATCAATCAAGGCTCTTCCGGTTTCCAAATACAAGGTTGGCAATTCTTCTTCCAGAAAACCTGCATTAAGAATCGAAGTAGTAATTGCTTCCGCATAATCATCAATCGGAGGTGTGGTATCTGCTCCAGAAAGGAAGGAACCTTTCAATGTGTTTTTAGATGCAAAACCTCCTCCCATGTCTAAATACTGAATGGTCTTTCCGTATTTTTTGCGGATAGCTAATGCAAGTTCAGAAAGCTTTGCAGCTGCCACTCCGTAGGCACTTGGTGCCAACATAAATGTTCCGATGTGGCAATGCAAACCAACCAGATCCATTTTGTCGGTGAGTACAATTTTATTGATGGCATCCCATGCCTGTCCGTTCTCATAGTTGAAACCAAAGCGATCCCACATCGGGTAAATGCCGGTATCCATGTTCACACGGATGGCAACTTTAGGGCGTTTTTGTATTTCACTGGTTAATTCAATGATGGTATATAATTCATCAAGATGGTCAATGTGGATGAGCGAATTATTTTCAATTGCCAGTTTTAATTCCTCAACAGTTTTATCGGGACCGTTGAAAATAATTTTACTTCCGGGCACACCACTCTTTAGTGCCTTGTTGTACTCAAAACCTGATACTACTTCGGACCATGAGCCCAACTGGTGATATACATTACACACCGCAGCGATGTAATTGGTTTTGTAGCTCCACACAAACTGCACTTTCGGGTAACGGGTTTTAAATGCGCGGTTGGCATCATTGAATTTATCACGGATGGTTTTCTCTGAAATCACAAATAAAGGTGAACCAAATTCCTTCATCAGGTCTTCCACTTTTGCTCCGTCAATTTCGGTGTGCGGGCGGTATTCGGTGCGGGTTCCGAATTTATTCATTGTGCCGGTGTTCAGTTTCTGAATCAGCGGACGTTCGTATTGCAGCTTAGCCATATATTGTCTTTTATATAAAAGTTATAATTCTCCTAACGTTGATATTTTTTCAAATTCATCCAGCCCCACAATCATGTCCCATGAGTAGCGGATGAACATTTTGCCTACATCGTATTTGGTCATGGGTTTGACTGCGTCACCGAGCGCAAGTTTAACGTATGCCTCGGGTTGATTTTGTCCGCAGCCCACGGTAAGGTAAACCCAAGCAGGAAAACGGGGATTGATTTCGAGCAGGTAATACTCATCATCACTGGTTTTTATGTATTCCAGTTCCAGACCTCCGCGCCATTTGGTAGCTGCTAAAAGTTTCTTGGTTTCTTCCAACAATTTTTCATCGTCAAGGGCAATTCCAGCCCATGCTTTTCCTTTGTCGGTGATGTATTGCTTGCGCATGGGAACGGCACCGATGGTGTTTCCTTCTCCATCACCTATGGCGCACACATTTACTTCCGCGCCATGCACAAATTGTTGAATGATGATGGGCAAGCCCCACTTCGCGCTTATTTTATTGAAGTGCGTTGCCACCTGATCGGGATTGTAGGCAATGGCTGCTTCATAAAATTTACCTTTCACTACCATGGGGTAGGTGAACTCTTTGTTGAGCGAGGGAATTTCGGCTGTGCTGAAAATCATTTTGCTCATGGGAACACTGATGCCATTCTTTATTCCGTATTCGTTAAGGTTTGATTTGTGTCGCGCCTCAAACTGATCCATAGTTGGAAGAAAGGTGTGGATGTTCAGTTCCTTTTTCAACTTGTCAGCCATCTTGATGAAGTTGTAAAGCTCTGCATCAAAGTTGGGGAAGAGCACATCAATCTTTTCTACGGAGGTGATGTATTCCAGCCGCTCATAAATATTATCTATTCCCGCAGAGGGAAAAGGAATTTGGTAGGTTTTATCCACAATATTGTGCATATAAATGCCGGGCTCCAGCGTTTCATAGCTAAGACCAATGATGCGCACTTCATAGTCCGCACTTTCGCGTAGGGCACGGATAACCGCCACTCCCGGACCGGGACTGTCAATAGCGTTTAACCCGGTAACCGCCACTGTTATTTTTCTGCGCTTACCCTTTTTATTTTTCACAGGGGGCTGCGCTATTAAAGTTGTCAGTTCCATGTTAGTTGGCTTTTTCGTTTTCGGCACTGAGCTTATTTGCTTCCAGCATTTTCAGAAAGTCGTAGAAATCTTTTTCAACGGTTGCTTCGTCAATGGCATATAATTTAAGGATGTGCTTTTTTATATCGTCTGAAGTTTTTTCTTCTTTCAGTTGTTTGATTATTTCAAGCCCGATTGGGTTTACGGAGAAGCTATCACCAGTTGAGGGATTGAAGATGAAGCCTGAGTCGCTGATTGCTATATTTTTTTTGATTTTCATGGTTTCTATTTATTAGTCCTGCTTGAGGCGGGAGAGGGTTAGTATTTAATTACCGACACAAACATAGCCTCATCAAATCCGAAAACCGTTATAGAATTTTGAAAATATGTTATAAAATTAGGAGAGGAAGGAATTATTTGCTGTTAGCTGATGTCTTTTAGCTATTGGCTTGGGGGTTTAGGATTTTAGGAAGGGGTTGGTAATACCATAATGAGTGTTTTTGAATTCCGGGAGGAGGTTTGCAACCTTGTAAGGGGCTTATTTACATTCAACCCAAGCCCTTTCAATACTGCAAGGGCTTAACTGGAATTCTAGGAACAGCCTTTCAATACTGCAAGGGCTTAGTTGGAATTCGAGGAACGGCCTTTCAGTCTGTAAATCAATTAAATACGTAAAAGAAGAAATTCAAGTCATAAAAAGAACTTGATTGAATTAAGTAACGTTGATTAGTCTAAATATATGTGAACGAAAGAACTATTGCGCAATAACCTGTACTACTAAACTTGCCTGCAAAGCACTGCCGCTTCCGCCACTTATATTTACAGTTGCTCCTCCCGCAGCTTCATACCGTGCACCCGCTGAAAAAGTATAAGTGCCGGCACCAAGCGTAAGCAATGCCTGTGTAGAAAAATTATCAAATGTTGACGCTACTGCAGAATTGGTAAGAATACATTGGTAGGCTGTTCCGCCCGCTGGCACCAATGTTCCGTTGGTTAAAATACCAACGCTGAAAGCAGAGTAAGTTGTTAAGGTCCCGGTTGTTTGTGCGTTACCGCTTACACTTACCAGAACTTTTGAAGCGCCTGTTAATGTTACCGTTTGTGTTAATCCCGGAATTTGTGTGTAGGTGCTGCTTGCCGGAGGTCCGATAGAAAGTTGTGAAGAACCATAAACCACATAGGTGTTGTTATACAAATCTGAAGAACCACTTCCCGCAGGTCCGGTAGGTCCGGTTGCTCCTGTTGTTCCGGTTCCTGTAGCTCCTGTCACACCTGTGCTTCCTGTTGCGCCTGTAGCTCCGCTTGAACCCGTTGCACCTGTGGCTCCTGTTGCTCCTGAAGGACCGGTTGCTCCTGAGCTTCCACCGTTTCCGGATGTTTCAGCATACAACGCATACGGAACAGAAAGCAACTGCGAAGTTCCCATATTCTGGTAAGTAGTTCCTCCGTTTGCATCCATTTCTGTCTGGAAAAAATAAGGCCCCGCGCCCCAGTTGATTGAAGAAAATACTCCTGATACTATAGTTCCTCCTCCGGCTTCTACATCAAACAAACCAAATGCATTGGTAGCTGCCGTATGTGTTTCGCGATAAACAATAGTTCCTGTTGGCGTGCCCTGATGAATAGTTAGTCGCAAGCCAATACTTTGATTTGGCATGACGTTTCCTGAGTTATCTCGCGCTACTCCCTGATAATTAAATTTCTGTGGTGATTGTGCGAATGCTCCAGGAATAGTAGAAAATATAATTGCAAAAATGATGATGTATTTTTTCATGTTGATGAGTTTATTTAAAATTCAAATTGATTGCTGTATCCTTTATAAAAAACAACTAATTTTTTTCCGCTCTCGTATTTATCAGTTTCCAGTTCCAGAATATTTCTGTCGGTTACTTTCAGTACAAAATATTCATCCAGTGTTCCGCTTTCATTTAAAATATGATAGTAGAATTTTTCTTTTGAATCTGATCCCAAAGATTCATCTCTGATACTAACTTTAATCAGTTTTCCTTCCGTTGAAATGTCAAAAGTGGGAACAGTGTTATTTTTAGTAATTGCATCTTTCAAACTGTCGTTCATAAAATATTCTGCCTGCGGAATTCCATAACCATGAGCATAATCAAAGTACGGAAAAAGTGTTGCCGATTTTTCTATTTCATGAAATAATTCCATGTTGGTTAAATGGGGATTGCTTTGCCAGGCACACGCTGCAAACCCTGCTACCAGCGGACTTGCAAACGATGTTCCTTGCGTATAAACCAACCCGTTTTTACCGGCAGCAATCACCGAACCATAAGCAGAAACATTTGGTTTCAACCGCTTGTCATAAGTTGGTCCGAATGAACTGAATGAAATATGAATATCCGTTTCGGGGTCAATTCCACCGATTGATAACACACTGTCCGCGTCAGCAGGTGTACTTATAAATTTCCATCCGCTTTCACCTTCATTTCCTGCCGCATTTACAACCAATATTCCTTTTGATGCAGCCATATTTGCAGCGCGTGAAATCAAACTTGTTCTCCCATTCATGTCTTCGCGGAAGTAGCGGTGAACAGTATAACCAAGCGAACTATTGATGATGTCTGCGCCATTTTTATCAGCCCATTCTACAGCAGCCAACCAGTTTTCCTCTTCTCCGAAAGGTTCGTATAATGCATTCTCAGTTCGCGCCAGCAAAAACTCTGCACCTGATGCCAGGCCAATAGGAATAGTATCAGCCATTCCGGCAATACACGAAAAAACATTAGTGCCATGTGAACTGAAACCAAAAACATTTTCTTTCTTTTTTCCGAAGTCAAATGTTTTAATAATTCTGTTTTCTTTTCTAATATGTTCAAAACACGGATTAACATCTGCTGATGGAAAACCCGCATCAAATATGGCAATGCGGATACCTTTTCCGTTAATTCCTTTTTCTCTGAAAGCAGAAATTCCCAATCGCTCTGTTTGGTCTTTCAGCAATTTCAGTTGGTCTTTATCCAGTGAAATTTTAAATTCATCTTTATCATTACTTGCAGGAATTAATTTTTCTGTAAGAGTTTCAGCGCCTTTTACAAAAGGCAAATCAAGAATTTTTTGCAATGATTTTTCATTTGAATAAACAGTAAGTGAATTAAACCATCGGCTGGAAAAAGAAACGGAATCAGCAAGTGAAGCAACAACTTTTATATACTCATCATTCACCGGAAAATCAGTAGAATCACAAAGAGCAATTCCCTGTTTCAATCTGCGTTCAATCGCTTTCGCATCAAAATATTCGTAGGGATTAAACACAGTATTTTTCTTGTCTTTGAAAAATACCATATACTTGCCGTTGCTTGTTTGAGCTGATGTACACAAACCGCAAAACACAAAAGCAGCAACAATTATTTTTTTAATCACTTCAATCATAACGCTGTAAAAATATAAAATAATATGACCATTGATTTACGCAGCGACACAGTTACCAAGCCAACAAAAAAAATGCTGGAAGCCATGTTCAGCGCAGAAGTTGGCGATGATGTTTTTTCTGAAGACCCGACAGTAAATAAGCTGGAAGAAAAATGCGCTTCCCTGTTTGGCATGGAAGCCGGACTTTTCTGTTCGTCAGGAACACAAACAAATCAGGTTGCAATTAAACTTCACACACAACCCGGTGATGAAGTAATTTGCGATGCCAATTCACATATTTATTATTACGAAGGAGGTGGAATTGCATTCAACTCAGGTTGCTCAACAAAATTATTAAATGGTGAGCGCGGAAAATTTTCTTCAGCAGATGTGTTAAATGCAATTCGTGCAGAAAATATTCACTTTCCACACACGAGTCTCGTGTCGGTTGAAAACACACATAACCGCGGTGGTGGAAGTATTTATGATTTTAATGAACTTGAAAAGATTGCAGAAGTCTGCAGAAAAAACAACTTATCTTTTCACCTTGATGGTGCCAGAATTTTTAACGCAATTGTTGAAACAAATAAAACTGCTTCAGACTTTGGAAAAATTTTCGATACTATTTCAGTTTGTCTTTCTAAAGGTTTAGGTGCTCCCGTGGGTTCAGTGTTGTTAGGCACAAGAGAGCACATTTACAAAGCACGCAGAATCAGAAAAGTTTTTGGCGGTGGCATGCGTCAGGCCGGATACCTTGCTGCTGCCGGCATTTACGCACTCGATAATAATATCCTGCGACTGAAGGAAGATCATTCACGGGCACAGAAACTAGCTGTAATTCTTAAGTCGTTGCCCTATGTTATTGAAGTAATGCATCCCGAAACCAACATAATTTATTTTCGCCTTGCAGATAATTTTCCCGGAAATGATTTTCAGCAAAAACTTGCAGACAACAACATTCGCGTAATTTCTTTAGACAATCAGGTAATACGAATGGTTACACACTTAGATTTTAATGATGAGATGATAACTAGAGTTGAAGAAGTTCTGAAAAAACTGTCTTAATCCATTTTTGATTTTATCCAGTCATCAAACCGCACTACTTCAAATCCCTTCGGGTCCCACTGTAATTCATTCTCTGCTTCCTCCAGGAGTTGAATATTTTTCTTTTCTTTTTCCAGTGCATCAAAATAATCAAAGTCCATTTTGGACAATGATTTAAGTACGTTGAAGATTACTTTGCTGCGTTGAACATTTTCTTCCTTCTGCCTTTGCAAAAGTTTTCTGAAGTTTTCAAGTTTAAAATCAAACCATTCAAAATCTCCTTTTTCTATCATAATCAAAAGTTCCAGCATACGGTAGCCCAGTAACCAACCTGATTTATCTTTGTTCAATTCATTGCTTTCATTCAGTGTTTTCAAAGATTTATTGAATTCTCCCTTTGAAAATTCTAAACAAGCTCTCAAATACAACCATTTTGCAGGGTAAAAAGAATTAGCTTTAATAGCAGGATGTTCAAATACTTTTTTCAGAATGTCTTCAGCTGATTCAAAACTCTTGTTTCTGAAATAAGCAAAAAACAGATTTTCCATTGCATTAAACTGATTAATCCCCCCTTTCCTGAATGAACGAACAGCAACTTTTCCATACTCGAGCGATTCCTCATAACGTGATAAGGCGATAAGGTTTCCCGAAATTTTCATGTTTACCCCTGCCCAGTTAGCCTGTGAGTATATTGACGGACTAGTTTTTGTCAATTCCATCAACTTTAAGTTGTTTTCCAACGCTTCAATACTTTTACTTGTAAGAGTATAATACTCATCCATTGTAAGATGATACCAAAAACCAATTTTAGCGGAACTCGTTTTTTCATATAATTCTTTCAACTCTTGTATCGCTTTAATCTTAAACTCAGGCTGATTTACATTTTTATTACCCTTAAACAATTGGGGATAACTAAAATAATGGCCAATCTCTTCCACCCGGTTAAGTTCTATCATTAACTCAAGGCTTTTACGGATACCTTTGTTATATTCTTCTAATCTTTTTTCGCTCTTTATCCTGTGTGTCATTGTTCTCATTAACTGCTGAATAAGAGTTTTTTCAGCAGCAAGTTCATATTTTTCAGCAAGTTGGGTTGAACGTTCCAATATTTTAATTGCTGGAATATAAGCTCCCCTAGCAATCAAAATATCTGCCTGGATATAATTTCTTCTGCACTCGAATTCAGCATTAGCGTACTTGGTACTGAACTTTTTTGA
>CAMDBK010000017.1 GCA_945889235.1 Chitinophaga pinensis
CCGTGAAAATACATACCAATATCTTTCTACTATTGATATTGACAATGCCTATGCTTACAAGCGCAAAGGGCTTTTGCGAACGGTTGGTGCTTTCGGGAAGGACATAATTTCATTCAATATGCCGCAACTGAAAGAGCGAATAAAAGTTCTGGCAGGTGCGTTGCAGGATCCTTACGATACCTATGATTACCAGTTTGCATTACAAGAGAAATATAAATTCCGTCCGTTGTATTTTTTTCTTCTTGCTGATTATGATTTGAACGATAAAAATGTTCCGCATCATAATCGCAAGTTCCAGTCGCTGATAAAATCTATTGCCGACAGGGCAGATGTTGGAATTCACCCATCTTTCAATTCCAATAAGAACTCAGAAAAAACAGAAACAGAAATTGACCGTCTTTCAGATATTGTGCACCGCGAAATAACAAAGAGCCGTCAGCATTTTTTGATTTTACATTTTCCGAAAACCTACCGCAACCTGATTGACCTTGATATTACCGATGAATACAGTATGGGATATGCGCAGGAAACAGGTTTCCGTGCCGGTATTTGCACATCATTCAATTTTTATGACCTTGATCTTGAAACTGCAACCAAACTGAAAGTTCATCCTTTTACAGTGATGGATGCAACGTTGAAATACTATATGAAATTTAATCCGGATGAAGCAATTGAACACGTTAAACAAATGGTGCAGGAAGTTAAAGCAGTTGACGGAACATTTATCAGCCTGTGGCATAACGAGACACTAGGTGAAAAAGACCAGTGGCAAGGCTGGAGAAAAGTGTATGAAGAAACCATCAAAGCTGCTACTGCCTGATGATTCAATATCTTTCCAATCAATATCTTTCCAATCAAAATATTGACCGCAGAAAATGGGACGAATGTATAGCCCGTTCTTTCAATGGAATCGTCTATGCTTATTCGTGGTATCTGGATATTGTTTCGCCAGGATGGGATGCGCTGGTAAAGGATGATTACAAAAGTGTGATGCCGCTGACATGCCGAAAGAAGTATAGCGTCAGGTATTTGTATCAGCCTTTTTTTACACAACAATTAGGAGTTTTTTCTGCTGAAAAATCAGATGCAGATTTAGTGCAACAATTTCTGAAAGCAATTCCAAAGCAGTTTCAGTTTGTTGAAATAAATCTCAACACATTTAACAATTTTAGTTTGCAAAATTTTTCAATCAAGTCAAATCTCACTCACGAATTAGACCTGATTGAATCATATGAAAATATTGCCAAAAATTATTCTGATAATCTGAAGCGTAACCTTAAAAAAGCAGGAAATAACAAACTTCAAATTGTTCTCAGCAATGAATTAGAATCAGTTGTAAAACTGTTCAGAGAAAACCGCGGAGCAGAAATTTCAAAGTTGAAAGAACATGATTACAAAGTGCTGATTCAATTAATGAATCAGGCAATTCAGAGAGGGAAAGCACAAATACTACATGTGATAAATGAGCACAACGAACTATGTGCCGGTGCATTTTTTATAGAAAGTAATAACAAAGTAATTTTTCTTTTTTCAGGTTTAAGTGAAGAAGGAAAAAATGTGAATGCAATGCCGTTTCTGATTGATTCATTCATTCGTAATAATTCAGGTAAAAACAGTACGCTGGATTTTGAAGGTTCAAATGATGTGAATCTTGCCCGTTTCTATAAAAGTTTTGGTTCTAAAGAATGTGTTTATCTGCAGGTAAAAATCAACCGGCTTCCGTTTCCTTTAAATTTATTAAAACACTAAAAATGATTCATATCATTTAGCGTATTGAGATAAATTTCTACTTTCACAACCTCAACAAAAAACAGATATGGTAAATATTTTAGGAAACAGAAATAGTCTTGTTGACCAGTTTATAGGTGAATTACGTGATGTGGAAATACAAATTGACCAACTTCGCTTCCGCAGAAATTTAGAACGGTTGGGTGAGATTTTCGCGTATGAAGTAAGCAAACAGTTAGAATGGAAAAATAAAGATATAACCACCCCATTGGGTGTGGCATCTGTCCCCAATCTGGTTGAGCAACCTGTTTTGGGAACTATTCTTCGTGCAGGATTACCTCTCCATAACGGAATGCTTAGTTTTTTTGACCGTGCCGAAAATTGTTTTATCTCTGCTTACCGCAGGCATCACAAAGACGGAACATTTGATGTGCATGTAGAATACCTTGCCTGTCCTTCTATACAGGATAAGGTACTTATTCTTTGTGACCCGATGCTTGCAACAGGAACTTCATTGGTGCTTTCATACAAAGCCATGCTTAAAAGAGGAATTCCGAAGCACACACATATTGTTGCACTAATTGCAAGCGCAGAAGCGGTGAATTATGTAAAACTTCACATGCCATCCAACATAACGCTCTGGATTGGAGCAGTAGACGAGGAATTAACCGCGCAATCCTATATAGTACCTGGCCTTGGTGATGCAGGCGACCTTGCTTTTGGGGCAAAGATTTAAATGGCATTAATACAGCCGCGCGCTATTTCCAGCCGTTCATCGAAAATAAGAACAGAAAGGATAATTGTTCGTTAAACTTGATGGCTTTTTCAAAATCAAGCTAAAAAGAAAATTGGAACAGTTACTCAAATTATTGTCGCTCGCATTTGTAAGCTCACTTAAGTTTGCAGCTTCACCATTTGCAGCTTTGGGTTACGATCTCAACTACATTCAAACATTTCTTACAACAACAGCAGGCGGAATTTTTGGCGTCCTGTTTTTCTTTTACGGCAGCAAATACATTGTACAATGGATTGCTGTTTATAAAAATCATCTTTTCTTTTTGTTTGGAATGAATAAGAAAACTCTGGAAGATGAATTGTTACCCGAAAGAAAAAGAATTTTTACCTGGAAAAATAAAATGATTGTGCTAACCGTAAGACGTTTTGGTCTGGTAGGAATTGCATTGCTTACGCCAACACTTCTTTCAATTCCTGTTGGTACTTTAATAGCTGCACGTTATTTCCGCAGCCCGCGCAGAGTGGTTGGTTACCTTTGCGCATCTGTTGTACTGTGGTCGCTGATACTTTCTTCGGCTGTAGTTATTTTCTAATTCTCTTTTCGTCATACTGAAACATTGTCACTTCGAGCGTAGTCGGGAAGCGATAATTTAAATTTCTCGACTACGCTCGAAGTGACAGCGAACGTTCAAAGTAACGTTTCAATCATTTACTTTTACCCCCGCTTTGCAAAAAACCTACCGCCATATTTTCTTTGACCTTGACAGAACGCTTTGGGATTTTGACAAAAACTCACACGAAACTCTTCAGGAAATATTCACGCATCAAAAACTGTTGGAGACCGGTGTTCCTTCTTTTGAGATTTTCTACAAAGCCTATCACGAAATAAATGCGCAGTATTGGGAGAATTACAGGCTGGGCGCTCTTGATAAGGAAACCCTGCGTTATATCCGCTTTTACGATACGCTGACACGCTTTGGAATTGATAACAAGGCATTAGCCATCAGCATAGGCAATGATTATGTGGAACACAGTCCGAGGAAAACAAGTCTGCTGCCCAATACGATTGAAACACTAAAGTATCTTAAAGAAAAATATATTCTTCACATCATCACCAACGGTTTTGAAGAGGTGCAGCATATTAAAATGCACAGCTCGGGCATTGCGCATTTCTTTGAACACATTATTACTTCTGAACGTGCAGGTCATAAGAAACCAACACCTGAAATCTTCCGCTTTGCGTTAAATCTTGCCGGAGCAAAACGCAAGGAAAGCATTATGATTGGCGACCACCTTGAAATTGATTGCGTGGGAGCAAGACAAACCGGTATTGACTCAGTTTACTTTAACCCCAACAAAGTTGCGCACAGCGAAAAGATTACGCATGAGATTTCCTCACTGGAGGAGCTGAAGAATTTTTTGTAGCCCTTCTCAGTTCTGTGCTTCCGGCTTACCACCTAACATATAGTTCAGTATTGGAAGACATTTATCGGTGCAGGCAGGATAGAAGTGTCCGTGTTGTTTATCTCCTGATGGAGATGATTTCCCCCACCAGAATTCGGCTATGGCAAGTGGCTGCATCTTATGCTTAAATGCATAGTGCAGTAATTTTGGAGCTGCACATTCACCGGCTCCCGATGGTGGTGTTTTAGCAGCTGTGTTTTCAAAGATTGCACAAACATTTTTATGCTTTCCTTCTTCATTCATGAAATTATAGCTTTCAAATAATTGCTGTTGCAGCAAGGCTGATTTGGTTTTCCGTTCTTCTTTTAATAATTCTATTTCTGCTAGATCATTGGTGCTTTCCAATTCCTTAATCTTATTGCCTATACCGGTAAGTTCAACCATGCCTGTATTGATAAAGTAATTATTGGTGGCTATATCAAAAAGCGAAGGAACAAAAAGCGGATGATGTGGTTCATCAGCCATTTTGCCTGAGAAGGTACAGAGATATCCAATTCTTTCTGCACTGTCTTTTACAACCAGAACGCCAAACATTTTACCTTTTACAGTTCCTTCTTTTTCAGAGGTCAAGCCAAAATTATGTTTCCATGCCGCTTGATTTTTTGTAATAAATTCCTGCAACTCACGGGCAGCTATTTTACAAATCTCGGGAGTAATTAAATCAAACGGACTATTGAGCTGATGGGGAATCAGGGTAGGGGAGAGTTCAGTTTTAAAAGGTATAAAGCAGGTATCCATTACGGGTGTAATGTTACTTCAAATCCTGACCGCGTGTAATTTTGAAAATAATTTTATTTATTTATACTTTTGTAGTATTAGTGTTACAC
Source organism: Chitinophaga pinensis (assembly GCA_945889235.1). Lineage (GTDB taxonomy): Bacteria > Bacteroidota > Bacteroidia > SXHM01 > SXHM01 > SXHM01. Next base: position 4,755 of record CAMDBK010000017.1, read on the forward strand.
GCATGAAGAAAGATAGTCCTACTCATTCAGGCAGAAAAAAAAGAACATTAGCTCACCGCAAAGTAGAAGCAGTAATAAACTTTGCTGTTTCGCATCCGCTGGAGACTAACACTATCAATCCTGTATTAGAAAATTTTCCCTTCGAGCATCAATTTATTGCTTTTACAAAAGCAATAAATAAACTGAAAGCCGATAAAGATAAGGTGAATAAAAAGCAGCGTGAGTATGTGAACACCGCAGTGGTTTTACCCGTTTACCAAAAATGTTTTGGTGAGCATGCACTTGGAGAAACAACAATACGTTACCGCATAAGACAAATAAAGTCAACTGAATTTATTGATGATTTTATTAAACTGGAAGATACAATAAGGGGACTTTGGGAACCCAAGTACTACATGAACCGCCTGAATATTAAACTGCTGAAACGAATTTACCTGCCTAATCCCGGTTTTGATATTATACAAATGGTTGAAACCACTGCTCTGTTTGAACAGGGATTAGACGAATTAGACGCATTTGATGTTGAAGATGATGACGATATTTTTAACGTGTAATTACACATCCGGGTTAGCGGAAATGCAATTTCCTTTATGTTACAAGCGCAATTACAAATTGCGCTTAACGAAGATGCCGCTCATCAGGGGAAAGAATAACCTATGAAATTGCCTCGCTTGAAGAGTTGAAGGGGTTTTTGTGATTCTTCACATTTTACCTAAGGCCTCTTTTCAACTTTCTTTTCGGTAAAGCATTTCTTTGTTCTGAAGTGACTGCCCTCTTCACCGTTTAATATGCAGCCGGAATAAGTTCCGTTCGCATTTTTTGTAAGGTCAGCTTCTGTTACATAACCTGTATCTGTGGTTGGCGCATCTGAATAAAACAGTGAGCTGTTGGGGTCAGTGATAGGAATGCCGTGAACAATCACCTTTGTGCCCACCGGAAAATCGGAAGCGGCTTTTGCTTCCGTTGCAAGCACAGGGCCATCATACGTTTCGCCCGGTGCGGCTTTCAACGTTACCCCAACAAAAAATACATCCTCACCGTTTACAGTAATGTCGCCCATAAACCAGCAATCACCGATGTTGGCTATGCCTAATTTGCCTACTGTGAGCGTTGTCCCCAGCAGGTGCTTATAGGTGACCTGGCTTTCGTCTCCGGGCCACAGTTGAGCAAGTATTACTTTTTTGCCTTCTTTTATTTCCTCATTGGCAAGTAATCCCGCAGCGCATTGTGCATTGCTGAACAGAGAAAATAACATCACACACAGGCAGGTGAGGAGGAGGGGTTTTGTTGTTGGGTTTTTCATTTTAGTTGGTTTTTTTGATTAATTTTTTATTTTTAATAGGTATCAAAGAGAACGCTTCGCTTAGTTGGCTTATTAATAAGTGCCGCCATACAGCACAATAATTTTTGCGGTGCGGGCTTGTGAGTCACCTGAATTAATGGTCCATATGTAGGAGCAGCCCGAACGTACTTCGGGCACATTTATATTTACTCCGTAAAGTGTAATACCGTTTTCTGAGGCCAGGCGGTCGAAGCTGACCTTATTGAATTCATGGTCTTCAATATCATTTGACCTGCGCACCAAGCTGACTTCAATGTCACTGATTTTAAACGATGAAATATTGTCTTCCACTAAAACAAGGATCTTCCTGTAGCTCTCACTGCAACTGGCACTGCACTGTCCAGGTGAGCCCGAGGCAAAACCTACATTAAATGATTCGTTTACCAGCCAGCCTTTTTGCTTTTGTGAGGCAACAATTGCAGCTGCCGCATCATCCAATGCAGAGGATGAAGAGCCGGAATTGTTTTGATAACCCTTAGCTGCTTCTTGCTCCTTAACTCCCTTATCAAAATCTTCCCAGAACGTATCCAGTTTTTTCATAATTGAATCCTTCCATGCGGCTTCATCAACTACTATGGGGGCAACAAGGTCCTCATCACGCACTACTTTTGGGTAGCCGTTAGCACTTTTGGTTGCAGCCGGCTCCTGGAAAACTCCTTGTTTCCATTGCCCTTCAACTATCAGGGTGCCATCGGCTGTTGTTTCTTTTCCATAACCTTCTCTCTTCCCCGCTTTAAAAATTCCGGTAAAAATGTGGCCGTCTTTCACGTTTTTAATTGAACCTATTCCGTTCGTAAGTCCGTTCTTATAATCTCCGGTGTATATAAACTCATCTCCATCCACAAAATACCTCACCTCTCCTTTGCCCGAGTATTCATTATTTAAAAATTCGCCCAGGTAGTAGCAGGGCATTCCGTCTTCAACGTAATAATACAAGCCTTCTTTTCTGTGACTGTTTTCAAATTCACCAAAAAAAGCTGATGTGGCATCATAAACATGATACACGTAACCATTCACGCCATCATTGCTGTAATATATCCAGCCATCATCGTTGGTTAACGGGGTTTTATGCTCATCAAAAAAGATCATGTATTTATAAGCCTTGTAAGAAGCAGTAATAAATCCAGCTTTTTTCATCACCACTTCCTGCTGTGTTTTATCCTCGTGCTCCACCAGAATTTTGATGTTTACCCCCATTGGTATTTTAAATTTTTCGGTAAGCGCATCCGCTGTAATACCCGAAAGCGATACATCATTTATTTTCAGCATCCGGTCATTAGACTTTATACCGGCAAGGTAGGCAGGGCTACCTAACATTGCACTTTCTGCAATGGGGAAACCGCCTGCGGGGTCAATCTTGTAAGCTATTCCCAGAATTCCCGTTGTGTTGAATTCAACCTGTGCAAACACTAAATTGCAGCAAGTTACAAATGATAAAAGCGGCAGAATTCGTTTTAGCATACGAAGTGATTTTGTTTGTAAATGTAATTATTTACCAATATCCTAAAATTCATGTAGGTTTGTTGTCCAACCCCAAAAATCTAAAAACATGAAGTTATTAATTACACCCATAATACTTTTAATGGTTTTTGTTACAAAACCTGTTCTTGCTCAGCCCACTCAGGAATATGATATTCTGAAAGGAAGCACACTCGTTTCTATGGTAGGAACAACCAATATTTATGAAGTGGATTTTAACGGAACCAAATACGACTTTATTGTATCTGTTACCGAGAACCATTCAGAAAAAGGAATTGGATTTGATTACCAAATGACCAACGCAAATAAAACCGCAGGAACTGTTTTTATGAGTGTGGAGGCAAGAAAAAATGCGCACATGCAAAACAATTATTTCAGCGGAGGCGAAATGGATTTAACTGACATGACTACCGTTTGGATAAGCGATGAAGTATATGATGAACTGGAGAAAAAAGGTGAATCAAAAATATCAACCTATGGCGGTGAAACCTGGATTGTGTTAAAACGCAAATACTATAACTATGATTTTCCTATATTGACAAAAGCCGGAATGAAAGCCGAATTCGGTTACATGTATTGCGAAACCGATGACGGCAGTGCAAAATACTGGATACAAACTGGAGGGAATCCCATTATTCTGAAAATGGATTTAGGCTGGTCAATTACCTACAAACAATTTAAAATGGTGGGAGAAGAGTAATGCAAAACAAAAACGTATTGATTACAGGTGCCACAGCCGGCATTGGCTTTGAAACAGCAAAGGCGCTGGCAAAAAAAGGAGCTAATATTTATATTGTTGGACGCAACAAAGAAAAAGCACAGAAAGCAGTTGACGAAATTATTGCTGCTACAGGAAATAAAAACGTTTCGTTTTTTATTGCCGATCTCTCCTCACAAAAAGAAGTGCGCAGGTTAGCCGATGAAGTAAAAGCAAAACTGGAAAGATTAGATGTCCTGATTAATAATGCAGGCGGTGTTTTTCAGCAACATCAGCTTTCTGTTGATGGCATTGAAATGACTTTAGCAAACAATCATCTGAGTTATTTTTTGCTCACTAATTTATTGTTGGATTTGTTGAAGAAATCAGCACCGTCACGCATTGTAATTGTTGCCTCACATTCGCATTACAGCGGCAAATTTAATTTTGACGATATGGAAATGAACCACGGCTACAACATTATGAAAGCCTATGAGCGTTCAAAACTCGGCAATGTTTTGTTTATGATGGAACTTTCCGAACGATTGAAAGGAACAGGAGTTACCGTAAACTCTCTGCATCCGGGTGTGGTAAAAACCGGTATAGCCGGAAAAAACACCGGTAAAATAGTGCAATGGGCCTGGAAGGTTTTTGAAATTTATCAGGGTGCAATCAGTTCTGAAGACGGAGCAAAAACTTCCATCTACCTTGCCTCATCACCCGAAGTAGAAGGCGAAAGCGGAAAGTATTATGACCTCTGCAAACACAAATGGCACTCACGCTATTCACAAACCGAAGGACTGAAAGAGAAGCTGTGGGAAGTAAGTGCAAAGTTTACCGGCTTAGCCTGAAACACATTGCCTTTGTTGGCTTGTCTTTAACACACCATTAACAAAGAAAAAGAAATAAAAAGAAATTTTACAACAATAATAACAAATGAAATTACATATTAACTTTAAAAAAATCCCGGTCTGAGTAATGGGGTACAACAGTTAAAATTATTTTTCGTCAAGCTTATAAACACCGGATACATCTTCCATCCCATCCATCAATACTTTCAGGTCTTTAATAATACCGGTTCCAAGATCATAAACCCAGCCATGAATAGATGGGCTCCTGTGGTTTTGCCATGAATTTTGAATGATAGAAGTCTGGCTTAGGCCATGCACCTGTTCCATTACATTAAGCTCAATAAATCGATTTGCCCGCTGAGTTTCATCTGTGATAGCATTCAATTCGCTTCTGTGTTTGTCATAAACATCTTTGATATTGCGCAGCCAGTTATCAAGAAGTCCAAATTGCCTATTGCCCATAGCAGCCAGAACACCTCCGCAGCCATAATGCCCGCAAACAATAACATGTTTTACATGCAACACATTTACCGCATAATCAAGTACGCTGAGCATGTTCATATCGGTATGCACAACCATGTTGGCAATATTGCGGTGCACAAATACTTCGCCCGGCTGGGTACCGGTAATTTCATTAGCAGGTACACGGCTGTCTGAGCAGCCTATCCAAAGGTATTCCGGTGACTGTATCCCCAGCAACCTGGTAAAAAAATCCGGGTCGTTACCCAGCATTTTGTTAACCCACTTTTTATTGTTCTCAAGTAGTTTCAGATACGATTCTTCCATTGTGATTTTTTAATTATGCAGCAAGTTTTTGAATACATGAACTTTCAAAGCGCAAAAATACGTCAACTTCCTCAAGAATGTGAACTTTAATATTTTTCACCAAACCCGTTTTTACAGAGGGCTGTTTTTCCGGTTCCTGAAAAATGCTAACATTCAAGTTAATCTGACAATGAAATATTCATACTTTTGCCTTGCCTTTTCAAGGTTTTGGGATGAGAAAATATTTTGCTTTAATACTTCTTTTTGTTGTTTCGTTCATTGTATTCCGTTGCAGCAACAGAAGTAATCTTCCCGTGAATGTTGATTTATCTGCACCAATTTTTCAAACACTTTCTGAATACCATTTCTTTAAAGGAAACATTGCCGAGCTTTCTCCAAACGATAGAGTTGTTCCTTACGATTTAAATACACCACTTTTTTCTGATTACGCAGAGAAGGCGCGTTTTGTCTGGATGCCCGCAGGAACTTCAGCAACGTATAACGACAGTCTTGCATTTGATTTTCCTGTAGGAACAGTGTTAATTAAAAACTTTTATTACCACAACGATTTTACCGACCAGAGCAAGGGCCGAAAAATTATGGAAACCCGTTTGCTGGTGCATACCGAAAAAGGGTGGGAGGGAAGACCATACATCTGGAATGACGAGCAAACAGAAGCCACGCTTGAAGTTGCAGGAGGAAGAAAAGATATTTCGTGGATACACAGTGATGGAAAAAAACGTGAATTAAATTATGTAGTGCCCAACAAAAATCAGTGTAAAGGTTGTCATGAATTAGGAGGAATAATGACTCCAATTGGTCCGAAAGCAAAAAATATTAACAAAGATTTCAGTTACGGAGATAAAACAGAAAACCAGCTTGTTCACTGGGCTGCGGCAGGCTTTCTTGATTTTAAAGGAGCCCCTGAAAGTGCACCCAGACTTGCCGTTTGGAATGATGAAAAAACAGGAACACTTGACCAACGTGCCCGTGCCTGGCTTGATATAAATTGCGCGCATTGCCACAATGCAAAAGGTCCTGCAAATACTTCAGGATTATTTTTAACATCAGAAGAGTCAAATGTTACTGCAATAGGATTTTGTAAAACACCGGTTGCTGCAGGAAGAGGAGCAGGAGATTTAAAATATGATATTGTACCCGGAAAACCTGGCGAATCAATTCTTGCTTACCGTGTTGCCAGTACTGAACCCGATGTAATGATGCCCGAGTTAGGAAGAAAAATGTTGCATCTTGAAGGGCTTAACTTAATAAGCGAATGGATTGCCAAAATGGACACAATTAATACATGTAACTAAACCAATTATTTTATGAAAAAATTACTCTACACTTTTTGTTTGTTTGTTTTATTCAACAATGTACACGCGCAAACACCTCCATCACTTACAATTACACAATTTGCAACAGGATTTTCAATACCGGTGGGAATTGAAAACTGCGGTGACAGTCGTTTGTTTATTGTTCAGCAACGCGGACTAATCAAAATTCTGAATGCAAACGGAACTACCAACAGCGCCAATTTTCTTGACATCACTTCACTGGTTAGTTCTTCAGGAAATGAGCGTGGTTTGTTAGGTCTTACCTTTCATCCGGATTATGCCAACAACGGCTATTTTTATGTGAACTATACGCAGGCAAGTGGAGGCGCTACCCGTGTTTCGCGCTTCTCGGTAAATCCTGCCGACCCGAATGATGCCCTTGAAAACAGTGAAGTGGCTATTATTACGATTGCGCAACCCTACAGCAATCACAATGGCGGACAAATTCGTTTTGGCCCTGACGGTTATTTATACATTGGTATGGGCGATGGCGGAAGTGCTGATGACCCGCAAGGCAATGGACAGAACACAGCTGCTTTGCTTGGCAAAATGTTGCGCATTGATGTTAACAATGGTTCACCTTACAGCATTCCTGCAAGCAATCCTTATTACGGAATGACCAACCCAAAACCTGAAATATGGGCAATTGGAATGCGTAATCCATGGCGCTTCAATTTTGACCGCTGCACAGGTGATTTGTGGATTGGTGATGTAGGACAGGATATTTATGAAGAAATAGATTTTGAGCCGGCAGGCGATGCAGGAGGCAATAACTATGGCTGGAGATGTTATGAAGGTAACAATGCCTTTAATACCAGCGGCTGCGGCAATATATCTAACTACACTTTTCCAATTTATACCTATTCGCACAGCACACCTAATGGGTGTTCGGTTACAGGCGGTTTTGTTTATCGTGGTGGACTTTATGGCGGTATGTTCGGCTGGTATTTGTTTACTGATTATTGCAGCGGCAGAATTTGGGGCAGTTACCCTAACGGAAATGGCGGATTTAACACCAGTATTTTAACTACCAATACTACCATCACCAACAACCTGTCAACTTTTGGTGAGGACTATGTTGGTGAACTTTATCTTGCCGGACAAAGCAACGGAAGAATTTATAAAATCACCGTAAGCGCTTGCTCGGCTGTGGCTTATATCTGCGGAGGCGATTTGCAGGTTTGCGAAGGTTCAGAAGTTCCGGTAACAGCTACTTACGGATTTGGAAATACCTATCAATGGTATTTAAACGAAACCGAGATTCCAAATGCAACATCAGATAGTTATCTGGCTACAGAAGCAGGATCATATTCTGTTTCAGTATCCAATGCAGGAAATTGTTCTGCTTTATCCAATGCTGTTACCGTAACTGTTTTGCCTGCACCTTCAACATCGTTCAGCGGACTGAACGCAAACTACTGCGTTAATTATTCGCCATCTACCTTAACAGGAACACCTGCGGGTGGAACATTTTCAGGCCCTGGAGTAAGTGGCAATACATTTAATCCGGTAACTGCGGGAGCAGGAGCACACGACATTGTATATTCTTATACCGACAATAATGGCTGCACAGGTACCGAAACACTGACAACAACTGTCAGCCTTTGCACCTCTATTGACGAAGCAATGTTAGGTAACATGAATTTGTATCCTAACCCTGCCGAAGATTTGCTGAATATTGAGTTTTATGTTTCAGGAAAAATGGATGTTGTTATTACTATCTACAATGCAACCGGACAATTGGTAAAAGCAGAAGAGAAAACATTTGCAGGCGGAATGAATAAGGTGCAGACTAATATTTCGGCACTTGCTCCCGGAGTTTATGTTGCCGAATTGCAGGGTGAAGCAGGTAAAGAACAAAAACGTTTTGTAGTGCGTAGATGAGGAAATTAGTTTTTCTGTTCTTCGTTTTTTTCTGCGCTAAACATTCGTTTGCACAGCAACAGTTTACGGTTGACTTAGAAGAAATTACGATTCCAAATTTTCCTGCGTTGCACTCGGGAGCGCATGCCGAACTGGATGGCAAATGGATTTTTATTGGCGGAAGAAACAACGGACTTCACGGTTTTCAGACGGCAAACTCATTTCCGTTTTACGGAATTAATAACACCATTTACGTTGTTGATTTCGAAACGCAGGATATTTTTTCTTACTCCTGCGATTCACTGAGTGAGGATATTCGTGAGGCAATTACTTCGAGCAACATGCAGTTTTATCAGGACGGCAACACGCTGTATATGCAAGGCGGTTATGGCTGGAAAGAAGCGCAACAGGAATACATTACGTTCCCTACTTTAACAGCAATTGATTTGCCCGGATTGGTAAATGCGGTGATGAACGGAACAAGTATTACTTCCTATTTTCGTCAGGTTGCAGATGAGCAATTGGCTATTACAGGCTCACATATGCAGAAGTTGAATAACAAATTTCATATTGTGTTCGGGCATAGGTTTGATGGCACTTACAGCCATAATCAAATGGGCAATTTTTTCACGCAGACCTACAGTAATTCGTTGCGCTCGTTTACTATTAATGATGACGGAACCAATCTTTCGGTTTCCAATTTTATAGAACAAACCGACACCAATAATTTTCACCGCAGAGATTACAATTTAGTGCCGCAGATTTTTCCAAACAGAGAAGAAGGCTTTACTGCTTTTTCAGGTGTTTTTCAAAAAGGAATTGATATTCCGTATTTCACTACCATTGATATTAACAGCGGTGGGGCAAGCCATGTTCCGGGCTTTAATCAGAACTTGAGTCAGTATCACAGTGCGGTTGTCCCGCTTTATGATTCAATAGGTAATACCATGCACAGTTTATTTTTTGGTGGCATGAGCATGTACAAGTTAGACACTGTTACAAGCGCGCTAATAACTGATTCACTGGTTCCGTTTGTGAGCACCATCAGCAAGGTAACACGCAGTGCAGAAAATACACTTGCAGAATATTTGCTGCCTGATTCGATGCCCGGTTTTTTGGGTTCCAACGCACATTTTATTTCGTTACCAACTATTGAAAAATATGGCAACAGTGTTCTTAAACTTAATTCTATAACAGGGCGCACACTTATCGGGCACATTGTTGGCGGTATTGAAAGTCCTGAAAAAAATATCAGTGAAACTGACCCGACAATTAGCATTGCCAGCGCCCGTATTTTTGAAGTATATATTGAAACGCAGCCCGATGCAGTTGCCGAAATTAAAGTGAAGGAGCCGGTAGAGCTTGTGGTGTATCCCAACCCGGCAAATGATTTTATTACGGTAGAAATAAACGCTGCGGAAAAACAAAATGTTGAAATTATTTTACTCAACGCGCATGGCGTTGTAGTGGAAAAATACCTTTCTCAAAAATCATTTTCGGGAAGCAAAAAGCTGACTAAAAATATTGCATCCCTGCCGGCAGGGCTTTATTATGTGGCGCTGCAGACGGATAGATTCAGCAGGGCGCAAAGGCTCATTGTCAAATAATAATAACTGAGAATTATGGAAAAACAAACGCAGTCCATTTTTGATAAAATCAATAATTGGGCAAGAAGTTCAGTGACTCTGAAATTGATTTCTATCGGCATTCTGATTCTTATTTTGCTGATACCTTCTTCCATGCTCTCGTCACTTATTTATGAGCGTCAGAGTGTGCGCGATAGTGCGATTGATGAGGTAAGTTCAAAGTGGGGGAACAGCCAGGTGGTGGGCGGCCCGGTGATTTCGGTGCCTTACCAGACGGTTACAACAGATGTGAACGGGAAATCAGTTTATGGAATTTCCTACGCACATTTTCTTCCTGATTTGATTGACATTTCGGGAACAGTGAAACCCGAAAAACGCTACCGCGGAATTTATGTGGTAGTACTTTATAACACGGTGTTGAAAGTGAGCGGAAAATTTCCCGCCCCTGATTTTGATAACCTCGGAATTGCAAAATCAAGTTTTATGCTGGATGATGCCGTGTTGTCCATCGGGCTGAGTGATATGAAAGGAATACGTGATGAGATTAACATACGCATGAATGATACCAGCTACTCCTGCAATCCCGGAATTGTAACAGCTGATATTTTTTCATCGGGCATAAGCATTCCTATTGACCTTACTACACAAAAAGATTTTGATTTTGCATTTGACATGAATATCAATGGCAGCACGCATCTGGGTTTTTTGCCGTTTGGAAAAGAGACCAATGTTTCGCTTACCTCTTCGTGGGGACATCCAAGTTTTGAGGGCAGTTTTTTGCCGGATGAAAGGGCGGTTACCGACAGCGGTTTTACTGCAACCTGGAAGGTGTTACAACTTAACAGAAATTATCCGCAATCCGGACTTGGTGCTTTTATAGGCAATGAAGGCGGACTGGAGCAAATCAGCAATAACAATTTACCGGAGTATTCAGCGGCATCGGAATTTGGTGTAAAACTTTTATTGCCGATTGATGAATACCAGAAAACGATGCGCTCGGCAAAATATAATCTGATGTTTATTTTTCTCACGTTCCTTGCATTTTTCTTTGTGGAGGTAATCAACAAAAAACGAATTCACCCGATACAATATTTGTTAGTTGGTTTTGCAATCTGTTTGTTTTATGTATTGCTGCTTTCGCTTTCCGAACATATAAATTTTGACAAGGCTTATCTTGTCGGATGTGTTTCTGTACTTATTCTAATTACCTTTTATTGCAAAAGTGTTTTCAAAAATAATTTGCTTACCGCGCTTATCACCGGCATACTGGCAGTGCTTTACGGTTTCTTTTATTCGCTGTTACAGCTGGAAGATTATGCATTGCTGATGGGTAGCATCGGGTTGCTGCTTATTCTTGCTGTGATTATGTACCTGACGAGAAACATTGATTGGTACAATACAGAAAAGAGTGAGTGAAATGATTCTTTACCGCTAAGGCGCTAAGACGCAAAGCAAAGATTGATTAATTAGTTAGCCTTCGCGCCTTTGCGCCTTCGCGGTGAAAAAAAACTATTTTTGCCAACCCAAAAAATAAAATCATGACAAGAGGACCCATTTCTCAGTTTATTGAAAAACATTATTTGCACTTTAACTCAGCTGCGCTGGTTGATGCTGCCAAAGGCTACGAAACTCATTTGCTGGAAGGCGGAAAAATGATGATTACTCTTGCCGGTGCTATGAGCACTGCCGAGTTGGGAAAATCACTGGCCGAAATGATTCGTCAGGATAAGGTGCAGATTATTTCGTGCACGGGTGCTAACCTTGAAGAAGATATTATGAATCTGGTGGCGCACTCGCACTACAAGCGTGTGCCGAACTACCGCGACCTTTCACCGCAGGACGAGTGGGATTTATTAGAAAACCATTACAACCGCGTTACCGATACCTGCATACCTGAAGAGGAGGCTTTCCGCAGATTGCAGAAGCATATTCACAAACTGTGGAAAGATGCCAACGATGCCGGTGAGCGTTATTTTCCGCATGAGTTTATGTACAAGATGCTGAACTCGGGTGTGCTCGAACAGTATTACGAAATTGACCCTAACGACAGCTGGATGCTGGCTGCTGCTAAAAAGAATTTGCCAATTGTTTGTCCGGGTTGGGAAGACAGCACTATGGGAAACATTTTTGCATCCTATGTAATTAAAAATGAAATGAACCCTACCACCATGAAATCGGGTATTGAATACATGGTGTGGCTTTCACATTGGTATCGCGAGAACAGCGCAGGCAAAGGCGTTGGCTTTTTCCAGATTGGCGGTGGTATTGCCGGTGATTTTCCTATTTGTGTGGTGCCTATGATGTATCAGGATCTGGAGTGGCACGATGTTCCGTTCTGGAGTTATTTCTGCCAGATTTCGGATTCTACTACCAGTTATGGTTCTTACTCAGGCGCTGTGCCCAACGAAAAAATTACCTGGGGTAAATTAGATATTCATACACCCAAGTTTATTGTAGAGAGTGATGCTACTATTTGTGCCCCGCTGATGTTTGCGTGGGTGCTGGGGTGGTAGATTTTACTGTAGCTTAAACTTTACAGGCAGTGTAAACTGCACACGCACGGCTTTGCCTTGCTGCCTTCCAGGACTTTCAAAAGTTAACAACCGAGCTACGCGCAGGGCTTCGGCATCAAGGTAGGGGTCAATACCGCGCACTATTTTATGGTCAATGGTTTTGCCATCTGTATTTACTATAAATGAGGTGTAAACGGTGCCTTCTATATCATGTAACCGAGCTGAATCAGGGTAATGAATGTTGGCAATTAAAAATTTCATCATTCCTTGATCACCGTCTGCGTATTTGGGCATTTCTTCAACAATTGTAAATACGGATTGACCATTACCTGCAGGGTAGGGCATTTCTTTAACAGTAACATCGCTGTTAATTTGTTCGGTTGTTTGCGCGTTGCAAGTGAGGGTAAACAAAAAAGAAAAAAGCAGCAATGTTGTTGGTTTGTGCATGGTGTTAAAAATATAATTCTTCCATTTTATTGTTATCCCGTTAGAAGCTATTTTCATATTCATTGGTTATTTTTTCTTTCCCAAATATAGAATATTTCTTAACTGATTATAAAAACAGGACTTTAAAGTCCTAACGAAAAAGATTTCGCTTTCTTTTTACTTTTACCCCACTAATGCGCGAAACCGGTTTTATAAAACAAAACAAAGAAAAGTGGATTGAGTTTGAGCAAACACTCAAACAAAAAAAGAATGACCCAGATAGCCTCAGCAACCTGTTTGTGCAGGTTACCGATGACCTTTCATATTCGCGCACATTTTATCCCAACCGCTCGGTACGCGTTTACCTTAATAATCTGGCGCAACAGATTTTTCAAAGCATTTATAAAAACAAAAAAGAAAAAGGAAACCGTTTCGCCATTTTCTGGAAAGATGAATTGCCTTTTATTATGTACCAAACGCGCAGAGAATTGCTGGTTTCATTTTTTGTTTTTCTGCTGGCAATGGGCATTGGCGTATTATCAAGCGCGTACGACCCCGAGTTTTACCGCCTCATTCTTGGCGATAGTTATGTGGAGATGACCAAAGAAAATATTCGCACAGGCGACCCCATGGCGGTGTATAAAAAAATGAACGAGATTGATATGTTTCTCGGCATAACAGTAAACAACCTGTTTGTGGCATTTTACACGTTTATCCTTGGCGTTATCATGTCCATCGGCACCATTGCGTATATGCTTTACAACGGAATAATGGTGGGCTCTTTCCAGTATTTTTTTGTGGAGCAGGGCTTGTTCCGCGAATCATTTCTCACCATCTGGATGCACGGAACACTGGAAATTTCTGCTATAATAATTGCAGGCTCGGCAGGCATTGTTATGGGCAACGGGCTTGTGTTTCCGGGAACGTACTCACGCCTGCAATCGTTCCAGGTTTCGGCACGAAGGGCAATAAAAATTATGCTCGGTATTGTGCCCATTTTTGTTTTTGCCGCATTTATAGAAGGTTTCCTAACGCGCTACACAGAACTGCCCGACCCCTTGCGGCTGCTAGTTATCCTGCTGTCACTGTTTTTTATTCTCGGCTATTTTGTGTGGTATCCGCGTTACAAAGCAACTGCCGGTTTTGATAATATTGAAAATGAATCGCGGCTGAATGTAAGCGGCTCAGGCAAACCCGCGTTTAAGGGAATCAAATCAAATGGTGAAATTTTTCTACAGCTGTTTATTTTTTACCGCACTTATTTGCAGAAGATTATTCTCACTGCGATAGTGTTGTCGGGCTTCTTCAGCCTCTCCATGCTGTTTGCCCTGCGCAGTAAAATGTTTGAACTCTATACCTATTACGGCTCTGATTCATACAGTGCCGACAGCTATTTAAACGTTTTTCAAAACCTGTACGCCTACCTCAATTATTACGAACACCCGATTTTCCACACATTCAACACCGTGTTTTTTTCAGTGCTTGTTTTTTCGGTTTACTACTTGCTTGCTGCATCAGCACGGGGAAAGGGCGGTGCCGAAATCCTTTCACGAAAAAATATTTTTACGGCCCTGAAAAAAAGAATGGGTTCTGTTTTTCTATGCATTACCCTGTTGAATGTAATCTTCTTTATCCCCGATGGCCGCTCGTTTTTTGCGTTTGCTGTCTTCTCGCCATTTATTTTTCTGGTCATTTATGCCTCGGTGTATGAAGACAAAAATTTTGTTTCCATGTTCAACCGCTGCCGTAAAATTCTGCACGATAACTGGCTTAATTTTTTCGGTCTGGCATTAATTATTTCTCTGCTCGGCTCTATCTTTTTCTTCATCTTCAACTCACCCTTCCTGTTTTTCTATTTCGAAATTATTACATGGAATTTAAATCTTGAATCCGAAACACTGAATAAAATTTTTCAGGTGTTTATGACCCTGGTTTCGCTGTTTGCCATTGGCGTTGCAGTGCCGCTGGTGCTTATAGGCATTGGGTTTAAATACCACTCGCTTGTTGAAATCAATGAAGCAGCGGAATTAAAACAACGCATCAGCAACATCGGAATTAAAAAGCAACGCTATGGAATGGATGTGGAAAACTAGGAAGGTTGTTTCAGGCTGCCACCCTGAGCGTAGTAGAAGGGTTAAAAATATTTCAATGCAGCTATGTCACCCTGAGCGTAGTAGAAGGGTATTTTATAACAAAGAGCTTGTTTTCTTTCTATTTATTTTTTTTACCATCACTGCATTTGCTCAGGATTCCACCACCGTTATTTCAGAAAATGCAAACTCAGTTGAACTGAAAAAATTTGATGAAAAACGCTGGGAAAACCTTACCAAAAACCTTGACTATACCGAAACACTGAAAAAGAAAAAAGATCATTCTTTTTCACTTCCCAATATGAATTTTGACCCGACTATAATAAAAATAGTGGTGGTTTCGTTGGTGGTTTTATCATTGATTTTTTTGCTGTGGAAAATATTTGGCAACACTGCGTTCCTCAGCAACCGCAAAATAAAAGAAGGAGATTTTTCATTTTTAGATGAAGCAGAAGAAAACCTTGAGAGCTCCGATCTGGAGAGGTTTCTTAAAGATGCACTAGATAAAAAACACTATAAAGTTGCCGTGCGCATCTATTACCTCATGAGCATAAAAGAACTGATGCTGCAAAATTTTATTGTATGGAAAAAGAACAAAACTAATTTTGAATACTTAGGCGAAATGCGCGAACGAAGTGAGTTTGAACACTTCCGCTCACTAACCCGCGCTTTTGAAATTGTGTGGTATGGCGATGTGGAAATAGGTGAACATGAGTATTCTGTTTTAAGTCCTTCCTTCAAAACTTTCATCACTTCAATCAGGAATAATGGGCAAAAATAAAACCGCTTTTATTCTTTTGATTGGGGTGCTTGCTGCAGGTGTTGCAGTTTATTTCTGGTACAACAACGATGAAAAACCAAAATACAATTGGTACGAAACCTATAAAAACGATAAGAAGGAACCTTACGATACATATGTGATTTCTGAGATGCTGGAGAAATATTTTCCGGCAAAAAAATTCAATGTTATCCGCAAACCCTTGCACCAAAGTCTGCCGCGCACCAACGGAAACAACTACATTGTTATTGGTTCAGGAATGTATCTGGATTCATTAAGTGAACTTAAATTGCTGGAATTTGTGAACCGCGGAAATAATGCATTTCTCTGCCTGCCTTCCATTCCTTATATTATTGAAGATACACTGAACATGGGCACTTGCGATTACTACTATTCAGTTGATTATTATTCTGATTCACTTGTAAAACTTAATTTCTGTGATAAAGAATTCAAAAGCGATACATCGTATATATTCAACTATCAATTCATCAATGAGCAGGGAAATTATTCATGGTCGTATTTGATTGATACTTGTATAAATCCTGACGCTCATGTTGTGTATTATGGAAGCATGAACACCGGAAAGATGAACTATGCACGTATTCCTTTTGGTAAAGGATATTTTTTCGTTCATACTACTCCGTTGGCGTTTACCAATTTTCAAATGCTCAACAAACGCTCGTTTGAATATGCCTCCAAAGTATTTTCCTATTTACCTGAAGGCGATATTTACTGGGACGAATTTTCAAAAATCCCCATTCCCTACAGCGATGAAAACAAGGGCGGAAATCTGGATTGGAGAAAAGGTCCATTGTATTTTATACTTTCACAACCGGCATTAAGAACTGCGTGGTATCTCATTCTTTTGTTGGTGTTGTTATTCATTCTTTTCCGTGCCAAACGCAGGCAGCGCATCATTCCAGTATTAATTCCAAATACCAATACCTCACTTGAATTTGCTGAAACAATCGGAAGAATTTATTACCTGCAGAACGACCATAAAAAATTAGCTTCGCAAAAAATGAAACTGTTTTTGGAATCAATCCGCAACCGTTATAACATTGCTACCAATACTATTGATGATGCTTTTATACTAAC
>CAMDBK010000018.1 GCA_945889235.1 Chitinophaga pinensis
ATTGTAAATCGGAATAATGATAGTGAGTTTTTTTCTCATTTAAAATCAGTCAAGAATCATTTCAGGAATTTCTCCTTCCACAATTAATTTTCCTGCGGTTGCATTTTGAATGTGTTCCACCGAAATGCCGGGAGCCCGCTCCAGCAGCTTAAATCCGCCTTCAGGCAATACATCCAACACACCCAGTTCCGTTACAATTTTTTTCACGCAGCGCAAACCAGTAATTGGCAATGTGCATTTAGGTAAAAGTTTTGATTCACCTGCCTTGTTTACATGTTGCATAGCCACAATTATATTTTTTGCAGAAGCTACCAAATCCA
This sequence comes from Chitinophaga pinensis, assembly GCA_945889235.1. Classification (GTDB taxonomy): domain Bacteria; phylum Bacteroidota; class Bacteroidia; order SXHM01; family SXHM01; genus SXHM01. The sequence continues at coordinate 321 of CAMDBK010000018.1, forward strand.
TTGCACCACCCATACCTTTTACCATTTTTCCGGGAATTTTCCAGTTAGCAATATCACCGTTTTCACTCACTTCCATTGCACCTAAGATAGTCAGGTTTACTTTCTGTGCGCGTATCATTCCAAAACTTAAAGCCGAATCAAAAATGGCTGCGCCAGGCAAAAGTGTTACCGTTTGTTTTCCGGCATTAATCAAATCGGCATCTTCATCACCTTCGAAAGGAAAAGGCCCCATGCCCAAAATTCCGTTTTCACTTTGCAACACCACATTCACTCCCTGAGGAATGTAATTGGCGCACAGCGTGGGAATGCCAATGCCAAGATTTACATAATATCCGTCTTTGATTTCTTTCGCAATGCGTTTTGCGATTCCGTTTTTGTCTAAGCTCACTTTTTAAACCGTTTTATTTGTTGCAAATATAAAATCTCATTCCGAGTTTGCGGCATCTTATCAAATTATACCCAAATCTTTCCGTTCTTTACCCTGTTTCAGAAAATAATTCTTGGAAAATATTAATTCTATAAACAACAGAAAAGAGAAAGTACTTGCTTTCATTTTGTTTGTCTTTCTATGGGTTTATCTGTGGCTTCGGGCAGCTCTTGTTCCTTTCAGCCATGATGAAATAGCAACTTTTTTTCAATACATCCATTCTGAGCGTTTTATTCCTTTTGTAAATGCAGAGTGGTATGCCAACAATCATTTACTTAATACGATGCTGGCATTATTTTTTTACAAATTATTCGGGGCAAGTGAGTTGGTTCTGCGTCTTCCCAATCTTTTATTTTTTCCTGTTTTTTTCTTTTTCTGTTGGAAATTATCGCAGGAAATTAAAAATGAAATCTGGCGTTGGTTGTTTGTTATCGTTCTTTGCTTTGCCCATTACTTCCTTGAATTCTTTGCGTTGTGTCGCGGTTACGGAATTGCAATGGCTTTGCTTTTAGCTTCGGTTTATTACCTGATGCAGGCGGTAAAAACCAATAATACTAAACAGTATTTGCTTTGCCTATTATTTGTTGTAATGGGAAGTACAGCAAATCTCACGTTGATTAATTCCACTGCTATTATTGTTTTTCTGTTAGCTGCAAACACGGTTTATCAATTCAAACAAACATCTTTAAAAAAATCATTACTGAATTTTGTTTCCATATTTTTTGCCGGTATTGTTCCATTGGCTTTGCTTGCAGTTTTTGCACTGGAATTTCAAAAGCGCGGATTGTTGATTGTAGGAACACATGAAGGTTTTTGGAAAGTAACCATGCTTTCAATCACAAAAGTTTTCACCGGTTCTGACTCCCCTTTTATCGCCTATTATGTTGCTCTTTTGTTTGTGATTTCATGTTTATTTTTTAGTGTTCTGTTCCTGAAACAAAAGACACTTCAATTTTTCTTTAACGCTCGTTTTGTGTTTTTCTATTTGCTGGTTGGCAATCTTTTCATCACACTATTACTTGGCAATTTCTTTAATATAAATTATCCCGAAGACCGTGCTGCCATGTATTTATTTCCATTGATGGTTGGAAGTTTTTGTTTTCTTGCAGATGATATTGCAAACAGAATTCAATCAAAATTTATTATCCCGGTTGCTGCGCCTGTGCTTTTGCTTTCGGTTCATTTTTTCTTCCACATGAATCTGACCTATCCATCGTTTTGGAAAGAGTTACATATTCCTTACCGCTTCTATGATAAAGTTCAGCAATATGCTGTCCCGGGAGAATCACCGCCAACAATTTCGGGTTATAAAATGCGCAGACTTACCTGGGCATTTATGAATTATAAAAGAGGAAATGAACTGAATTTAGTTTACTCAACAGACTATCCGAATGTGAATACAGACTTTCAGCTGGCATTGTTCAAAGACCGCGCTGATTGGCTGCAAGAGTACGATTCGTTGGATTATGACCCGTATTCAGAAATCTGGTTGTTGAAAAAGAAAGAACCTGTTAAAATGAATTTTATTTTTCAAAGTCCGGTGGTTATTAATTCAGAAAGAACAAGTAATGAATACTGGAATTTTTACGATGGTTCAGTTGATTCGCTTGCAGGAAAAACACTTTTGCTAACCCTTGATATGTCATTCACAAGCTTTACAAACCCTTATGTTGGAAGGGTTGTAGCATCAGTTGAAAAAAAGAACAACGAATCAGTGCGTTATGAATTTGTACAATTAAATTATTTCAGGAGTGAGTGGAAAGGTGAGCCGCATAATTTTTACCAGAATATTATTATCCATGAACTTCCTCCTGAAGCACACAGAATAGTGGTTTATTTCTGGAATATTTTCGGAATGGAATATTCAATAAAAGATGCTACCTGCAAAGTGGAAGTGATGAACTAACTTCTTTTCCTTACTGTCCTTTGCTCTATTCTCTTCTCGTATTTCTCACCCTGAAAAATTCGGGTAACGTAAATTCCGGGCAGATGAATTTCCTGAGGATTCAGTTCTCCGGGCTGCACCAATTCTTCTACTTCGGCAATGGTTATTTTTCCTGCCATGGCAACAAGGGGAGAGAAATTTCGTGCTGTCATTCTGAAAACTAAATTTCCCATGGTATCACCTTTCCAGGCTTTTACAATGGCAAAATCAGGTTCAAAAGCATACTCCATCAGGTAATCTTTTTCTTCACCGTTGAATTTAAATCTGCGTACTTCTTTTCCTTCTGCTACTTCAGTCCCAACTCCTGCAGGTGTAAATATTGCAGGCATTCCGTAACCACCGGCCATCAGTCGTGTAGCCAATGTTCCCTGGGGAATTAAATCCACTTCCAATTCACCACTTAACATCTGTCGTTCAAACTCAGCATTCTCACCCACATAAGACGAAATCATTTTCTTGATTAATTTTTTTTGCAGCAACAATCCCAATCCGAAATCATCAACACCGGCATTGTTTGAAATGCAGGTGAGATTTTTCTTTCCTTTTTTTACCAATGCGGCAATGCTGTTTTCTGGTATTCCGCACAAACCGAAACCGCCCAGTGCAAGCGTCATTCCGTCTTCAAGTCCTGCCAGTGCTTCGTCAGCATTTTTTACTGTCTTGTTCATTGTATCTTAATCGTATTGATTGTCTTTGATTTTATTCTGCAGTTTTTCTTTACCATATCTCACGCAATCCAATTCCACTTTTACAGGTGTGGAAGGTCGTTCAAATGGACCCTGTGAAATTCCAAGCGTTGGATCTGCATAAACCTTTTTCATATACAATGCCCAAATAGGTAATGCCATAGAAGCACCCTGCCCCAAAGCCATTCCGCGGAAGTGAGCGCTGCGATCTTCACAACCTACCCATGCACCGGAAACCAGATTAGGAGTTAATCCCATAAACCAGCCATCACTGTTGTTTTGTGTAGTTCCGGTTTTACCGGCAATAGGGTTCATCATCTTATAGCGGTAGCGCAAACGAACACCCGAACCGCCCTGCACAACGCCTTCCAATAAATTCAATGTTACAAAAGCAGTTTCTTCGCTCATGGCTTCGTTTGTTATAGGAACAAATTCCTGCAACACGTTTCCATTTTTATCTTCAATACGGGTGATATAAACCGGTTTGGTGTAAACTCCTTTATTGGCAAATGTTGAATTAGCACCCACCATTTCATACACCGAAATATCAGGCGTACCAAGGCAGATAGAAGGAACCGGGTCAATGGGTGAAGTAACACCCATTTTGCGAACCAGATTAATTACTGCTTCGGGTCCGTATTGTTTCATTACCCAAGCGGTAACGTAGTTAATGGATTGTGCCAAGGCAAATTTGAGTGAAACCTCTTCACCTTCGTGTTTGTGGTCAGAGTTTTTTGGTGTCCAGTTTTTCAGCAAACCGAATGTTCCTTTTTCAAAAGTATAAGGTCTGTTGAGCACTTTATAACAAGGTGAATATCCTTCCTGAATGGCCAGTGCATACACAAATGGTTTGAAAGTAGAACCCACCTGACGCTTGCCGTAATAAACCTGATCGTATTTAAAATGTTTGTAGTTAATTCCGCCAACCCAAGCCTTTACATAACCGGTTTGCGGATCCATGGACATAAAACCGGTGTTGAGAAAATGTTTGTAGTAGCGGATTGAATCCATTGGAGTAAGTACAGTATCAATTTCTCCCTTGTAGGAGAAGATTGACATCTCGGTTGGTGTATGAAATGATTTTTCAATGGAATCCATTGATGCTTTTTGCAGTTTCATTTTGCGGTAACGCTCTGTGCGTTTCATCGCCTGCTTCAGCACTTTCGGAATTTCTTCATCCGTAAGTTGATAAAAAGGCGCTTTACTTCTGCCTTTGTGTTCCTTGAAAAATGATTCCTGCAGCACTGATAAATGCTCGCGCACCGCTTCTTCTGCATAAATCTGCATCTTGGAATTGATGGTTGTGTAAATCTTCAATCCATCGCGGTACAAATCGTAATTGGTGCCGTCAGGCTTTTTATTTGCCTTGCACCATTTGATTAATTCACCCCGCAAGAACTCACGGAAATACGTGGCGCTTCCTTCATTGTGGTCAACACTTTTGTAGGTGAGTTTCAGCGGAATTTGTTTCAGAGAATCATATTTTTCTTTTTCAAGATAACCGTAATTAACCATTTGCATCATCACCACATTACGCCTGTGTTCGGTAGTATCCGGTCTTCTCCGTGGATTGAACAAGGCAGGATTTTTTGCCATACCAACAAGGCATGCAGCCTCTTCAATTTTTAATGAATCGGGTGAAGTGTTGAAATAAACACTGGCTGCATTTTGAATTCCCACAGCATTGTGAAGAAAGTCAAACTCATTCAAATACATTGTTAAAATTTCCTGTTTGGTATAGCGCCTTTCTAAATTCACGGCAATAATCCATTCCGAAAGTTTTTCAATCACTATACCTCCGCTCATTCCTTTTCGGGTATTGAAAAGTTGTTTTGCTAATTGCTGTGTAATCGTGCTTCCCCCACCGCTGCTGGTGTTTCCGGTAACAACACCTTTAATTACGCGCATGAGAGCACGGAAATCAATTCCTGAATGCTCGTAGAAACGGGCATCTTCAGTTGCCACCAATGCATTGACCAAAGCCGGTGAAAGATTTTCGTAACGTGCCTGAGTTCTGTTCACGGCATAATAGCTTCCCAATACTTTCTGGTCGGCAGAAATTACCTGTGATGCCAGCATACTTTTAGGATTTTCTAATTCCTCGAAACTTGGCAAATCACCAAACAACCCGACTGAAATAAGCAGAATGAGCAAACCAATCAGCAGAAATGGTGATGCAAACAGGAGCCAGAAAAGGCGAACGTATTTTTTGTTATCGGTGGTTTTTGCCATGGTGTTTGAGGGCGTAAAAGTAATACAAATCTCACGAAGGGATTTGAGTATTAAACGAAAAAGCCGACAGAAAATTGTTGGTAACTACATCCTCATAAACACCACCTTCCCCGTTGCGCGGTTCTCGTTGGTTTGTAAGCGGATAAAATAAACTCCTTGCGCCAGTCCCAACCCTGCAAGATTAATGCTGAGCCTGTTTGTTCCCGGTTGAGGAATTGCCTTCTCTGATTTTGCAATGTCATACAACAATTGTCCGTTTACATCATACAATTGCAGCGTTAAGTTTTCGGCTTTGGTTAATGTATATTCAATATTTACCACATCACCTGTTTGCGTAGGATATACGTTGAAGTTAAATGGATTTTGGTTTTCATTTATGCCGATTGTATTATCTGTAAACACAGCAGTAATAGTATCACTGATTATAAAATCAGAAGTAACGTGCAGGTTAAGAACATTGGTGTTCAACACATTTCCGTTTGCGCTTTCCCAGTGACTAAAAGTAAAATTCCCATTTGCAGTTGCGGTAAGGTTGGTGTTTATGTTTCCGAAATAATTGCCTGTCCATGGGAACTGTGTTAGGTTTAATGAATTGAGTAGAATGCTTCCTGCCTCGACAGGTTCTGTTTTTAGAGTAATGGCATACGGACCTGTTAAACTGTAACAATCGTTCCAGCTCGGTGTTATTGCGGTGCAGCGGTCAATTATATAATTGCGGAGTTGCTGAACATTTTGTGTCCACTCACTGTAAGTTCCGTTCCAGCGGGTGGCGTGGCGCGCCATTTCGGGGTCAATTACAGCAGTAGTGCTGTCTAATTTCGGAAGCATGTAATCACAACTGAAAACGGTGTTCCATAAATCCAGTTGGCGTGAGATATAATATTCATTGAACGCTGCATTTTCGCGCAGTTTCATTAACACACCAATATGGTCTTCGGGGTCAGAATCTCCGTCTAATCCTTCGGGGTCGCAGACATTGGCGTTGGGTGAAATATCTGGAATGCCGGTGTAATTGATGTAATGCCCGAATGTGGCATCGTTGTCCCAAAGTGAGTAGCCCCACTTAAGATGTGTTCCGTTGGGATCGGTGCCGCGCCACCATGCAGTGTTCCAGTTCAGCCAGTCGGAGCAAACGGTAAACATATTTACCAAAACATAATCAGTAAGACTGTTTACATCGTAGCGGTCTGCCACATACTGGTAATTGCCCTGCACACTCATATCATTTGCCATGATGTAATTATACAATGTGTACCAATCATCAAGCGCGGCCTGTCCGCCATATTCTGCCCAGGTGTTGCCCCAGGTTTCTATGAAATAAAGGTTAAACTTATCCTGATTGTAATAATATTTTGTGTTGTCGTGATCATCCGGATTGTCGCGTAAATCATAAACTCCCCAATACGCTCCGTTCAGATAAATCACGCATTTTGAACCTCTTCGCACATCAAGATTTAAACCACCCTGCAAACTGAGATTGTGAATGAATGCATCGCGTAAATGCGCGCTGCCATCGTTGGAAGGATTGTGATCCGCAGGATAATTATCATCACCTGCTGCACGTAAAATTACACGCTGAAAATTATTTCTGTCGGTTGTGTTGAACAAAGGTGTTTCTACCGAATGGTTGTAGCCCATTTCATCACGCGAAACAAAATCAAGACTGCGCTGACTGTTTGCCCATGAATCCTGTCCGTGACTGTTAAACTCACCATAGCTTTTAGCAGTGCGTACACCTGCAGTATCAAAATATTCAAAGCTGCCCATAGGTCTAAGTGAGTTATCACCATTGGCAAGTGTGGTAAGCTGAGTTCCTGTAACTGAAACAACAGGCACCGTATGAACTTCGTTAATGAAATACGTTTCGAAACGAATAAAGCTGCTGAGAATACTTGAATTTGTAGAATATGTTTTTGCTTTTATCACTGTTGTAGCTGAAACAGTAATTGGTCCGGTGTAAAGCGTAGATGATTGAAGTGGTTCATTTCCGTTAATAGTGTAACGGATGGAAGAACTGGGTTCTGTAGTGGTAAGCGTAACGGTTTGCGTGGAAGTATAAAACCCTGCTGCAACTGAAGCCACCGGCTTTGCTGCATACGCACTATATGCCGTGGATGTATTGTTTGATGCAGCCGGTGTGGGCGTTGAAAAAATACTCCATGTGCCTGCACCGTTGGTGGTGCGCCCATACGAATGATTAAGTTTGGTTGTAAACGTAATTTTATAATCAATGATAACGCCCGAAGAATTTGAGAAAACAACAAACTCTCCATTGTTCTTAGTTTGTTTGAGTGTGAAATTGGTGTGATAAATTCCACCCGTTGAAACATTTCTTCCCGATGCCCACACACGCAGATAACCATTGGCAGCAATGGATGCACCCGATGGAAATTGCCATTTGGTGTTGTTGAGTGAATCATCGCTGAGGTAATAACCTGTAAGGTTTATCGCGCTACCGGTTGTGTTATAAAGTTCAATCCAGTCGTTGTAATCGCTGTGGTCATCTACAAACTGACTAAGATTAGAGCAGGAGAATTCGTTAATCAGAACCTGTGCTTTGACAATTGATAATTGACAATTGATAATTAAAAATCCGGATAGTAAAAGTTTCTTCATGGAATTTATTTTAAGCAAAGATATTATTTCCTCACACAGCCCTCAAATTCATTAAAATTGCAGAATGAAAACTTATTCGCGCACAATAACCGAAGCTCCAGAAAGATTGGTGGAGAATGGTAACTACAACCTCGGTTGTTTCAATACTCCTGTGAAGCAAGCTAACTTGTTGGATTTTCCTTCACCTTATAAACTGCCTTTGCCTCGCAGCATAAAAGCATTGCAGTTGCGCGAGTGGCAGGCGTTTCAACTGATGGGGAAAGACCATTTTGTGATGGTGGCTATTTACAATGCAAAGAAAATCTCGCTGGTGCAGTTTATTGTTTACGACATCAAAAACAACCACAAAATAAAATACGAAAAGAAAGTTGCTTCATGGGATTTAACCGTTCCCGATACGCTGTATAATTCGGTGGCTTCTTATACCAGCAAAAACTTTTCACTGGAAGCAAAACATGATATTGCCACTAATAAATTAGAACTTACTGCCTGGATAAAAGGTTTTCAAAATCTTCCCGATGTGAACGCACACTTCACCGGACTGCACGATGTTACAACCTATACGCCTATAGTCGTTTGCAATCCGTTTTCATCGGGAAGGGTAATGTATTCGCACAAATGTCTGATGCCGATGAGTGGTGATTTGAGCATTGGTGACAAGTACCTGAAATTTGAAGAAAGCAACTCGCAACTGATTATTGACGACCACAAAGGCTATTATCCTTATCCAACCGTTTATGATTGGGTAACCGGTATGGGACGAGACAAAGAGAACCGCATGGTAGGCTTCAATCTTACCGACAATCAGGTAATAGAACAGGAAAAATATAATGAGAACTGTTTGTGGTTTGGTGGTGAGTTACATCCGCTTCCACCGATAAAAGTAAAACGCCCCGGTGGTGTAAAAGGCAAGTGGCAAATCAGTGATGAATACGATATGGTTAATCTGGAATTCAATCCTGTTATTCATACTTCAGTGAATATTAATCTGCTGGTTTTAAAAAGCCAGTACGAAGGTCCGTATGGTTTTTTCAACGGCTACCTTAAAAAGACTACAGGTGAAAAAGTATTGATTGAAAACATGTTTGGTATGGGCGAGGACTTTTATTTAAGAGCATGAGGCAGTTTCATGTCATGCTGAACTTGTTTCAGCATCCTATTAGAAAGACCCTGAAACAAGTTCAGGGTGACGTTCAGTTTTGGTTAACTGCTGCCTGCTGCTGCCTCGTGCTTACTTCCCATGCGCAGGAATGGACTTTGAAAAAAGAAGAAGACGGAATAAAAATTTATACTCGTTTGCCTGAAGGTGCTAAGTTTGATGAAGTGCGCGCAACAATGCGTGTAAAAACAAGTCTTTCGGCTTTTACAGCTTTACTGAAAGATGTTCCGGGCTATACCGAGTGGGCTTATAATTGCGTTGAATCAAAAATGGTACTTGCTGTTTGCGACACAGCCCAATGCTATTATACGCATACAAGTTTGCCTTGGCCGGCCAGCGACCGCGACCAGGTTTTCCGCTCATCACTGAAACAGGATACAGTTACAAAGGTTATCAGAACTAATTCTGTTTGTGTGGTTGATATGGTTAAAGAAAATGACGGAATTGTGAGAATTAAAGAAGGAAGAACCGGATGGACACTTACCCCTGTAAGCGGTGGTTTTGTGGATGTGGAATATTTCGCAAGCATAAACCCGGGCGGAAGTGTACCGGCATGGCTCGTAAATTCAACCATTGATATGGGGCCATTCAATACACTTCAAAAAGCCCGAGAATTGCTGAATGGCGGAAAGTATAAAGACGCTGAGTTTTGGTTTATAAAAGAGTTGGAAAAATAAAATTATGAAACATCTTTTTTTTCTTGCTGCAATAATTTTAATCAGTTCCTGTTCTCATTCCCAAAAAAGCAAAGGAGAGTTGCTTCAAAAAATTTCCCTCTACTCAAACGACAGCGTAATTGCTGCAACGTATTTTAGTGAAGACACCAATTCAATTGAATTAGCAAAAGCACTTTGGAATGAAAAAACAAAACTGCTGGAAGGCAAAGATTCCACAGTTAACTATTACCTCTTTGTTTTTAATGAACATGACAAAACTCCCGATATTACTAAAGACATAGATATAGCCTGGAACCCTGACTTCATGCATTACCGCGCCTGCTGTATGGATAACGGTTTTGGTTTTGTCCGCTTTTGTTATGGTTTGCGCTATGACGAAGGTAGAGTGGGCGATTGGGCGCATTTCCGGTATGTAAAAAATGATGGCTCACTGGCAGAAGTGCAATAATTCAATGCCTTTCTTATTTTTGCCTCCCCAATTGTTTTACCAATTAATCAATAACTTAATTACCAATTAACTTTTTTTCAGATGGGAAGAGTATTTGAAAAACGCAAACACACCATGTTTGCCCGCTTCGACAAGATGGCTAAAGGCTTTACCAAAATAGGTAAAGAGATAGCAATAGCAATAAAACAGGCCGGTCCCGACCCGGGCGCAAACCCGCGTTTGCGTGCAGCAATGCAAAATGCGAAAGCTATCAACATGCCTAAAGACAGGGTGGATGCTGCCATCAAGCGCGCTTCAAGTAAAGAAGAAAAAGATTTTGAAGAAAGTATTTTTGAAGGATATGGTCCCTATGGAATTGCTATGCTGATTGAGTGCGCAAGCGATAACAACACCCGCACGGTTGCCAATATCCGTATGTATTTTTCGCGGGCAAACGGTGCGCTGGGAACAAATGGCTCGGTGGCTTTTATGTTTGAGCGCAAAGGAGTTTTTAAGATTGATGACACCGGAAAAGACATTGAAGAACTGGAACTTGACCTCATTGACCACGGACTTGAAGAGATAAATAAAGACGAAGACGGAACATTTCTTTATACCGATTTTACTGACATGGGCAGGATGCAAAAAGCCCTGGAAGAAAAACACATTCCCATTCTAAGCACAACCAAACAACGCTTTCCTGCTACTACCGTTGAATTAAATGAATCACAGCAAGCCGAAATAAATGCGCTGATTGAGCGCTTTGAAGACGATGACGATGTGCAGGCAGTGTACCATAATATGAAGTAGAAATTAGAGGTTGGAAGCTGGAAGTTAGAAGTTGGATTGCATTTGCAGTAGAACTCTAAACTCTAACTTCCAGCTTCCAACCTCTAACTTCCAACTTCCAATTTCTAAACTTCTAACCTCTAACTTCCAAACATTACAACTTTAATTCTATATTCGCAGCCCTAAATAAAAAAAATCACGATGTCTGTTTTACAAAAAATAAGAGAAAAAACGTATTTAGTACTCATTTTCGTTGGGCTTGGTATAGGCCTGTTTGTTCTCGACCCCAGCTCCTTTTTCGGCAACAAGCGTGGCGATACGTTCGTTGGTATTATTGCCGGTGAAAAAGTAGAAGGTCAGGATTTTGAACTCAAGGTTCAGGAAGCATTGGATAATTATAAAGCCAATTACCAGAGCGCAAATATTGACGAGGCTACTAAAGAAGCCATCCGCAACCAAACGTGGGAGCAACAGATACAAGAGATTGTATTGGGCGGTCAGCACGAAAAATTGGGTATTACCGTTAGTTCAGAAGAATTATTTGATATGGTGCAGGGACCAAATCCAAGCCAGCAGGTGCGTCAGGCTTTTGGCAATCCGCAAACAGGTGAGTTTAATCCCGGAAATGTTATTGCTTTCTTGAAAAGAATGGAAGAAGATGAATCTGGCGACACCAAAAAACGTTGGCTGGCTTTTGAAAAAGACCTGAAGAAACAACAGGTGTTTACCAAATACAACACCTTGGTTAAAAAAGGTCTTTACGTAACTACCGCTGAAGCAAAGAGTGATAATGTTGCAAAAAACAAAATGGCAAACATCCGTTTTGTGGCTAAACGTTATGCCGCTTTAACCGACACCAACATTACAGTTACCGATGCCGAGGTTAAAACATGGTATGCTGCCAACAATTACAAAGAAGAATACAAACAGGAAAAAGCGGTTGACCTTAAATACGTGACCTTTGATATCAAGCCTTCGGATGAAGATAATCAGGAAGCAAAAAAATGGATTGACAAAACTACTGAGGAGTTTAAACTTACTTCCAACGATACCTTGTTTATCAACATAAATTCAGATAATAAATATAAGCCATTGTGGCTGGCAGAAAACGCGCTTCCTGCCGCAATTGACACGCTGAAAAAAGCAGCACCGGGCACTATTGCAGGTCCATACTTAGATGGCGAAAGCTGGAAAGTTTCAAAACTGACGGGCAGCAAAATGGCTTGCGATTCAGTGAAGGCACGCCACATACTTTTAAAAGTTGAAGGTGGAAACAACGAGCAGGTAAAAGCCACAGCCGACAGCCTGAAGAAAGTAATAAAACAGAAAAACAATTTTGCCGAACTGGCTAAAGTTCTTTCAACTGATGCCGGTTCAGGTGCGCAGGGTGGTGACCTTGGTTGGTTTAAAGAAAACGTGATGGTTGCTCCTTTTAACGATGCCTGCTTCAATGGCAAGAAAGGCGATATGACCATAGTTGAATCGCAATTTGGTATTCACCTGATTGAGATAATGGACAAAGGCAAAGAAAGCCGCAGACTTAGCATTGCAACCGTAGAGCGCAAAACCGAGCCCAGTGATAAAACCTTTCAGACTATTTATGCAAAGGCAAGTGATTTTTCGCACAAAAACCGTACGCTGGAAGCCTTTGATGCTGCCGCTGCTGAAGCAGGTTACAATGTACGCCTTGCTCCCAACATTAAACCTATGGACGCTAAAATTGCCGGACTTGATAACCCCCGCGTAGTTATTATGTGGGCTTTTAACACTGCCAAAAAAGGTGATGTGGCTGAAGAGGTTTATGAAATAGGTGATAAATATGTAGTGGCTGCCGTATCAGAAAAATATGAGAAAGGTTTTAAACCACTTGAAAGTATTAAAGAAGAAGTGCAAGCCGAAGCAAAAAAAGATAAGAAAGCTGAAAAAATAATTGCTGAAATTGAAGCGGCACTTGCAGCTAAACCAAGTGCAGAAGACCTTGCCAATAAACTGAACACTCCGCTTGAAACCGCACAAATGGTGGTATTTAACGCAAGCTCGGTACCGGGCATGGGTAAAGAACCCGCTGTAGTGGGTGTTGTTGCAGCTTTAAAAGCAGGACAGGTTTCTAAACCCATTAAAGGTTTATCAGGTGTGTATGTGGTGTATGTAGATAACGTAACCGAAGCCCCCGAAGTAACCGACTTTACTCCTTCAAAAAAACAATTGGAACAAGCCCTGTGGGGACGTGCTGATTACGAAGTGTACGAGGCATTGAAAGATAATGCGGATGTGGTAGATAACAGGGTTAAGTTTTACTAAGCGTTCTTATATATTGAATAAAAAACCCCGCCTCAGGCGGGGTTTTTTATTTGGGGGCAATACAAAAAAGCAATTTACTGTGTCGGCCAACTTCCCGACACACCGAATTGAGTAATTTACCTCAACAACTGCATCCTGTACGCATCCAGTTTAATAAACACAAACAGCAGAATAGTAAAAGCCCATAGTGATGAGCCTCCGTAGCTGAAAAAGGGCAGGGGAATACCGATAACGGGAGCCAGCCCTATAGTCATGGCAATGTTTACCGCAAAGTGAAAGAACAGAATAGAAGCCACCCCATAGCCATAGATTCGCGTAAAGGTTGATTTCTGTCGCTCGGCTACATAGATGATGCGCACCAATAAAAACAGGAACAACACAATCACCACAAAGGTGCCCAGAAAGCCCCACTCTTCGCCCACGGTGCAAAAGATAAAGTCGGTGCTTTGTTCGGGCACAAACTTGTATTTGGTTTGCGTGCCGTTAAGGAAACCCTTGCCTGTAAACCCTCCCGAGCCAATGGCAATTTTACTTTGGTTTACATTGTAGCCAACGCCTTTGGGGTCATCTTCTTTTCCCAGCATTACATTGATACGGGTTTTCTGATGCTTTTCCAGCACATTATCAACCACATAACCCACACTATATGACATACCCGAAAACACCACCGCCACCACCGCAATCAGCAAGGCATTTTTCCAGGTACGTTTGCCGGCAAAAAAAACAAGCACCGCAATAGTTCCCGTAATCCACATCATTATTTTAGGATCAAACAGCAGCGTAACAATAAACACCACCACTATGGCAACACCTGCCATCAAAAAGTTTCCCGATAAACCTTCGCGGTACATAACAAACAAAAATGCCCCGTAAACCAAAGCCGAGCCTGTATCATTCTGTAATAATATAAGCAAGGCAGGGGCGGCAATAAAAAGAACGGTAATCAGTTTTGTCTTCAGGTCTTCGAATTTGATGTTAAGCGTACTCAGGTACTTGGCCACTACAAGGCTGGTGGCAAACTTCCCGAATTCGGCAGGCTGTACGCGGAAGCTGCCAACCTCAAACCACGATTTGCTTCCAGCCACCTCACGCCCGAAAACCAATACCAGAATAAGCAGCAGCACTACCAGCCCGTAAACCGGGTAAGCCGATACGGTATAAAATTTTCCGTCAATCAGCAGAATAAACAGGGCAATTAAAACTGAACTTCCAATCCACACCAGTTGCTTTCCGTAATTCTCAGAAAGGTCAAAAATACTTTTGTGCTCCTCGTTATATACCGCAGCATAAATATTAAACCATCCCAGAAAAACCATTACCAGAAAAAGCGCAACCAGCACCCAGTCTAAATTATCGAATATGGAATTTTGTTGTCTCATTTTACTTATAAACCTTGAAGGTTTCCCGCTTTTTTAAAACCTTGAAGGTTTACCTCCTCAATCACTTGGTGTTTCTTTTTTAATAACAGTTTTATCAATCGCGGGCTTAGGCATCAGATTAGCATTCAAAATAAATTCTTCAACAAAAGGTCGTCTTAAACTATCAGTCAGGTATTTTTCAATCAGCAGGCTGGCAATAGGCGCAGCGTAGGTTCCGCCCTTCCCTGAATTTTCAACAAACACAGCCAATGCAATCTTCGGGTTGTCTTTTGGCGCGAAACACACAAACACCGAGTGGTCCTCACCATGCGGGTTTTGCGCAGTTCCTGTTTTTCCACAGTAAGGTATGCCTTTCAGTTTCGAGCGGGCTGCTGTTCCGGCTTCAACAACCTGTTCCATGCCGTCAATCACCAACTGGAAATACTCCTTATTAATAGTTGTGTAATTTTTGGTAGTGAATTTATCTTCAATCTTTTTGTTGCCTATTTTCTTTATCAGGTGTGGCGGATAATAATAACCGCGGTTGGCAAGTGTGGCTACAAGGTTTGCCAGTTGCAAAGGTGTAGTGCCCAACTCGCCCTGCCCTATAGCAAGCGAAACAACGGTCAGCGATTTCCAGTGGCTCTTGCCGTAAATCTTGTCGTAATAATCACCCGAAGGAATTAAACCTCTCAGCTCGCTGGGCAAATCAGTGTCAAACTTTTTCCCGAAACCAAAACTCAAAACGTGTTTGCGCCACACATCATATCCTTCACGCACCGATTTTTTACTGTCCAGAATGTTGCGGTAAACGTTGCAGTAATAAGCATTGCACGAATGCTGCACCGATTGCATGAGGTTAAGCGGTGAAGGATGTTGGTGGCAACCAACATGTATTCCCCCTGCCGAATAGCCCATGCGACAGGAGTATGTAGTTTGCGGAAACACCACTTTTTCCTGTTGGGCTATCAGGTTATTTACCAACTTAAATGTTGAGCCCGGAGGATACTGCGCCATCAGCGCGCGGTTAAACAACGGCTTGAATTCATCTTTTGCCAACAGCGAATAGTTAGCGGAGCGCACACGCCCCACCAATAAATTAGGGTCGTATGTTGGGCTGGTGGCAAGTATTAATATCTCTCCCGTAGAAGGTTCAATAGCCACCACGCTTCCGATTTTATTTTGCATCAGCCGCTCGGCATACGCCTGCAACTCCCCGTCAATCGTGGAAATAAGGTCAAGCCCCGAAACAGGAAGCTTATCATACTCACCGTTTTTAAAACTTCCTTTCGGAACATTTTTTACATCCACCATCATCACCTTGTCGCCTTTTTGTCCACGCAGATATTCTTCGTAGTGCTTCTCAATTCCGCTCACACCAATGTAATCACCCGACTTGTAATACACATTATCCTTGGTCATGCGGTCGTCAACCTCGCCAACATAACCAAGCAAGTGTGCAGCCACCCTGCTCGGATATTTGCGCAGCGTGCGGGTTTGCGTAAAAAATCCTTTATAGCGGTAAAGTTTTTCCTGCAGTAGCGCATAAAACTCACTTGATAGTTGCTTCTCAAAAACCGAAGGCTTAAACTTTGAATACACTTTTATCTTTTCCATCCGCTGCCTGAAATCATCCACTGTAATGCCAAGCGTGGTGCAGAAGTCCAGCGTGTCTAATTTTTCAACTTGCTTAGGAATAACCATCAAATCATAATATGCTTCGTTGTAAACAAGCAGTTTCCCCTTGCGGTCGTAAACCAATCCCCGCGCAGGATATTCGGTCATGTGACGCAGCACATTATTCTCTGCCGATAGTTTTGAAGTGTCGTCAATTACCTGCAAAAAAAACAAACGGATAAGAAAAATAATTCCGGTGAAAATAATCACTCCTCCTACAAAAAGCTTGCGGTCTGAATAGCGCAGATCCATTAGTTCTTTTTAACCGGGTTAAAGAGATACTGCGTAATAACTACCAGCAACAGCGTAAACACCGAACTTAAAATTACACGCAGCAGTGTGGAGAAAAATGAAGAGAACCGAAACACCTCTAAATAAAACAACGCGAAGTGGTGAAGGAAAATCATTATTCCTGCATACGTCAGAAACCAGTTAATGCCAAACTTCTGTATGGTGATTTTGCTTCCGCGGTCAAAACCCTCACGCGGTGAAATCAGCCGAAGTAAATAAGGGCGGCAGAACGCCATAAACACACAGGCCGATGCATGCATGCCGGCAGTGTTCTCAAATAAATCAATGCTTATGCCCATAAGAAAAGAAAGCAGCAGCAACAGCCATCCCGGTGTTTCAAGCGGAAGCATGAGAATAAAAAATACATAGAGATAAGGATTGATAAAACCACCCAACTCTACATTGTTTAATACCAGCACCTGAAAGATGATGAGGATTACAAAACGCAATGTATTTTTTACTAACAGTTCAATCATTGGTTGAATCTTCTTCTAATTGCACTTGTTCGTTTTTCAGCAAATTACCTACTACATATACATTTGATACGCTTCGGAAATCTGTTCCCGGTTTTACTTTTATGGTGTAGAAATTATTTCCGGGTTCCAGTTCAAAATCTTCAATGGTACCTACAACAACTCCTTCAGGAAAAATGGCGGAGAATGAAGTCGTAATAACCGTATCGCCTTTGTGCAGCTTTACGTGGGAAGGAATATCAACCAGATTAACCAGCGAAGCATTGTTCCCGTTCCACACCATCGACCCGAAATAATTATTGTTTTTTATCTGTGCACTTATTTTTGAATTCACATGCAGCATCGAAATTACTGTGCAGAAATTTGCAGAAACATCTTTTACAATTCCAACAACACCAACAGGTGTAATCACTGCCATATTTCGTTCAATACCGTGCAGACTTCCGCGGTTCAGCGTAAGGTAATTGTTGCGTTTGTTTACAGTCTTGTTTACCACTCTGGCAGCGCGGTAGGTGTATTGCTGGCGGTAAACCGTATCATTTACATTGAACACCTGCACATCATATCTGAAGAAAGAACTAGGATGATGCTTTTTCAGTTCTGCATTTTCTGCGGCAAGAATATCATTCGCTTTTTTTAGCGAAAAATATTCGGTGATATTGTTATAAACATTCAGAAAATTTCCGGCAGTAGCAGATGCTGAATTAATGAAACCCGCCCGCTGATAATTATTATTCTGTATAAGCAGGTAAACAGAAAGACTTTGTAAAATCAGGAAGAGAAAAACAAAATGATTTCGCCAGATAAATACAAATATATTTTTCATTCTTTCTCCTCACCATAGGGGAGGCTGGGTGGGGTGTTATCGCATCAGGAACGGGAACTTGTCAATATTCTTCAGCGCAATTCCTGTGCCGCGGGCAACCGCGCGCAACGGGTCTTCTGCAATGTGAACAGGCAAACCTGTCTTGCGTGAAATACGCAAATCAAGTCCGCGTAACAATGCACCACCGCCCGCCAAATAAAGTCCTGTTCTGAAAATATCAGCAGAAAGTTCAGGAGGTGTTAACTCTAACGCATTCATTACCGCTGTCTCCACTTTAATAATGGATTTATCCAGTGCCTGTGCAATTTCCTGGTAAGTAACTTTTATCTCTTTTGGTTTTCCGGTCATTAAATCTCTTCCGTGAACTGCAAGTTCTGGCGGAGGATTTTCCAATTCAGTCAACGCAGAACCCACTTCAATTTTTATTTTTTCAGCGGTGCGCTCGCCTACAAGAACGTTGTGTACACTGCGGATATAATTTTCAATGTCGGCTGTAAATTCATCACCTGCCGTGCGGATAGAACGGTCGCACACAATACCGCCCAGCGCAATTACCGCAATTTCGCTGGTTCCGCCACCGATGTCAATAATCATATTTCCCATAGGCTCTTCCACATCAATACCAATACCTATTGCTGCTGCCATCGGTTCCTGAATCAGATAAACTTCTTTTCCTCCTGCGTGTTCAGCTGAGTCGCGAACCGCACGTTTCTCCACCTCTGTAATACCTGAAGGAATACAAATAACCATTTTCAAAGAAGGTTGGAAAAACGAATTCTTAGTGGGGCTTACCATCTTAATCATTTCACGAATCATGGCTTCGGCAGCCTGGAAATCCGCAATTACACCGTCACGTAGCGGCCGAATGGTTTTAATATTCTCATGCGTTTTTCCGTGCATCAGCATGGCTTTTTTTCCTACAGCCATCACTTTTTCTGTGCGCCTGTCTATTGCAACAATAGAAGGCTCATCCACCACCACTTTGTCGTTATGAATAATCAGTGTGTTGGCCGTGCCAAGGTCAATCGCAATTTCCTGTGTTAAAAAATTGAAAAGTCCCATAAATGGTTTTCGTTTGTATGTTGTTATTAATGTTTAAAATGTCTTGTTCCTGTCATTACCATTGCCATTCCGTTGGTGTTGCAATAGTCAATTGATTCCTGATCTTTTACCGAACCACCGGGTTGCAGTACTGCTGTAACTCCTGCCTTATGTGCAATCTCAACGCAATCGGGAAAAGGAAAAAATGCATCAGAGCCCATCACCGAACCGTTGAGGTCAAAACCAAATGATGTTGCTTTTGCGATGGCTTGTCTCAGTGCATCAACACGTGAAGTTTGTCCAACACCGCTTGCTAAAAGTTGTTTGTTTTTTGCCAGAACAATGGTGTTGCTTTTTGTGTGCTTCACAATTTTGTTGGCGAATTCCATATCGTTCAATTCATTTGCTGTCGGGGCTTTTACAGTTGCCGTTTTCATATCGGCAATGGTTTCAGTTTTCAAATCTTTGTCCTGTTCTATCACACCATTCAGTAACGTGCGAAATTGTTTTTTAGAAAACTCAACAGGTTTTTGAACTAAAATAATTCTGTTCTTTTTTTGTTTCAGAATCTCAAGTGATGCACTAGAATATGAAGGTGCAATTATCACTTCAAAAAACAGATTGTTAATTTCGGTTGCGGTTGCTTCATCTACTTCACGGTTGGTGATTAATATTCCACCAAACGCTGAAACAGGATCTGCTGCCAGTGCAGCTTTCCATGCGTCAGTTAAATTAGTTCTGCTGGCAATTCCGCATGCATTGTTGTGTTTAAGAATGGCAAAGGTTGGTTCCGTAAATTCTGCGATTAAGGCAACTGCGGCATCAACATCTAACAAGTTGTTATAAGATAATTCTTTGCCATGCAATTTATCAAACAGGTCTTCCATTTTTCCATAGAAGATACCTTGCTGATGCGGATTTTCACCGTACCGCAATACTTGCGCCTGCGCTATACTTTGCTTGAAAATATTTTTCTTTCCCTGATTAAAATAATTGAAAATAGCGCTGTCGTAATTTGATGAAATATGAAATGCATTCAACGCATGTTGTCTGCGTTCTTCCAACGATGTTGAACCGTTTTTTTCGTTCAGCAATTCAAGCAACTCAGGATATTCATCACGTGAAGAAACTATCAGCACATCTTTAAAATTCTTTGCAGCAGCGCGGATAAGCGAAATGCCGCCAATGTCAATTTTCTCAATAATATCCTGTTCCGCAGCGCCCGAAGCAACCGTAGCTTCAAACGGATAAAGATCAACAATCACCAAATCAATTTCAGGTATTTCGTATTCTTCTAATTGTAACAGGTCAGACTGTAACTCACGTCTGCCAAGGATTCCACCAAATATTTTTGGATGCAATGTTTTTACTCTTCCCCCTAAAATAGATGGATAAGAAGTTAGTTGTTCCACCGGAATTACAGTGCCGCCAAGGTCTTCAATGAATTTTTGTGTTCCTCCG
>CAMDBK010000019.1 GCA_945889235.1 Chitinophaga pinensis
GATGGTGGCCCGGGCATAGGATTATTATTACCCGTTACCACCACTTGCCCTGCTGCATTTATGCCAATGTTATCGGGCAGGGGATTATCGGCTGTAAGCAGTGCACCGTAAAAAACTACTTTATCTATTTTAGCACACTCGGCAAGCAGCTCACCACTAATTCCGCGGGTAATAATTATACCTGTTGGCTGCACAGGAGGGTTTACAGCACTTGAATTTCCTTTGGTTGCTTCGTATCCGCCCAGGGTAACGGTGTTGGTATTTCCCTGTGCAACGCTGTCAACATAATCAGCATTGGTATCAAGCCCTTCCATCAGGTTGTCTTTGGCAGTAATAAAAACGGTGCGGGGTACATTTCCGCTTTCGTAACTTCCTTTTTTATTTACAAAATCTGTTATTAACCCGCGGAAAAAAAGTTCGCCAAGCGTGGGTGTAATAAAAGTACCTGCGTTACCATATATACCATCGGCAACGCCAACAGCAAAATCATTAATGTTATCATAAATAAGGTTGTGGTAACTTCTTTTGCAATGAATTTTGTAAGTAGGCATAGTGGTTGGTTTTTTTTAGTTAGGGATTATTGTTTTTGAAATGAAAATGTGTGCGTTTGGTTCAGACATATATGCGTTTGCTTCAAACGTATATATGCTCAAGTCATTTGTGTATGCATTTGCATCAAATATGTATGTGTTCAACACATTTGTGTATGCGTTTGCTTCAAATGTGTATGCGCTCAACTCATTTGTGTATGCGTTTGCTTCAAACGTGTATGCGTTCAGTCCATTTGTGTATGCGTTTGCTTCAGATGCATACATGTTCAACTCATTTACGTATGCGTTTACTTCAAACGTATATGCGTTCAATCCATTTGTGTATGCGTTTGCTGCGGACGTAATCATTTTTGGTTTTTAGGTAATTTTTTTTCGGCTGTATAACCTTTAAAAGAGCAGCGCTCAATGTTAAATGATACCCTGTAACTTAAATAATAGAAGTTTTCTACCAATGTATCTGTTTCATAATTACCATCTTTCGAAACAAATTCACACATGGTTGAAGGACGTTTGTTTGCAGCTTTTGCAAAATCACAACTACTCCACATAAGCTCTATTAGTTTATTTGTAACAGCTGTTTTTATTTCGTTACTTAATCGTTTTCTTTCCAGCTGTATTTCATGTTCAGGTAGCATATTCTGTTTTTTTGTTGGGACAAATTAAAAACAGAAAAAATATATAGCTGTTCGGTTTTGACCGAATTTTTAAATTATTTTTTAAAAAAGGTTGTTGAAAAGGTGTTTTAAAAGGAAAAGAGAAATTGAGTAGGTTTGTTTCTGTTAGAATATTGCAATGGTGTTCTACAATACATCAACGCAATTACTAACAAACCTTTTGGAAGAATAAAAAATGCGTTCGCTTAATTTCACACAATGGGTTTAAATAATTAGAAAATATAAAAGAGATTGTTGGCCAAATTTATAGATAAATAAATTTCAGTTAAGCGGATTATTACTCAGGTAATATTGGAGTACCCGAAAGAGTTTCTTCAACAATCTAAGAAAAATATAGACTCGAATAGTAATTATTCAATTCTAAAAAATTCCTTCCACGCTGAACTTCGTGTCAAACGTCCAGCGCACATGCATTTCACTGTCTAAGCGATAAGATTTTTTTGGAATATAACACAATGTTTGCTGAGAGGTGTAGAGAAAGTTTTTTGCATCGCGTTTAATGGAAATTGCGGTTGGCTGCCAAAGGCTATCGGTGATGATTACAATTTCTTTTACCGATATTTTTTCGTCAGCAGTTTTGTAGGTGATGGTGTTACTGCTACTTTCTTTTAAAGTATCAGCAGAAAAGCTGTCTTTCCATGCGGGCTTGTTGATGCTGTTTTCAGAAAATATCTTTAGTTCTTTTTTCCAGTCGATGCTGTCGGATAAGGTTTTAGTTTCTGTTGCTCCGTCTTTTATTATTGTTTTGGTGATTTCAGGTTTTGTTGTGTTCAGTGCATCTGCTTCTTTTGAGAAATAAGCAACAAGGTCAAAGAATTTTCCGGGTTCGGATTTTTTTTCTTGTGGTTCTTTTGAGCAGGAAGAAATGAAAACCAAACCGCAAAGGGCGCAAAGAATTCGCAAAGGACGTAGAGTTAAAAACATACTATAAGTCAAATCTTATCCCCTGCGCCAGCGGAAGGCTGTCGCCATAATTAATGGTGTTGGTTTGTCTGCGCATGTAAATTTTCCAGGCATCGCTGCCGCTTTCTCTGCCGCCACCGGTTTCTTTTTCTCCGCCAAAAGCGCCACCTATTTCCGCGCCCGATGTTCCTATGTTCACGTTGGCAATTCCGCAATCGCTGCCTGCTTGTGAAAGAAATTTTTCCATCTCGCGCATGTTGGTGGTGAAGATGGATGACGACAATCCCTGTGGAACTCCGTTCTGCATTTCAATTGCTTCTTCAATGGTTTTGTATTTCATCACATACAAAATAGGAGCAAAGGTTTCTTCCTGCACAATGTGAAATTCGTTTTTCGCTTCAATGATGCAGGGTTTTACATAGCAACCACTTTCATATCCGTTCCCGTTAAGCACTCCGCCTTCCACAACAAGTTGACCACCTTCCTGTTTGGCGCGCTCAATGGCGTTGAGGTAATCTTCAGTTGCTTTTTTGTCAATCAGCGGGCCAACATGATTTTTTTCGTCCAGCGGATTTCCGATACTGAGTTGACCATATGCGTTTTTCAAAACAGAAACTGTTTTATCGTAAATACTTTCGTGAACAATCAATCTTCGTGTGGAAGTGCAACGCTGACCTGCTGTTCCCACAGCACCAAACACAGCACCCACCAACACCATTTTTATATCGGCATGTTCCGAAACAATGATGGCATTGTTGCCGCCCAGTTCTAAAATCGTTCTGCCGAAACGCTCGGCAACCATTGAAGCCACACGCCTTCCGATGCGGGTAGAACCCGTGAACGAAACCAGCGGAACACGTTTATCTTTATTCATTAAATCGCCTGAAGCATTGCCGATTACTACACAACTTACGCCTTCCGGCACATTATTTCTTTTCAAAACGGGGGCAATAATATTCTGACAAGCCAATGCGCACAACGGAGTTTTTGAACTTGGTTTCCAAACACAGCTATCACCACAAACCCATGCCAGTGCAGCATTCCACGCCCACACAGCCACCGGAAAATTAAAAGCAGAAATAATTCCCACCACTCCCAACGGATGGTATTGCTCATACATGCGGTGCAGCGGACGCTCACTGTGCATGGTCAACCCATGCAACTGGCGCGAAAGCCCAACGGCAAAATCACAGATGTCAATCATTTCCTGCACTTCGCCCATGCCTTCCTGGTAGCTTTTTCCCATTTCGTAGGAAACCAACATCCCTAATTCGTTTTTGTATTTGCGCAGCTCATCGCCAATCTGGCGCACCACTTCTCCGCGCTTGGGCGCAGGAACCATGCGCCATTCCTTAAATGCAGCTTCAGCAGTTTTTATTACCGTTTCATAATCTTCCGGTGTTGCAGCATTTACGGTGGCAATCAGTTCACCATCTACAGGCGAAAAAGAATCAACTTTAGTGCCTTGTGTTTTAAGTGTTTTTGTGCCGGTTGAAGCGCCTGAATTTTCTTTTCCTATTTTGAAAAGTTCCAGCACTTCTGCTATGCCGGGTTGTGTAGTAAGTGTTGAGGACATGGGGTAATAATTAAATGAGGTGCGAAATTAGTAATTACTTCAGCACCTCCCTCCATCTTTCCCCCTCCGCAAACTCCTTAATCATTTTATTCCTTTCACTTAAAAGCTCTGTAAGATATTTGGTCAGAAATAATTTATTAGCAATCCTTCCCAAAATTCCCAAGGGAGATTCAAAATGAAAATCATCCGTCATAATAGTAATGTTGCCTTCCTGCCTGAACTGGTGTTTATGATAAATAGATTTAAAAGCCCCTTGCAGCATTTCATCCACAAAAAAATGAGGGTGCTCATACTCCGTAATTTTTGAAGTCAGCTTTTGCCACACCCCAAAATGTTTTGCCCTCCAGGTTACGGTTTCGTTTAAGCCAATCAGTCCGGTGGTAGTTCCGGCAATGGCTTCTTCCTGTGTGTTGCCAGTGCTTAGTTTGTGCAGGTCAATGCTTCGCGCAAGGTCAAAGCAGCGGTCTATGGGTGCGTTGATGCGGGTTTCAAGATGTAGGTGAGGCATGTTGCTTTTTAGAAACAAACAAACTTACTAATTGTACTGAGTGCATCACAGAAGATAAGACAAATAAAATAATTTTGCACAACAACAAACTTCACAATGTCGGAAAGAACAAAACGTATACTATTTCAATTTTCTTTTGTATTGGTTGCCTGCATTATCATTGAAGTTATTCTCCGCTTCATGGGTTATAAGCCGGGGGATATAAAACCTAATTGGCTTAATTTTCACCCGGTAGACACTTTAAAGGAAACAGATAATTTTTATGTTAATAAGTATGGCCTTGTCGTAGCAAACCCCGAATATGATTGGCCCAAACAATTAGGGTTGCTAAAAATAAATTCAGATGGATTTCGTTCCCCTGAATTTGAAGAACATGATTCAACAAAAAAGAAAATTCTATTTATTGGTGACAGCTTTACATGGGGTCATTCATCTGAGCCGATTTGGGACAGTTCGTTTACAGATATATTAAGAAATGAAACAAATTATGAAGTAGTAAATACAGGAATACCAACTGCTGATCCGCCTCAATATTTGGGTGTGGCTAAAAAATATATTCCTGAACTAAAACCCGATATTGTATTTGTGATGTTTTTTTTAGGAAATGATTTAATGAAAGAGGACAGAAAATTAACTCCAGATAGTTTGTTTTTTTATTTTACAAATGCCGGTGCCCTTCAGACAGATATTGATGGCAAACATTTTGCTTCAGCACAATCAACGTATAATTACATTACCTTACAAAAATATTATATCGGAAACACCGCAAGTGTTTTTGAAAAAATAATTTCAAAAAGTTCACTTCTCTCGCGCTTGTATTCAATTCGTTTCAGGGTTAAAGAAAAGATAGAATATGAGAGGATTAGAAAAGACACACACATCACTAAAAAATACCTGAAAGAGATTAAAAAAGTATGCGAGCAAAATCAGGTTAACTTCAGAATAGTTTTAATTGTTGAAATAAAAGAGGCAGACATGAAAGTAGATGAAATAAAAGAAAAATACGCGAATCTTTTGTTGGATAGTGACTTGGCTGGTAACTGGATGATACCGGAATGTCAAAAACAACTATTTAATGATTATCCGGACGGGCATCTGAATAATCAAGGTCATAGGTATTATGCTACTTATTTAAAGTCATACCTGAATAAAGAATTCAAAGACAACTAAAGTCTATTCTTTCTCTTCTATAATTATTTCCACTTCTTTCTCCATGCCTTTGCATTTTGCATGAGCAGTGCTGTCTTTGCAACATTCCATTTCACAGTTCATGTCTTTTCCACCGCAGCATTCACCTTCTTTTCCGCCCATTTTGCAGCAGGCTTCTTCGTGCATTCCCATATTGCATTTGCCTTTCATTTCACCTTTGCGGCATTTTTTCATCATCATCATGTGATGGTCGCCTTTGCCACCCATCATCATTTCGCGCTTGCATTCTTTTTTACATTTTCCTTCGCCTCTTTCCATTCTGTCAACTCCGCGCAAAAGCTGACAACAAAGCATCAACAAGGCAACAAGCAAAACAAGGTAAGAAACCAGTTTTGAAAAAATTCCTAGATTTTCATTCCTCACTTTGGCGAGTAAATGAACTGCTGCTATAATTATGAACAGCGTAACTGATAAAGAAATAAAATACATGGTGTTTGGATTTAAGGGTTATTATTTAGTACGAAATTAAGAATTAATCAATTGGTGGAGGTTGTATCATGTCCTTTCTTACAAAGGCATAAGTAAATTCAATATTAATAGAATTAAGAAATTTTCGTGCTTCCAGTTTGGTGCGGAAATCACCCACACGCACAATAAAATTAGGATTATTGAAATCAAGATAAGCAGGAACCTCAGGATATTTTAAAACAAATTGTGAACGTTTTTCGTTGGCTCGCTCACGCGCACCGTTCCCTGAATCAGAAAAAATCTGAACACGGAAACCGGGGAAACCTTTTCCCTCAGAGTTGATGCGTACATGTTTTGCAACTAATGAATCAATAGCTGCATCAGCAACGATATTTACCTGAGCAAATGAATAATTTACAGCAGCAATGAACAGAAGAGTAAAAAGAATTTTTTTGGTGCTCATTTTAATGATTGGCGCAAAGGTAAAACTAAAACCGAAGTAAACTTTGCCACAGATTCACAGATTAAAACTAAAGAATTCAAAAAATCTGTGAATCTGTGGCAACTTTTATTCTAATAATTATGCCAATATTTCAGCCTGTTTATTTTTTACCTTCGCAGCAATAATAATTTCACTTGGAAAACATAATAAAAATAACACACATTGCCCGGCACTATACTATAGGAACAGAGCTGGTAAAAGCATTGAACGATGTTTCGGTTGACATTAACAAAAACGAATACGTGGCGCTGATGGGACCATCGGGTTCCGGAAAATCAACGCTGATGAATATTCTCGGATGCCTTGATACGCCTACTGCGGGCAGTTATGTTCTGAACGGAACGGATGTAAGCAAATTACAAGACAATGATCTTGCTGAAATCCGGAACAAGGAAATTGGTTTTGTGTTTCAGACCTTTAATTTATTGCCCCGTTCCACTGCGCTTGAAAACGTAATGCTTCCGTTGATTTATGCAGGAATGTCAAAAGCCGACAGGCAAAAACGAGCTGAAGAAGTGTTGACACAGGTTGGGCTTGGCGACAGAATGAAACACCAACCCAACGAACTTTCGGGCGGACAACGCCAACGTGTGGCTGTTGCAAGAGCGTTGGTAAATCGTCCTTCTATAATATTAGCAGATGAACCAACCGGAAATCTTGATTCAAAAACCTCGATTGAGATTATGGGATTGTTTGAAGAAATACATCGCCAGGGAAATACCATTATTGTTGTTACACACGAAGAAGATATTGCCAAACACGCTCACCGCATTGTAAGATTGAAAGATGGTTTTGTGGAGTCAGATCAATTAAATCCTGAAATAAAACATGTACTTGCCGCAGTTTAATAACCGCAATAAAAAATGAAATTCACTGAAGGAGAAAAGAAAAAAAAATACGGAACAATAGCATTCGTGTTGCTTTTTGCCTTGAGTTTATTGATGGCTTTTTATCCTGCCAATCATCCCGAAGCAGCAGAAGGAGCAATAGATACAGGAAACCTTGCGTGGATAATTACCGCTTCGGCTTTTGTATTAATCATGACTCCCGGACTTTCATTTTTTTATGGAGGAATGGTGAAACCAAAAAATATTATTTCCACCATGCTGCAAAGTTTTATTGCATTGGGTGTAATAACTATTGTGTGGTTTACTGTTGGCTTCAGCCTTGCTTTTGGTGAGAGTATAGGTGGCATTATTGGTAATCCAACAACGTATTTTCTTTTCAATAATGTTGGCACTGCACCGCATCCTGTAATCGGAAGTACAGTTCCTTTTGTGTTGTTCGCAGCGTTTCAACTGAAGTTCGCAATCATTACACCTGCATTGATTACAGGCTCGTTTGCAGAGCGTGTGCGTTTCTGGAGTTATTTAATTTTTATCACGCTTTTCAGTTTGCTTATCTATTGTCCGCTTGCACACTGGACATGGCACCCCGATGGATTTCTTTACAAATGGGGTGTGCTTGATTTTGCTGGTGGAAGTGTAGTGCATATCTCTGCTGGTTTTGCTGCGCTTGCAGGAGCAATGGTTTTAGGCAGAAGAAAATCACATTTGGTAAAGGAAGAATTTTCGCCTGTTAATATTCCGTATGTAATTCTAGGTACAGGCTTGCTGTGGTTTGGTTGGTTTGGTTTTAATGCAGGTTCAGCGCTAGGCGCTTCTTCACTTGCTGTAACGGCTTTCATTAATACCAACCTTGCTTCTGCTGCTGCCATGCTTGCGTGGGTTCTCATAGATGCCATGCGTGGAAGAAAACCATCTGCGTTGGGAGCCTGTATTGGCGCGGTAGTCGGACTTGTTGCAATTACACCCGCAGCAGGTTATGTAGAATACGGTCCCGGAATTTTTATCGGAGTAATCGCTGCGGTGGTGAGTAATTATGCTGTTCACTGGAAGTCCACCAAATCAACATTGGATGATACGCTTGATGTTTTTCCCTGTCACGGAGTTGGAGGAATTGTGGGAATGATTGCGACCGCCATTTTTGCAAAACAAGGTGGAGTAATAACTGGTTCATTTGAATTGCTGAAATATCATTTGATTGCACTGGTGATTGTTTCGGCATTTACTTTTTTCGGCTCGGTATTAATTTTTAAGATTACCAATTTTATTACTCCGCTTCGAGTTCGCGAAGAGCAGGAATTGATGGGCTTGGATATAAGTCAGCACAAGGAATCTGTTTTTATGGCAAATCAGAATTAATGAAATGAGCATGACAAAAATACCTATAGGAGAATGAATATCATTAATGCGAATTCCATGTGGCTGATGAAAAACAAATAATTTACACATGAAAATCTACACCAAAACAGGCGACAAAGGAACCACCGCACTCTTCGGTGGCAAGCGCGTTTCCAAATGTGATGCACGAATTGAAGCATACGGAACAGTTGATGAATTGAATGCATATATTGGTTTGATTCGATTCAAAAATATTGATACACGCGCTATTGAAATACTCAGCGAAATTCAGGATCGGCTTTTTACACTGGGGTCTATTCTTGCCTCTGAACCCGGAAAAAATAATTTAAAAGTTCCGTACCTGAATGAAGAGGATGTTGAACTTCTGGAAAAAGAAATTGATAAGATGAATGAAACCTTGCCGGAACTGAAATCATTTGTGTTACCAGGCGGAAACGATGTAATCGGGTTCTGTCATGTTGCACGTTGTATATGCAGAAGAGCAGAGA
Organism: Chitinophaga pinensis; assembly: GCA_945889235.1. Lineage (GTDB taxonomy): Bacteria > Bacteroidota > Bacteroidia > SXHM01 > SXHM01 > SXHM01. Next base: position 9,024 of record CAMDBK010000019.1, read on the forward strand.
GAGATGTTGTAAATCTTGCACAAAGTGAACCCGTTCCTGACATCGTTGTTAAGTACCTCAATCGCCTTTCCGACTACCTTTTCGTTCTTTCGCGCAAACTGACGTATGACGAAAACCTGTCAGAAACCCCTTGGAAGCCCCGTATTCAATAAGGTTTTCATATTTTTTTCCACAAAATTTTTTTGTATCATTTAATTTTTACTTTTGCGGACTTGTAAAAAGTGAATTTGTAAAAATTTCACATCAACAAATCATCGTTGAACTGTTAAAAAAATAGAACTATGTATTGGACACTTGAACTCGCATCCTATCTTGAAGACGCTCCTTGGCCTGCTACTAAAGATGAATTGATTGATTACGCCATGCGCTCAGGCGCACCGCTTGAAGTAATAGAAAATCTTCAGGAAATTGAAGACGAGGGAGAAGTGTATGATGCCATTGAAGACATCTGGCCTGACTACCCTACCAAAGATGATTTTTTCTTCAACGAGGACGAATATTAAAGTCCAAGTTATAAAATAAAAAAGGATGAAACCCACAGGTTTCATCCTTTTTTATTTTTACCCGTCATTGCGAGCGAGAGCGAAGCAATCTCCAAACTATCGAATTGTAGCTCCTAAATTTTCTTTCAATGTTGCAGCAACTTTCTCCATCACTTTGCTGATAGTTTTATCATTCAGTGTTGCTTTCTCATCCTGAATGATAAATGAAACTGCATAAGATTTTTTACCCGGTTCCAGATTTTTTCCTTCATATACATCAAACAGATTTACTTCTTTAAGCAAGTTGCGCTCTGTTTTTAATGCAAGTTCTTTGATGTCGGCATAACGAACCTGTTTGTCAACCAGCAGAGCTAAATCCCTGCGCACAGAAGGATACACAGGCACTTCCGTATATTTTACAGAAACTTTTTTTACCTGATTTAAAATTTCATCCCAATCAAAATCAGCATAAAAAACTTCTTGATCTATATCCAGCTTTTTAAGAACAGATTTTTTCACTCCTCCAAACTCAACTACTTTTTTCTTTACTGATTCATAAACTGTGGAATAAGAAAAGAGTTGAGAATTGTTTTCAGCAGTTACCTCCTTTGCCTCAATGCCAAGCTTTCTGAATACTGATTCAACCATGCCTTTCAGTTGAAAAAAATTAGCATTATCAGCATTGGTATTCCAGTTTTCGGATTGTTTTCTTCCGGTTACAAGAATAGAGAATCTGTTTTTCTCCATGTATTTCCAGTCGCCTGAATCGCTGAGATGATAAGTCTTTCCAAACTCATAAAATTTTAAATCAGGATTTTTACGATTGATATTATGCGCAATCATTTCCAATCCGTTGAATAATAAAGTCTGTCTCATCACATTCAAATCGCTGCTCAATGGATTCAGAATGTGAACGTTTTTTGCTTTTTCTTTTTCGCCCAGCAACTCAGAATATTTCTCTGCTGTCAGCGAGTTACACATGATTTCTGTAAAGCCTTTTGCAGTCAGCAAATCAGAAATTGTATTCTTCGCTTTCTCTGCATCCGGTTTTGTTGAATAAGAAATAGAAGAGCGAAGCAGTGAAGGAATCTCCACATTGTTGTAACCATAAACACGAAGTATTTCTTCAATCACATCCACCTCACGCGTTACATCTGCTTTGAAAGGAGGAACAGAAAGTTGCAAACAGGTTTCCGTTTCTTTTTCAATTTCAATCTTTAAATCACGAAGAATATTTTTAATGATTTCTTTCGATAATGCTTTGCCGATAAGCCTTTCACAGTTGCTGTAAGAAAAATCAATTTTGAAATTTTCAATTGCTTTTGGATACACATCAACAACAGAAGAAGAAATTTTTCCACCTGCAATTTCTTTTATCAAAAGTGCAGCACGCTTCAGTGCATAGACAGTTATGTTTGGATCAGCGCCACGTTCAAACCGGAATGATGCATCTGTTTTCAGTCCGTGCAAGCGTGATGTTTTGCGAATAGAAACAGAATTGAAATAAGCGCTTTCTAAAAATATATTTTTTGTTTCAGCATTAATTCCTGATTTCAAACCACCGAAAACTCCGGCAATGCACATGCCTTCTTCTGCATTGCAAATCATCAAATCATTGGATGAAAGTTCACGCTCTGTTCCGTCAAGTGTGGTAAACTTTGTTCCTTGTTGCATTTTTTTCACCACTACTTTGTTGCCGGTGGTTTTATCTGCATCAAAAGCATGAAGCGGTTGTCCGAGTTCATGCAAAACAAAATTCGTTGCATCTACAATATTATTAATCGGTTTCAACCCGATTGATTTCAATCGAGTCTGCAACCATTCCGGAGAATCTTTTACTTCAACACCAGAAATTGTTACACCTGAATAACGAGGACAAGCATCAGTATCTTCAATAATAACTTCAATTTTCAGGCTCTCATTATCAACAGAAAAATTCTCAACTGAAGGCATCTTGATTCTTGCATCTTGATTCTTGCATCCGTTTATAACTGCTGCCAAATCTCTCGCCACACCAATATGCGAAGCCGCATCAGAACGGTTTGGAGTTAAACCAATTTCAAGAATATAATCATCTTCTATTTTAAAATATTCTTTTGCGCTTGTTCCAACTTTTGCAGAAGAATTCAAAACCAAAATTCCTGCATGGCTTCTCCCTAAACCGATTTCATCTTCTGCACAAATCATTCCTTCCGATAATGCTCCACGTATTTTTGATTTTTTGATTTGAAAAGGTTCGCCTGTTACAGGGTAAACAGTTGCGCCAATAGTTGCCACAACTACTTTTTGTCCTGCTTCAACATTGGGCGCACCGCAAACAATGTTCAGTAACTCAGCACCGCCAACATCTACTTTGGTTACACTTAATCTATCAGCATCAGGATGCTTTTCTCTTTCTTTTACTTCACCAATCACCAGGCCATCCAATCCGCCTTTTACGGATTGAAATTTTTCTATGTTCTCCACTTCCAATCCGCAATCGGTGAGTAATGCAGCAGTTTCTTCGGGAGAAATTTTTAAATCAATATATTGTTTAAGCCAGTTGTAAGAAATCTTCATAAAACAATTTTAAATAGTAGCAATCACTTTCAGTTCAATCGCAATAGGAGTGGGGAGACAATTTATTTCTACTGTTGTCCGGCAGGGACGATTGTCTTTAAAATAGTCGGCATAAATGCGGTTGTAAGCTGCAAAATCATCTTTCATATTGGTGAGGAAAACGGTTACATCTACAATGTTGTCCCAACTACTTCCGGCATCTTCCAGAATGTATCGCACATTCGCAAATACTGAGTGGCATTGCTTTTCAATGTCATACGAAACAATTTTTCCATTTTCATCCAACTCAACTCCGGGAATTTTTTTGTTACCTTTTTCGCGCGGACCAACACCGGAAAGAAAAAGCAGGTTTCCAACTTTTCGCGCATGCGGATATGCGCCCACAGGCTCAGGAGCTTTGGATGAATTAATAATTGTTTTTTCGTCAGCCATAATTGTGTTCTATTGCGATTGCGTAAAAGTATACAAAGATTGATATTTTTACGCTCTAATATTTCAATTATGACGAGAAAAGAGAAAGCAATTGTCATTGGCGCATCAGGACAAATCGGGACGGATTTGGTTGAAAAACTTCGTGAAATTTATGGTGTTGATAACGTTGTGGCCTCGGATATCAAAGGCGCTTCGGACACGGTGATGAATGACGGACCGTTTGAAATTCTTGATGTATTAAATGGAGATAAACTTGCTGAAGTAATTGAAAAACATAAAATCACTCAGGTTTATTTGCTGGCTGCTTTGCTTTCTGCAACTGCCGAAGCAAAAATAAAATCGGCCTGGAAACTGAACATGGAAGGGCTTTTCAATGTGCTGGATTTAGCGAAAGAAAAAAAGATTGAGAAAATTTTCTGGCCAAGTTCCATTGCTATTTTTGGTCCAAGCACTCCTAAAGTAAAAACACCGCAAAACACAATTGCAGAACCCAGCACCGTTTACGGCATAAGCAAACTTGCAGGTGAAAGATGGTGCGAATATTATTACAAAAAGTTTGGTGTGGATGTGCGCAGCATACGCTATCCGGGCTTAATTGGTTATAAATCCATGCCCGGTGGAGGCACAACAGATTATGCTGTCCAGATTTTTCATGATGCAATTTTGAAAGGAAATTTTGAATGTTTTCTTGGAAAACAAACTACGTTGCCAATGATGTATATGCCCGATGCCATTAAAGCAACAATAGATTTGATGCACGCGCCTTCCGAAAAATTATCAGCACGATACGGATACAATATTGCAGGTATGAGTTTTTCGCCAAAAGAAATTGCGGCAGAAATAAAAAATCATTTTCCTGATTTTGAAATTACTTACAAACCTGACCACCGCCAACAGATTGCTGATAGCTGGCCGCATAGTATTGATGACACATTTGCACAAATGGAGTGGGGCTGGAAAGCAGAATATAATTTAGAAAAAATGACAAACGATATGTTTAAGCATCTTATTCCTATGCTTAAAAATCCTGAGTTGCAAAAACACTAAGCCCCCTCTAACTCCCCCTAAGGGGGAGAACAAATCCATACTATGAATAGAAGAGAACTCTTAAAAGCACTTGGCGCTACTACTGCAGGTATTGCGCTATTACCACAATTAAATGCGATGGGCTATTTTGCTCCGGCAGAATTATCAAAATCTGCTTTCGGGGATGATTTTTTGTGGGGCGTTGCCACAGCAGCTTATCAGATTGAAGGTGGACACAATGCAGATGGCAAAGGACCTTCAGTATGGGATACATTTTCGCATGGAAAGAAAAATATAAAGACAGGCGAGAACGGTGATGTGAGTTGTGATTTTTATCACAGCTATGCACAGGATATTGATTTTATTCGTCAGATGAATATGCAAGTGTTTCGTTTTTCTACTGCATGGTCAAGAATATTGCCGCAGGGAACAGGAGCAGTAAATCAAAAGGGTCTGGATTTTTATAATAAAGTAATTGATACTTGTTTAGAAAAAGGGCTTCAACCCTGGCTTACAACGTATCACTGGGATATTCCGCAGGCTTTGCAAGATAAAGGTGGATGGACAAACCGTGATGTACTTAGTTGGTACAATGAATATGTTGAAGTGATAACGAAGGCTTATGGCGATCGTGTAAAGAATTGGATGGTAATGAATGAGCCACTTGCATTTACTGCTATTGGTTATTTATTAGGAATTCATGCGCCCGGAAAAACAGGATTTAAAAATTTTATTCCTGCAGCGCACCATACAACACTTTGCCAGGCCGAAGGTGGAAGAATAATAAGACGCAATGTGAAAGATGCTAATATTGGAACTACTTTTTCCTGCTCATCCATTGAGCCATTTAAGGGAAAAGATGTTCACGCAAAAACAGTGGAACGCTGGGATGCAATGGTCAACCGTCTTTTTATAGAACCTGCTTTAGGAATGGGATATCCTATGGAGTCGTTGCCTGCAATAAAAAAAGTTGAAAAATATATGCAGCCGGGCGATGAAGAAAAAATGAAATTTGATTTTGATTTTATCGGTGTTCAGAATTATACGCGTGAAATTGCGCGTGCAAATTTCATTATCCCATATATGAAAGGATTGCAGGTTCCGGCAAAAAGAAGACATGTAGAAACAACTGAAATGGGCTGGGAAGTTTACCCCGAAGGAATTTACAAAGTGCTGAAAAAATTTGCTGCCTATCCCAACGTAAAGAAAATTTATGTTACTGAAAATGGCTGTGCTTTCCCTGATGTGGTTGAGAATGGCAGAGTGCACGATGCAAAACGTGTTCAGTTTTTTAAAGATTATTTAGCGCAGGTTCTTCGTGCAAAAAATGAAGGCGTGAATGTTCAAGGTTATTTCGTGTGGACGTTGATGGACAATTTTGAATGGGCTGAAGGTTATAAAACCCGTTTTGGTCTCGTGCACGTTGATTTTAAAACACAGCAACGAATAATGAAAGATTCGGGTTTGTGGTTTAAAGAGTTTCTGGCCGATTAATAGTTCTCGTAGGATTTCAAAATTTCCTGCACATAGCCAACACCGTTTTTTTGTTCTTCTTCAACTGGTTGCTTAGTCCATTTGAAAACTTGAGCCGTGTGAAGATCAATTCCGATTTTTTGATTTTCGGTAATCCATCCCATCGAGTGGTCAGTGCACCAATATGCAAACGGAATTACAGAATCACCTAAAATATTTTTGCTGAAGAGATACTGTTTATGCTGTATTCCAAGCTGTGAAAGCAAAGTTGCCGGCAAGTCATGATGATTGGCAATGGTTAAATTTTTTGTTCCTCTTAAAGTAGTATCCAATACATTTCCATAAAACAACATCGGAATATGAAAACGTTCAGCATCATTATATTCGCGGTCGAGCGGCATTTTATTTCCGTGGTCAGCAACAAAAATGAACAAGGTGTTATCAAACCAGTTTTCGTTGCGGCATTGATTCATAAATTTTGAAATTGCCTTATCAATGTAATGCACACTTGCTTTGTATTTTTCAGCATCATCGGGATTTTCAGAAGTAATTTCAAATGGACTGTCAAAGGGCTGATGGCTGCTTTGCGTAAGAATAACAGAGAAAAACGGTTCTTTGGAATTATGTAATTCTGAGCCCGCTTTCATAAATAAAAAATGGTCGGGAACGCCCCATGTGATTGTTCTTTCAGCTTTGCTGAAATTATATTTGTCAATTATTTTATCCGTTTTTTGTGCAAGTAAATAAGTTCTGAAATTACAAAAGTCAAGTTCGCCACCATAAAAAAATGAAGTGAAGTATCCTGATTTTTTAAGGTCATTAATTAGAGAAGGAAGTTTAATGGATTTTTCTACATCCTGAACTATTGATAAATCAGGTAACGCAGGAAACCCGCTGAGAATGGAAACAATTCCCTGATCAGTTCTTGATCCACTTGAATACATATTGGTGAACAATAATCCGCTTTTTGCAAGTGAATCGAAACAGGGAGTAATGCCGCTAATTCCTCCGAGTGATCCAACAACATCCGTGTTCCAGCCTTCAAGAATAATCAGCACAACATTTGGTTTACGTTGATTCAGCAATTGTTTACTTTCGCTTTCAGGATACAACTTTTCAATAAGGCCGGGCTGTTCATATTCAGGATAACTATAAAATGGTTTTTCCCTTTGAACATTCATAAGCACGTTTCTGAAAAAATACCAGCTTTTGTTTAAAGCCAGTTGATTGAGAAAATTATTTTCTGAAAAAAAAGAATTGCTTTCTGAAAGAGGAATTTGCCTGAATCCACCGCGCATTCCAAGTATCAGCAATGGAATAATAAGAAGAGTTAACCCAATGCTCCATTTTTTTGAGGAAGAATTTTTGTTGGCAGAAAGTATTTTTTTGAAAATATAATTCCAGAATAAAATCACAGCAACAGAAATAACGGCAACTGTAATTATTGTTTTCCACTCAATAGAGGCGCTTGCTTCAGAGGGATATAAAAGGTAACGGAAAGCCCTGTAGTTAAGCGTGGTTCCCCATTCGCGGTAAAGAAAGATTCCCGAAGTTTCAATAATTACCTCTAACCCGATGGCAACAATAAAATATCCCTGAATTATTTTTTTGATTAAAACGGATGGATATAATTCATTCAAAAGAAAAAGCAGAATCAGGAAAAATGAAAGATAACAGGCTGTTCCTATATCAACTACAAATCCTTTATAAAAGGCCGGAAATACCTGATGTAAACTGAGCTGAGAATAATTTAAAATCAGAAAAAGAACTCTCCCCGAAAAAAAAACCAACAACCAAAGAATGATTGCTGAAAATGAAAAAACAAGAAGGCGTATTTTTTGCAAGGATTTGATTTTACAGTTCCCTTAACGGAAAAATCATTTCAAAAAATTAATTGGAGAATAACGCCTTTAGTTCCGTTGCTTCTTCGGGTTTCATTTTTCCGGCAAGGATTAAACTCAGTTGTCTTCTTCGCAAAGCGCTATCAAAACGTTCTTTTTCCAAGTCTGTTTCGGGAACTATTTCGGGAACATTAATTGGGCGGCCAACCTGGTCAACGGCAACAAATGTGTAAATGGCTTCATTGCATTTTTTCTTTTCACCGGTGTTGTTATTCTCTACCCACACATCAATAAAAATTTCCATGCTGGATGAAAATGCCCGTGAAATTTTTGATTCAAGGGTAACTATCTCACCCAATTTTATAGCCTGATTAAAGTTTACATTATTTACAGATGCAGTTACAACAACTCTTCCGCAATGGCGCTGAGCGGTAATGGCTGCAGCAATGTCCATCCAGTGCAGCAGCTTTCCGCCCATCAGGTTGCCAAGTGTGTTAGTATCATTCGGTAAGACCATTTCGGTTAAAACGGCCAATGATTCTTTGGGTGTTTTCTTTTTCATGGTGCAAAGATAATCAGCTACAAATAAAAAGCCCCCTGCAATTTGCAAGGGGCTTTTTATTTTAAAGATAAACAGTATTATTTGGTAACAACCATTTTCTTAGTCAATCTGTTACCGTTAGCTTTTAAAGAGTAGTAGTAAGTTCCCGCAGCAAGTTTTGTGTTCTCGATGCTGATGCTGTGACGACCGGCAGTTTTTTCACCTTCGTTGATTACAACTGCTTTTCTTCCGTGAACATCAAAAATTTCAAGTTCAACAGCAGTTGTATATTTTTCCAACTCGTATTGAATAACTGTGTTTCCGTTCATTGGATTAGGATTGTTTTGGCTTAATTTCATGCCATTGAAAAATTCAGGACTGTCAATGCCGATAAAATTTTCATCAATTACAGCAAAGATTGCAATATCATTATTCACATCATCAGTTCCGGTTTGACTGAACGCGAAGTCTGTAACATACCAAGCTCCCTGAAATTTGTGGAAAGCATAATCAAGTCCGTCTGCATCACCAATCTGGTCGCAAAGCAATCCGGCAGTATCTTGTGCTGCATTCAGATTTGTGAAATCTACAGAAACAGCAAAATCAGTTCCGTTAACAAAAACCGGAGCCGGGAACGTAATCACATTCCAGTTTCCGAAAGTAGTATCAATGTCATCAAAGAAATAATCCTGTGAAGCTAATAATTGGTTGGGTCCTGGTGAGTTTAATGCCTGACCACCCACACCGTCTGTATTACGTGCTTTATTTGCAGCCATGTTAAACACTTTTACTACACATTTAGAAGTACCACTTCCTGATACTCCTGTTTTTCCTGTAAAAAGTAACAACACTTCTTCCACACCTAAAGTTGCCTGATTTACATTCAGAAAACCTTGTGCGCACTCATTCAAACCATCAGCATTGTTTCCGTAAACCCAGCCACCGCCTTGATAGCCGAACGCAACAACCTGTTCGCTTATTCCTGCAAATACAGGAGCCCAGTTTCCGGTGTTCGACCAACCTGTGGTATCGGTGGGAGTTGCAGTTTGAGCAGTACCGCTGTTTGGCGCAGGCATAACTCTTTTTACAACTGCTTTGTTTTGTGTTTGCAGCGTTCCCTGTGCAAATAATGTTGCACCTGAAAACAAAATGGCTGCCATTAAGTAGATTTTTTTCATTTTATTATTTAATTAATTAATACTTGATTTTTAAGTCAGGAGCGCAAAAGTAAACCTTTTTTATTCAGAACAAAATCTTATAAACTGACTAAAACAGTTGTGTCAGGTTTTTGTCATAAATAATATAAAAAAAACAGCTACGAAAATGCGTAATATTGCAACCTTATATTTATTTACATGCTCCACCGCCCGCGCAGACTAAGAAAAAATTCGATTATCAGAAATGCAATTGCTGAAACAAGGTTGAGCAAAGAAATGTTTGTGTATCCGTATTTTGTTACTGCGGGAAAAAATGTTGCCGAGCCAATTAAAGCCATGCCCGGAGTTTTTCATTTTTCGATTGACAGACTATTGAAAGATGTTGAAAAAGGGTTGAAGCATGGAATTAATAAAGTGTTGTTGTTTGGTGTTGGTGAAACAAAAACAAAAAATGCGTCTTCTTCTTTTGATAAAAATTCAATTGTTGCGAAAGCAGTTCGTGAACTGAAAAATAAATTTGGTGATGAGTTGTATGTAATTACCGATGTGTGCGTTTGTGCCTACACTACTCACGGACATTGCGGAATTCTGGAACACGAGTACGTGCAGAATGATAAAAGCGTTGATGTATTGGCAAAAATGGCTTTGGCCCATGCACAGGCAGGAGCAGACATGGTAGCCCCTTCAGATATGATGGACGGGCGTGTGCTTGCCATCCGTCAAACATTGGACAAAAATGGTTTTGAGAACACCGCTATCATGTCCTACTCAACAAAATTTGCCTCAGCATATTACGGCCCATTTCGTGAAGCGGCAGATTCTTCGCCTTCGCATGGCGACCGCAAATCATATCAAATGGATTTTCGTAACGGAAGAGAAGCGCTGCAGGAATCATTGATTGATGAAAACGAAGGCGCTGATATTCTGATGGTAAAACCTGCGCTAGCTTATCTGGATGTAATCCGTGAATTAAGAGATAATACTTTACTGCCGATTGCCTGCTACAATGTTTCGGGCGAATACAGCATGGTGAAAGCCGCAGCCAAGCAAGGTTTGGTTGACGAACAAAAAATTGTAATGGAAAACATGTATGCCTTTGCCCGTGCAGGAGCAGGCATTATTATTACTTATCACGCCAGAGATATTTTAGGAAAAGGCTGGCTTTAACCCAGTCATGGTCGGAAGAAATTCCGACCATTTTTATGTTTTAAAGAGAAGCCCTGGATTTCCACCACACTGCTCTACAATCATGGCAATGGATAGGTTTCTAACTTCCATAAAAAATCTCCTTTTGGCAGTTTTATAGCCTATACCGTTCAGTTTTTTGTAAATAAGCACCAACATTGCCACTATTAATGTCATATACAATAATACGGTAATTCCG